>CAZXEU010000035.1:0-35464 GCA_964639665.1 uncultured Rhodothermaceae bacterium | reverse complement strand
ACTGCTGCACCAACGGAAACATCTCTTCCGCCGTACGTCTGAGTCTTGCCATGCGATCCAGGATTTGAGTTCTCGGTACTTGCAGTAATTTCCCGAGAACTCGTTACCCGATCAAGATGCAGTTCGCCGCACGCTTACGTTCTTCCGGCATTAACATGCTCTGGCCCATCCTGACTAACCAGCATTTTAAAGAGGCACTTCAGCAGGCAGGAGACGGCGGAAGCCCCAACAACCTGTCGCCAATTATCCATTACAGCCTCAAAGACGGAGTAAGCATGATATGGATGGGCGACCTTGAGACCAATTTCATGTCGAAAATTGAGGACGCTATTATTCCGCAGCCCTCTCACGTCTTGTTCGCACCTCATCACGGCCGTAAGAGAGGCCGAGTACCGAAGAAGTGGCTGGAAAAGATCGATCCCGCAATCATCGTGGTCGGCGAAGCTCCTTCGGAGGACCTGACATACTACCGCGGCTACAACACTATCACTCAGAATTCGGCGGGTGACATCACATTCGAAAACCTGAAAGGGAAAACCCGTATTTACGTATCGAAGTCCAACTATTCCGTCAGCTACCTAGAGAAAGAGAGCACCGTGTCAAATTCGCGTGGCTATTACATCGGGACCTTCTACACCTGATCTAGTGCAAATTCCGCTTAGCTCGACTATTGTGGTGCCGTAGTGCGTGGCCAGCTCTTGGTACGTCGAGTCGAGATCTGGATCGCACCGGTGAGCCTTGACCACGGCCGCCTACGGGCTGTTGGCTACCACGTAGCGCGGCACAGCCCCGAAGAATTCAATGGCTCGGCGATGGGGAGCGGTCCGGTCGTGCGGCTCTTGCGTCCACGCGGCTTCGAAAAACCTGCAATTGGAGTATCCGAGCCTAGCCGCGAAGGGCTGGGCCTTTCGCACGTCGCCCGTATCGGGATCCACGACCGGCATGATTTGACCCGCATAGTCCACAAGGAGCATTTCTCCCTATGCGTGACTAGATCGCGCGCATTCTTCCTCATGCGCTAGCACTTGCAGAACCGGCTGTACTGTCCGGGTGTGCCTGCTTGTACTCCTCCCACAACAGCTCCAGCGTTACGCCCTTCCGCTTGAGCTCCTGGTGGACGTACGCCCAGTCCGGCAGCGGACGCCGGGTCTTGGGCAGCAGGGAACGGCTAAAGAGCTTCTGCTCCATCGCCTCTTCCGTGATGTCCTCAGGCAAGGGCCATGCGAGTCCGGCCGCCCGGGCGCGGCGCAGATAGTCGATGACCGTGCTGTGGGATATGCCCAGACAGCGGGCGATGGCCCGCACACCCATCCCGCCCTGGTGCTTCAGGCGTAATATCTCTTTGAGTTTGCGCATGGAGATTCTTTTTGCCGGCATGGAGTACCTCGTAGCTGAATGACGAGGCACCCCAAACCCGGGGTGGTAACAGAATCTCCAGTCACGCTGACAGCCCGGCTAAACCGGCTCCCCCTGCCATTCCGGCAGTCCACCAAAAGTGGTCGACTTCCACCGGAATGAGTGGTCGGCTTCAACTGGAACAGGTGGTCGACTTCCACCGGAACAAGTGGTCGAGATCGACCGGAATATGCAGCGGGTCGAGACTATATGTGTTTGCCTCATTTGTCGGTCTCCGTTTCCACGAGAACGCTGCGGCGAGGCTATGAGTCGAGACGTTCTGGGAAAAGTTTTCGAGTGCCCTGGCTAACGTCAGATTTACTTGAGATCAACGACGATCACGAGTACTAAATGGGGCGGCTGCACTTTAATGCCGAGTCGCGAGCTGGATCAGGGTTTGTCGTATCGCGTCAGTCTTGAAGCAGGGAACTGCCGACTCAAACGTTTTATCGGGCACCTCCAGTCCCCAGTCGGCCGTCGAAAGCATCTGGGACTAGCGTTCAGCGTCTCAAGCCGCCAATCCAAGCAAATTCCTGATCCTCTCATTATCCAGCGAACCGTGCAGGCGTGTCGAATTTGGTCAATCTGGATTGTAATCTCGCAACGCTCTTCCTAATTCTGTCGCCCGCAGCGATTTCAGCGGATCGCAATTCGAAAGTACATTGCAGATTAAGCCAAAGTTGTGCCGAAGTACCAAAGAACTCGGCAACGTGCAGGGCCGTGTCCGCTGAAACGCCGCGGCACCCTCTCAAAATATCTGTTATTCTGTTTGCGGGCACATCCAGAGCTTTTGCAAGAGCACTGGCGGACATGCCCAGCTCTGCCGGTTCATCGCGCAGAATTTCTCCCGGATGCACCGGTCGTAGTCCGATTTTCACGCTCATGACTCGGCCTCCATGGCAGTGTACGATTGCCACGTTACGAGGACTAACATCCTCCCGGCGAGAACAGATCCGCATTTTCCGATTAGTGGGTACGCTGTGCTATCCTGCTCTGTCGCCTGAAAACGCCTCCACACGGTTATACGGCGATCCGGCCAGACCCTGGCTTGATGCCGAGTTGTTCCAACTCAATGGACTCCTTGTAGCCCGATTCGTAACGCCCGATAACCCTTTATCGCGCCCGCCCCAAAGGCCCTGGCGGGTCTTGCAATCTCCGCAACTGCAAAAGGGCGATGCGGCGGCAGCGATACAATGGTCGAGGCACAGAGCGGCCGTACTACAACATCCCGGTTCCAATTGCAAGCCGATCTAACTCGTGACCGGCTGTATAACCCTTCTGTATTCGCTTATGCCCATTCGCGCTTTGGTTCTCCAAGTGCATCCCTCTCAAAACCGGGCCCCCTAAATGTAACCCTGCACATCTTCCAGGCGGGCACCGGAAATGACGATTGTACTTTTCAAACGCGCACCGAGGCGCGGTGTCTGGCAATGGCGCCGTCCCCTCTTCTTTGAATCAAGCTTCGGGCGATAACGGGGTCCCAAGTTGGCGAGAGTTATCTTGGGATTGTCGCACCGTGACGAAAAACGCATATTCAACCCTGCCGCTGTTCGTCAATCGCCGGACCCTGCGGGATTACTTCCTGTTTGCCTCGGCAGCTCGAGCAACCGGCCCGCCAAGCGTGCCGGCATTGGACCGGGCCAGTCGGGAAATCTCACCAGTCCAGGCTGCCGACAAACGGACTCATTCGCTAAATTGACCAAGCGAATAGCGTTTAGGGATTCGTTTTTAGCTGATCAAAGGAGCCACGGGGCTTGGCCCCGCAGACAAGACAACGGATGAGCATGACCAGGAAGGCAATTCGGACGCAGAAGGTGCGTACCATGACGAGCGCCTTGGTCCCGCTGTCTATGACGTTACTTGTCGCGTCAGCCGGATCTGCGGCCGCTCAGAACATGATCGAGCTGCCAGCCGAAAATCGACCTTTATCCGCCGACTTCGAGGATGTCTACCGGTTGGGCTCGGTGGATGGGAATGGCTGGGATACTTTCGGCGATATTGCCGGCGTCGGCTTCGACGCGGCCGGAAACCTCTACATCCTGGACACGCAAGCGGTTCGGATCTACGTTGTTGACCTGCAAGCCAATCTGGTACGCCAATTCATTGAGGAAGGTGAAGGCCCCGGTGAGTTTGGCAGCAGCACCTCGGCCGCGCTGGAGTTCGCCGTGATGCGGGACGGACGAGTGGCCGTCTACGACCCAGGTAAGTTGGGATTTACTCTATTCCGTGCGGACGGTGGCTTCGAACGCACGATTCCGTTTCGAGACAGCCAGATGGACTTTATGTTGATCAGTGGCCTCCAGGCGTTCCCCGAAATGGACCGGATTCTTTCCACGACGGAGGTCAATTCTTTGGCTCGTACGGCGCCCCGGTCGGAAGACGAGGCATCGGAACCCTCGGTGCGGTATGTCTTGAGCTACAATCTGAGCGGCAGTCAGGCTGGCATCGACTCTGTTGCCGCCGCTTGGAAGCCGCCCGGTGATCCGGATGGATTCAAGCCTCGGCTCAGAGCGGGCGTGCTTCCGAACGGGGCCATAGTGTACACCGACTCCTCTTCCTACGCGATCAAATTCGTTGTACCAGGCGGCGCTGTGACCCGGATCCTGAATCGCCCGTTTCTGCCTCGACCCGTGACAAGCCGCATCAGAACCTCTGAGATTGAGCGGCAGCTGGAAGATCTCGGAGATGGGGGCGGCGACCCGCTGCGACAGAGAATGATCGAATTCCGCCGCGGCCAGATTGAGGCCATGGAGTTTTATCACGAGATCCCGGTGATTATCAACCTCAGGACGAGCTGGGAAGGCACAATATGGGTCCTTCACCGGGGCGATGAAGGGCCGGATGCCAGACTTATTGATCTTATTTCTTCGGATGGACACTATCTAGGCACTCACGAGCCCGGTTCCACCGCGATGCCTACGGCCTTTGGTCCGAACGGCCTCGTCGCATTTGTGGGAACTGGCGACCAGGGCGCGCCCTACGTGGCTGTGAGGCGTTTGCCGGAAGGGATACGTCGAGTCGTGGCTGTTGCGAGCACGCCGCTGATTTCGGGGCATTTGAACGAGCTGTTCAAATCGTGCCATTTGGTGCCAATCGTGTCCGGCCCGGCGCAATGACGGCGGCGAGTGCGCATTTCACGGTGCCCCAACCGCGCCTGAAATGACCTCCGTAGGCCGGTCTTAGTGCAACACTGCCGCATGACACTCGGCCACACGGAACCGCAGAACAACCTCGTAGCTACTCTGCAACCGCATAGACCACGAGCGTAAGGCCTTCGTCTCCCTCGTCGACGGCATAAGCCCTTCTGCCAATAACCACTTCCAGGGTGACCGAAGTAGGCAATGCTACCTCGCCTACCCTGCGGCTTTGAGCGTCAAGCACCAGCCACTGAGCAGCGGCCGCATCGGAATCCGCCAATGTACGTCTTACCCAGATCCTGCCGTGGTCATCGGCAACGAATGTGGAGCAGGCCGGCTTGGTCTCATTCAAATTGGAATTGCGGAGCTGCTCAGCCGCATCTTCGGAGCGCCGATCTATCCACCCATCGAGCTCGTTTCTTGTTATCGGAATGGGTTCCAAGGCGTGGAGAATGAATCTTCGCTCTGCACCGCTGATTGCCCTGACGGAGACGGCGATAGACTCGGTTGAACCCGAGTAAATGTGCCCGTCCGGAGCCAGATAGATCACCGGATACGGCGAATAAGGCATGGCTACGCCCAAGAAGCGGGACTCTCTCTGTACCATCATAAACTTGCTCGACGGTACCCGGACGATTGGCTCATCCGCGGGCTGCCCGTTACGCCCTACCGATCTGAGGTACACAAAGCGTTCCGATTCAAAGTCTGTACCCGGCAACGGCAAGTCCTCGTACGTAACAAGGAAGCCCTCCTCATGCACTCCGATCAGGTCACGGGCAGGCCGGGTGTCTTTGTCCGAGGCCACGGTAGTGGTATGGGCCAAAGCCAGCGAGGCAGGATCAATTGCCGAAATCCGCTTTGCCCTGGAATCGAAGGCGTAGAGCGTATCGCCGGGGCCAATACGGACCCCAGAAAGGCGCGAGAATTCACCTGGGCCAGCGCCCTCCTCTCCGATGGAACGGATGAGTTCCCCACCGGACGTGAAGGCATAGATCTGCGGATCCTGACGCTCCCCGACAAAGATCCGACCCTGGCCGTCTACTGCGACGAGACCGCCAATGTCTCCGAAGATCACGCCGTCCTCTGGCGTTTTGTCGCCGATCCGCAGCGTTTCGACGAGCCGAATTGCGGGCAGCCCATCCTGGACTATATCGCAGGGGCCTCCACCAGTATAGGCGACCGAAATGACCAGTCCAAGGCCCGCCACGACAGCCTGCAGTAGCTTGGTATGCAGGTCGCGATTCATATCAATTGCAAGAAACTGCGATTGTTTAAAACGTGCCGAGGACACCGACTCTTCGGATGTTTGACCGGCTCCCTTGATGCGACTACGATAGTCAAAGTTGGGAAAAGATTGGAGCAAATTGGCATCCGACGTGTTGAGCTCGTGGTGCCGGAGACTTTGGCTTTGTCGCAGGAGCCATGACCGATTGGCGGCGTGGCACGGCCACTCATTGCATCAAACTTCGCGTTGTAAACTGCAAGACTCTTAGCAAAGCACTACATGTATAGGCAACCAACTATGAACGGCGTGGGATGCGCAAATCCTGGGCAAGCACGAGGAAGAACAGTCGGACCTGTTTTGATGAGCCCGGATGCCGCTTCCGGCTTCCGCATCAGGGCATTCGGCAAGCGGAGCACATTTCTGTTGGCTGTGCTTTTCGCTATGCCTGCCACGACGCATGCCTTTCAGACGGTGGCTGAAAGCCGTGTTCCACGCGAGCCAGACCTGGTCCTGGCAGATGAACCGCTACTGCGGATTGGCATGTTTGACGGTCCGCCGGAATACCTCTTCGGCGAAGTCACAGGCGCGATTCGGCTGGAGGACGGAAGCGTAGTCGTGGCGGATGAGCAGAGCTACGAAGTGCGGTTGTTCGATGCCAACGGAATCCACTTGTGGACAAGCGGTCAGGAGGGCGAGGGTCCGGGGGAGTTTAAGGGACTCACGTTGCTTCGCAATTGCCCGGGTTCGCCGATCACGGTATTCGACTGGGCTCTTGAGCGGATTACCGAACTCGAACCGGACGGCAGCGTGGCAGACGTGCGGTCGGTCGGTGCGCTTGGCGTGCACCCGTACGGCGATCCGGCCTGTACACCTGGCGGCGAGCTAGTTTTTGTTCCCTGGCCGGACTTTGTCTCAGTATGGGAAGGACTAAATGTGGCCGAAGGGGACACCTATCGATGGACGATGACTCTTGACTGGCAGAGGAGTGATGGCGTAGTCACCCTGCGCTCGGGAATTCCTGGGGGCGAACGTAGGTACTATGGAAGGGGCGACAGTCCAAAGACGTGGGGCCGAGAAATGGTATTCGCAGTCGCACCCACAGGGGTATGGTTCGGGTCGGCCGACAACTATGACCTCCAACAGGTGGACTGGACCGGGAGTCTCCGTCGCATCGCTCGCTGGAGCGGACCAAGCCTGAATGTCACACGCGGCCACGTGCGCAAATTCCTGGAGGCCAGGCTTGCCGATTACGCTTCGCCCGAGGAGCGACAGAGCTTCGAGCGAGACCGCTGGCCAGACATCCGGCAAGGGTTGCCGGATCGATTTCCCGCGTACGAAGGGCTCCTTTCGTTGCCTGACGGCAGCTTTTGGGTAACGACGCACGAGTGGCGAGCGCCGGATCAGGAATTGCACCTCCTGGACCCGGACGGCAACTGGATTCGCCGTCTCACAATTGCGGCAGGTGCAATCCTGATGGATGCCGGGCCCGACTGGGTGCTCCTGCTTCAGCATGACGAATTCGATGCACCCATCGTAGCAGTATATCCGCTGACCGTAAGCGGTGGGTCGACACCGAGTTCGGGATGACGGCGCGGTCGGAAATGCCGAAATCTGGGCCGCGAAAGGCCTCTATGTGCCGATGCGGTGCTCAGGCTACCTGAGCAGCTCCCACACGGCCGCAGAACCGATTCCCGATACTCCAGCCCGGATTCGTAGCGTGCACCAGAAATCCAAGAACAGCATTTGCAGCGCGTGAAGGGGCACGGCGACCCAGAAGGATCTGCAGCGCCAGCAGACCGCTCCAAGCGCAATGCCGCCTACTACCGATAGCGCAAGTTCGGGAATGGGCTTCTGCAGGTGCAGCAGCGCGAACGGGATAGCCTGGATCAGGATAGCGTACGCGCCCATCGTGTGCGCCGTGCCGAACAGCATGAAGCCGCGCCAGAGGTATTCCCACCCTATCCAGTAAAGCAGGAAGAGCGCGTGGTAAGAGGCGAACAGGGACCAGCTTCGGGTCGCGCCGCGAAAGTGCGGGTAGCTGGCCTGAAACGCGACGTCACCGGAAAGCACCCACGTGCCCGCCATGACAAGAGGCAAGTACAGCGCCACTACCACGGCCGCGAACTTCCAGTCGCCGGCGCCGAGCCCGATGGCCCCCAGGGACCGCCCGAAAACCCGGTGCAGCACAATAACGGGCAAGACGAAACCTGTAACGGCCTGAGCCCCGAACCACCATGCCCAGGAATTCAGATCTCCGTCACCGATGCGCTCAAGAAAGAAGCGGCGGCTGCCCAGTTTGAACTGGATGATGATGAAAACCACGTACAGGACCAGCACGGTAGCCGTCTGGGCGTCCAGCGCCCTTATGGCCCCGGCAAGTCTGGCGGTTTCCTGGCGAAGCCGGCGTTTCACGTGCGCTACCGGCCCTGCCCCACGTAGCGCTCCATGAACTCGTAAATGCGCAGCAGCCTGTCCATGCGCTGCTTCGGATGACCGGATCGCGAAAGATCATGTCCGGCATCCGGGTAGCGGACGTACTCCACCGGGCGGCCCAGGACCTTGAGGCTTCTGTACAAGACCTCGCTCTGGATCACACCTGTTCTGAGATCATTGTCGGCATGCATGATTAGAAGCGGCGTCCGTATCTGGTCCACGTGCGTAAGCGGAGAGTTGTAACTGAGCACACTTTCCTCCTCCCAGGGATATCCCCCAAAGTGCGAAGGGATCAGTCGCCAGGCATTGCCCTCTCCGAAAAAGGTATCGAGATCGTACACGCCGCGCTGGGCGACCGCCGCCCTGAAGCGCGAGTCCTGCGAAACGATCCAGGCCGTGAGGTATCCGGCGTAAGAGCCCCCGGTAACAACCTGCCGGTCCGGATCCATCCAGCGCTGCCGCCGCATGGCGTCCTCAAGGGCCGCCAGGACATCCGAGGCCGGTCCGTCGCCCCAGTTCTGGTAGTTTGCCCGCCGGTACGCATTCCCGTACCCTCCCGAACCGCGAGGATTGCTGAATACGACGGCATATCCCTTAGCAGCCATGACCTGGAACTCATGCCACATCGTGGCCTCGCCCGGCCCCCACATGGCGGCCGGCCCGCCGTGAATCTCGAGCATAACAGGATATCGGCGACCCGGCTCCTGAAACGCGGGGTTCATGACCCAATACGGGACGGTGAAATCCTCCCTCTCTACGGCAAAGGATACCGGTATGCTGATGCGCTTTGAGCGGAGCCAGCCTGTATTGTGATCACTCATCGGCCTGTGCCTGCCAAAATCCATGGTAGACGCGTACAGCTCATACGGATTGGTCACTTCCGTCAGCACGAAATAAGCCGTGGCTCTCGTCAGGTCATAGCTGCGAATGCCCTGGTCAAGACCGGTTAGCCGCTCGACCTGCAGCCCCCTCCGGATTACTTCACCGGCCAGGTAGGAATCTCGCGCAAGCGCTGCCAGACTGTCGGCCGCCAGGCTATCGGCCACCAGACTGTCCGGCGCCTCCTCGTCTTCAGCCAGGGGCTCATTGCTGACCGCGACCTTTCCCTCGTTGACCGCAAGCCTAAAGAGCGGAAAGCCTCCGCCCGAGGGCGCCGTGAAGTACAAAAACCAGTTGTCCGAAGACCACCTCGCGCTGCCGACATTCCGGTCAAATCCCGTGGTCAGGAACTCGGGCGGACTGCGACCGTCCAGCGCAAAGACCCCCAGCTCGGACTGGGCATAGCCCGGATCATCAAGGTCCCTGGCCAGGAAGGAGACCTGATTGCCGTCAGGAGACAGCCTGGGGCTGCTGAGGCTGAACTGTTCTATGTTCAGCAGGCGCTGCATGCGGCCGTCTGCCACGTCGATCAGGAATATGTCCCTGTCACGTTCACGATCGGGATGATCGGCTTCTTCCGGGTACCCGCTGACCAGAATCTGCCTGCCGTCCGGCAGCCACTCCGCGCCGCTGAAGCCGTAATGCCGCCTCGTCACGAGGCGCGTCGCTCCCTGTTCTATTTCCAGGCTGAAGTAGTGCTGGAACCTTGGCTCGGGCTCCAACGCCAGTTCGCCTTGCAGGTTGAGGCGCGTGAAGACGCGCGGGTTGGACCCGTCCTCATTCTCGGCGAGCCATGCCCTTACCTGACCCAGCGTGCCGTCGGGATCCGGATTCTGGCCGCGAACATCATTCCTGCTCCGCCCCGGCCGCTCATCTGACCAGGATGGTGCCATTCCGGCAAGCGAATCCAGTTCACTGGTTGTAAGCGTTGTAGAGAAGAGCAGCCTCTCGCCCGTCGGGGCCCACTGTGGTGAGGACGCGCCATGCGCGAACCGTGTAAGCTGCCTGGCTTCGCCTCCGTATATAGAGATCTCAAAGATCTGCGGCGTGCCGTCGATTCGGCGCACGAACGCCAGCCGGTCGCCATCCGGATGCCAGGCAGGCGAGCTTGCGCCATCCTCGTGGAAGGTCACCTGACGCGGCCTTTCCGCAACGTGGGCCGCTACGATCCAGATCTGTGACCGGTAGCTCAGCTTGTCCTCTTCATCCTCCACGACAGAGCGTACCGCGTAGGCTACAAATCTGCCGTCCGGTGATGCAGTGACATCACTAAGCTGCCGGATTTGCAGCAGGTCACTTACGGTTACGGGCTCCGTACCCTGTGCATGTAAGGTGCCGGCGAGAAACAGGCCCAGTGGCAGCAGAAACTTGCCCAGGAATAGTCTTGGCATCGATGGAATGGTTTTGCTTGAACTAATCTAGAGAAATACGGCCATCAAAGAAGTCCATGCCGGATGCGCGGGGCCCGGCTCTAATTGCCCGTCCGGGGGTCGAACGGCGTTCGAAGAAAGCGCCGCGCCTGGCGCTGGGATGATCCCCACTCCTGCATGGCAAGCACCTGTTCGTACCGATTCTGCGCGAGATCGCGGCGTCCTGTCGCGTCATACGCCATACCCTGATTCAGGCGGCCCATGACCTTGAAATACGTGTCCTGGGGCAGCCGCGCGGAGAGCGCTTCCAGTTGGAGGAGTAGCGTCAGGGCCTCCGTGTACCTGCCGTCCTCCATGTGACTTCGCGCCATGTAATACAGGGCCTGCTCCGCCATGGCAGGCGTGTATCCCGGGGCTCCACTCTTGAACAGGTCCAGCACGTCGTCAAAGACTGCTGCGGACCTGGCCCAGTCTCCCCAGCGGGCATGGATGCGTCCCTCCAGCGTGTGGAAGAAGGAATTGCCGGGATGCGTATCACGAAGCCGCCCCACGTATTCCAGGCTCCTGGCGTAGTCGCTCTCGTACAGGTAGTAGATCTGGAGCAGGAAATAGGTCGCTTCCGAGCGGAAATAATGGCCGAAGGTCGCGGTCCTCTCCAAGGAAGCCAATCCCTCGACGCGGTCACCCCTGGGCAAGAATGCCAGCAGCGGACGGACGACAGGGTAGCGATCCGGAATCACCGCGGCATAGTAGCGATACAGGCCTTGGCCGAAAGCGTAATCGTGGCTTTCGGGCCTCTGCCGGGCCACCTCCAGTACGTAGTCCATGGCCCGCTTGCCGTCCGCGGCAGCACGCAGCCAGTCCCGCCTGTTGGATCGCAGGCGCCCGCGAAACCCCAGTGCGACACCCTTGAAAAACATGGCGTCGAAGTCGCCTGGATCCGCCTCAAGAATCTCCGTGCACCGATCCACGACGTCCGTCATCGCGGCGTAGAATGCTTCGTCGTGCTCCGTATTGGAAAAGTCCAGCAGAATCTGCCACCACGTGTTCAGCGCCGCCAGAAGGGGCCCAATCGGATGTGCGGGATATCGCTCGCCAATCGAACTGAAAAGAGACGCAGCCTCCTCGAACCGCATGTCGTAGAGCAGATCAAGCCCTTCCTTGGCCCGATTCCGGACAAAGGGCTCATCGAGCACGCTGTCTTGTCCAAATGTCGGCGCAATGGCAATCTGCGCAGCTCCAAGAGCAATCAGGATCCGCGGCAACGTGCCCGCTCCGGCCAGACTCATGACTGCTCCCATTCCTTGCGCCTGCGTCGAACGCTCGCGCGGGGTCTACCACACACGCCGCAAGCCGCTGTACGCCAGCCCTACGAAGAGAATCTTTGCCGCATCAAAGGCAACAAAGCGAAGCCAGCCCTTGTCGATGGATTCAAGCCAGGTTGCATGACCGGCAGCGTAGTGGTACCAGATCACGCCACAGGCAAAGAGGGCAATTGAGCCGCAGGCCGTTGACAGTATGCTGCCGGTTGCGCTGTTCCAGTGGCGGGAAAGCCGCCCGATTACCGCCGCCGAGAGCGGCATGCCGAACAGGTATCCCGCGCTCATTGCACTGACCAGATATGCCGGTCCATAGCCGTCGCCGGCATAGACCGGCAAGAACAATCCGAGCAAGAGGTAGAGCAGCATGGAGAGGGATCCGCCGCGAGCTCCGAGCACAAGGCCGCTTCCGTACACGAAGACCGTCTGCAGGGTAATCGGAACATCCCACAGATAGATACGAACCTGCGCGCCGAGCGCGGTCAGGAGCGCAAATGCCGCGATCGCAACGACCTTCGCAGCCGTGGAAGCTCCGGCTCCCCGTAGGGAATCCATGCCTGCTGCGCGGACTGATCTGAGGGCAACAAAACCGTTCATCGCTCGGTAATCGGATCGCCCATCGAACCTTTTAGCATCGCGAGTGATCCGCAGGAGTGGGGCTTCCCTACACGCCCGCTAACGTGGCAGAGCAGGCCCAGAAGAACAAATAAAATGCCCGATGCAAGCGCGTCGGTATCTGCATTTCGCCCGAAATGCCGACCTGGCCGGCTACCGGCGCTCCGGCACCGCTAGCGTCGAGCGGCTACTCGTGCCTGATATCGGACATCTGGCCGCGCGCGGCACGGGGGCGCCGCCATTGCTGCCCGGATGCGCATCCGCCGCTCTCAATTCATTCACCGGCCTCGTAGTTCAGTCTCGGTCCGAGCCAGTACTCCGCTTCTTCGACCGCGCAGCCCTTGCGCGCCGCGTAGTCTTCGATCTGGTCCCGGCCCAGAAGGCCTACGTCGAAGTAGTCCGCATCGGGATGCGCGATGTACAAACCGCAAACGGAGGCGGCCGGCTGCATGGCCAGCGTTTCCGTAAGCCGTATGCCGGCCGTTTCCTCGGCACGCAATAGCCTCCACAGCGTCCGCTTCTCCGTGTGGTCGGGGCAGGCGGGATACCCGGGGGCCGGGCGAATTCCCTGGTAGCGTTCGGCCAACAATTCAGCTACGGCCAGCTGCTCGCTCCCGGCATACCCCCAGAGCTCCTTACGAACGCGCTGATGCAGCCTTTCAACAAAGGCCTCCGCCAGCCGGTCGGCAAGCGCCACCGTCATGATCGCATTGTAGTCATCTTGCTGCTCCCGGAAGATGCGGACAAGGTCCGTGGAGCCCATATGCACACCCGCGGCAAACGCGCCAACATAGTCCCGGCGTCCCGAGTGCCTGGGGGCGATGAAGTCAGCCAGAGAACGATTGAACCGGCCGCGTGATTTCCTTGTCTGTTGCCGAAGCATAAACAACCTGCCGATTCGCTCACCCGCATCCGGCCCGTCATAGAGCTCGATGTCATCACCGACGCTGTTCGCAGCCCACAGTCCGAATACGCCGTGGGCCACCAGTGCGCCGGTGTGCACGATGCGGTCAAGGAGCGCGTTTGCCTCCCGGAGCAGCCGCCGAGCCTGCTCACCCTTCTCGGCAGAATCCAGAATTTCGGGATACTTTCCCCGAAGCTCCCACGTGGCAAAGAAAGGCGTCCAGTCTATGTATGGCCGGATCTCCTTCAGGCTGTAGTTGCGGAGAGTGGTCACGCCCAATTGCCGGGGCGCAGGACTCGCGTAGTCGCCGCGGTAGCAGTTGCTCCGGGCATCTTCCAGCGGGAGGCATATGCGGCGCTGCCGGCGGCGGAGGTGCCGATCGCGAATCTCCCGGTACGCCACTTCCTTCTCGCGGAGGAACGCCTCTTTCCGGGTGGCGGAAAAAAGGGCACTCGCCGCGGCAACGCTGCGCGCGGCATCCAGCACGTGAATGGCGGGTCCGCTGTACCTGGGAGCGACCTTGACGGCGGTGTGGAGACTGGAGGTAGTCGCCCCCCCAATCAGCAAGGGCATGGTCATTCCAATCCGCTCCATTTCCGCTGCCACGTGCACCATCTCGTCGAGAGACGGCGTAATGAGCCCGCTTAGCCCTACCGCGTGCACACCGTGCAGCTGTGCCTTTCGGATAATCACGTCTGCCGGCACCATGACGCCAAGGTCAATGACCTCGTAGCCGTTGCACTGCAGGACAACGCCGACAATGTTCTTGCCGATGTCATGCACATCGCCCTTCACGGTGGCCAGGAGTATCTTCCTCTTGGCTGCCGGCGCCGCAGTCTTCTGCGCCAGGATGTACGGCATGAGGTACGCTACTGCCTTCTTCATGACGCGGGCGCTCTTTACCACCTGCGGCAGAAACATCTTGCCTTCTCCGAAGAGATCGCCGACGATGCTCATTGCATCCATCAGCGGTCCTTCGATTATGTCGAGCGGCACGGCGTAAACCCGGCGCGCCTCCTCCACATCCTCCTCGATGTATTCGACTATGCCCTTTACGAGCGCATGGCGCAAGCGCTCTTCCAGGGGCAGCTCCCGCCAGACCGTCTGTCGGGTCTCAGCGGCGTCGGGCGTTCCGTGAAGGGCATCCGCGAGGGCAAGAAGCCGGTCGCTGGCAGACGGATGCCGGTCAAAGAGCACATCCTCAATCGCGGCCAGAAGATCCGGCTCAATGTTCTCGTATATCTCTATCTGGCCCGCATTGACAATGCCCATGTCCATGCCGGCACGCATCGCGTGATAGAGGAACGCCGTGTGCATGGCTTCCCGCACGCGGCTATTCCCCCTGAACGAAAAGGAAATATTGCTTACGCCGCCGGAGACGCGTGCTCCTTCCAGATGCTGCTTGATCCACCGCGTGGCCTCTATGAAATCCAGGGCGTAGCGATTGTGGGCGGCAATGCCCGTAGCCACGGCAAAGATGTTGGGATCGAAGATGATGTCCTGCCTGGGAAACTGCAGCTCCTCCGTCAGAATGGCGTAGGCGCGGCGGCAGATCTCGATTCGGCGCTCCAGGGTATCTGCCTGTCCCCGTTCGTCAAAGGCCATTATGATGACGGCAGCGCCGAAGCGGCGCGCCTCGCGGGCCTGCTCCCTGAAGGATTCCTCGCCCTCCTTCAGGGAAAGCGAGTTGACGATGGATTTGCCCTGCACGTTCTGCAGCCCCGCCTCGAGCACGCTCCACCGGGACGAGTCGATGACGATGGGAACGCGCGCGATGTCCGGCTCGGACGCAATGAGCCGGAGGAAGGTGGACATGGCAGCCGGCCCGTCCAGCATTCCCTCGTCCATGTTCACGTCTACCATCTGGGCACCGTTTTCCACCTGATCGCGTGCAACAGCGAGTGCCGCCTCGAAATCGCCCGCCTTGATCAGCCGGGCGAAGCGGCGGGAGCCCGCGACATTGGTTCGCTCTCCAATGTTGACAAAGTTGAGGTCCTCGCGGAACACCAGTGGCTCAAGTCCGCTGAGCCGAAGCGTGCGCGCAACCCTGGGCACCCGTCTCGGCTTCAGCTCCCGGACCGCTTCGCATAGCGCCCGGGTATGCTCCGGCGTCGTGCCACAGCATCCCCCGATGATGTTGATCAGGCCTTCCTCGGCATACGCGCGCGCATGGGCGGCCATGAATTCCGGAGATTCGTCGTAGGCGCCTAGCTCGTTGGGCAAACCGGCATTCGGATAGAGGCTGATTGCGGTGTCGGCTACCCGCGAAAGCTCCTGCAGGTAGGGGCGCATATGGGGCGATCCCAGGGCACAGTTCAGGCCTACCGCAAGAAGCGCGGGCGCATGGGCCACGGAGATCCAGAATGCTTCCGGCGTCTGGCCCGACAGCGTTCTGCCGCTAAGGTCGGCGATGGTACCTGAAACGATAACCGGCGACATGCGGCCCCGGGCATCGAACTCCTTCGAGATGGCATAGAGCGCCGCCTTCGCGTTGAGCGTGTCGAAGACCGTCTCCACCAGCAGCACATCCACGCCCCCGTCCAGGAGTCCGCGCACCTGCTCGGCATAGGCCGCTGCGGCTTCGCCAAACGTGATCGCCCGCGAGCTGGCATCACCCGCTACCGGCGCGAGAGAAAGCGACTTGTTGAGCGGCCCCACCGAACCGGCAACAAGGGCCGGATAGGCTGAAGCGGCCGCGCACGCCACCTTCGCTGCGGCACGGTTGATATCATAGGCCAAGGACTCCGTGCCGTAGTCTGCCTGCGAGACACTGGTTGCCGAGAACGTATTGGTGGTGATGATGTCAGCACCGGCGGCGAGATAGGCCTCGTGTACAGAGCGCACCACGGCGGGCCGGGTAAGGCACAGGATGTCGATATTGCCCTTGAGCGGACTCGGGTGCGCCGCCAGTAGCTTACCACGAAACTCTTCCTCCGAGAGTTCGCTTGACTGCACCATGGTACCCATGGCGCCGTCGAGCACCAGGATCCGCTCGTTTAGCAGCGTGTCTATGCCCTTGTCCATCGCCGGGAACCCGTGCGTGAAGGCCTGCGGCACAGAATGCCACAATTATGCGCCTGCTTCCGTATCAAAGAATCCATAGCGCCCGTTAGCTTATTTTCGCAGCTTCCCAGCCGCTGCCGGATCCTTTCTAACCGTTGTGCCTGGACCATGGCCACGCAAATGACCCTGGGCAAATTCTGGACTGCAGCAAACGTGCTGAGCCTGCTCCGGGTAGCCCTTGCCGCACCCGTCGTGGTGCTTGTGCTTCTGGACAGGAATCCGGCATGGATTCTGGGCCTCATTCTACTGGCGGCACTGACGGATTGGTTCGACGGCAAGGTCGCCCGGTGGTCCAATACGGTATCCAATTGGGGAAAGATTCTGGACCCGCTTTGCGACAAGGCCGCCATAATGCTGATTGGACTGGCGCTGGTGCTGAACGGGGACCTGCCGATTTGGTTTGTGGGCGTGGTTGTGCTTCGTGATGGACTCATCGTGGCGGGCAGCACAGTTCTCGCGCGAAGAATCGGCGAGGTCAAGATGAGCATGCGATCCGGTAAGGTAGCCGTCACCGCCATGGCGATTACACTCCTGGCGGCGCTGCTAAGGGCCGACGAGCCCGTGATGAACTTCTGCATCTGGGCGACTGTCATCCTGATGACCTACTCTTTCGCGCTGTACCTGGGCCGCTATATTGTGCTGGTGCGCGCCGGGAGTGACCCGGCACCGGCAACCGAAGGCAGTGCGCGCCCGCTTCCGAAGACGGCTGGCCCCCAATTGGCTGAGGAGTAGACCGCATCGGCATGGGGATCTTCGGACGCGGGAAGAAGGCAGAGCAGCAGCGGCTGGAAGAGAGCCTGGGCAAGTCGCGCAGCAGCTTCTTCGGGAAGCTGGAACGGCTGGTGCGCGGCAAGAGCCACGTGGACGAATCCGTGCTGGACGAACTGGAGGAAGCGCTCATTACGTGCGACGTAGGCGTCAGGACCACGCTTGACATCATCGCCCGCGTAGAGCAACGCGTAGCGCGCGACAAGTACGTCTCCACCGCAGAGCTGAAGCAGCTTATTCGCGATGAAATGGCCCGGCTTTTGCAGGAATCAGGCACGGACCGGCCGGTGGGCTTTGAAGCCGCGCTGCCGAACAAGCCGCACGTTATCCTGATAGTCGGAGTCAACGGCGTGGGCAAGACCACTACCATTGGAAAGCTCGCCTTTCACTACCGCGAGGCAGGCCGCACCGTGCTATTGGGCGCCGCCGACACCTTCCGCGCGGCGGCCATCGAACAGCTCGAAGTCTGGGCCGGCCGTGCAGATGTGCCCCTGGTCCGCCAACAGCACGGCGCCGATCCGGCGGCCGTGGCGTTCGACACGCTTGCGTCCGCCAGGCGCCGCGACGTTGACGTCGTGATCATCGACACGGCGGGACGGCTGCACACCAAGGCCGGGCTGATGGACGAGCTCTCCAAGATCAGGCGCGTGCTGGACAGGCAGATGCCCGGCAGCCCGCACGAGGTGCTTCTGGTCCTCGATGCGTCCATAGGCCAGAATGCGCTCCGGCAGGCTCAGGAGTTCACGCGCAGTGTGGAGGTGACCGGCCTGGTCATGACCAAGCTGGACGGCACGGCGCGCGGAGGGATCGTCCTGGGCATCTCCCACGAATTCCAGGTGCCCGTAAAATACATAGGAGTGGGAGAGCGTCTGGACGATCTCCAGGTGTTTGACCGCCGGCGATTCGTCTCGGCACTCTACGGTGAGCCGCATACTTAGCGGCGGCTTCCGATTGATCCACAGCCGGGAAACAGGGCGCGCCCAGAGTTGTATCGGCTAGCGCGGCGCAGCAGCTGTAGCGCCATTCGGCAAGCATGTCGGCAGAAAGAACTGCACTCCAGGCTCTTGCATCCTCGAACGCACAAGCATAGGGCTCCGGGCCGGCGCCGCCTGCGAAGGTGGGCGGCCGCGCTTTGGTGCGTCCTGGCGGTGCTGCCGGCGGGTAGCAAGGCGCAGGAACCTGTCCGCTTTTTCGTGGATGCCGTCAGCATGCGCGGTGACGATTCGGCGGCTGCAACGCGCGTCGATCTCTATACCAGGATTTCGTATGCGGACCTGACTTTCCAGGCTACGCCGGACGGGTTTTTGGCCACATACGAGGTTCGCGCGGAGATCTCCATCTTGGACAAGCGGGGCTATCCCGCATCCGTGATTCAGTCGCCGCTATGGGAGCAGTCGCTCCGCGAGGACACGTTTGAGCCAACGCAGTCGGAGGACACGCACGACTACACCACGCACTCCGTTAACCTGCCGCCCGGTCGCTACGAGGTCGCATTCGATTTTCTTGACCGCAATTCCGGCGCTACGGCCCTGCGTGAGCGGATTATCGACGTGCGCGATCTTTCGCGAACTCCGGCCATCAGCGACATAGTCCTGCTGCGCGGCTCTGACGCTGAGACCAACACCATCTTTCCGCGCGTAGCCCGAGCGGTGGCATCCGACGGTGTCGCGTTCGGGATCTACTACGAGTTGTATACCTCCGAAGCCGACTCCCTGGACGTAATCACGACGGTGGAGCCGCGGCCTGCAGGCAGATCGATGTTCGGAATGCCGGTTCAGGAGCACGAGCCTGTCGCGGTGTTTTCTTCCACGGAGAGCATGCTCCTGGCCAGAGGCCGCCGGCAAGTCATTTCGCAAATCCCGGCTTCCGATCTGGACGTTGGCGAATACGTGATCCGGCTGGAACTGGCCCGGCGCTCCGGCGAGGTTGTCGATACCGTCGAGCGCGCATTTTTCGCCCGCTGGAGCGGGCTTGCCAGCTATTTGTCCGATCTTGACCAGGCCATTGACCAGCTCGTGTATTTCGCCAGGAGCCGGGAAATGGACCACATACGCAGCGGCCAAACGCAAGCCGAAAAACTCAGGCGGTTCCGGGAATTCTGGCGCGAGCGGGATCCAACGCCGCGCACCGACCGCAACGAGCGCATGGAGGAGTACTACTTCCGCATCGACTACGCGAACCGCAATTTCGGCAGTTCGGAGGACGGCTGGAAGACGGACCGGGGCCAGGTACACGTTCTGCACGGCTTTCCGGATCACGTCAGTCGGCAGCCATTCCGCTTTGATACCGAGCCATGGGAGGTCTGGTACTACTATGGCATAGGACGCCAGTTTGTCTTCGTGGACCAGACCGGCTTCGGTGATTTCGAGCTCGTTGTACCCATCTGGGACGAACGCACCCGCATCAGATAGCCTCCATGCGGCAGCGTGTGGCGCCTCCTCGCCTGGTCTTCATGGGCACGCCCGAATTTGCCGTGCCCTCCCTTGAAGTCCTGGTGGAGCACGGCCTGGCTCCCGTGGCTGTGGTAACCGGGCCGGACCGGCAGCGCGGGCGCGGGCGTCGCCTCTCGCCTACAGCCGTCAAGACCGCCGCACTCTCCCTGGACCTGCAGCCCATCCTCCAGCCGGAATCCGTTCGGGACCCCGCCTTTGCGGCACAGCTGGCAGCCTTCGAGCCGGATATCATCGTCGTGGTTGCATTCAGGATCCTCCCCAGGAATGTGTACAGCGTAGCCACGCTGGGAGCTTTCAACCTGCATGCCTCGCTGCTGCCCGCCTATCGCGGAGCGGCACCGATAAACCGTGCCCTCATGGCCGGCGAGACCGTTACCGGCGTCACCACCTTTTTCCTGGAAGACCGGGTGGACACGGGCGCCATGATTCTGCAGAAGAGACTGGACATAGGCCCGAATGACAACGCGGGACTGGTCCACGACCGGCTGATGGCCATCGGTGCAGACGCGGTCCTTGAGACCGTGCGGCTCATGGCCGCCGGTCCGGTGAAGGCGCAGCGCCAGTGCAGCGCCAGCGCTTCCGCGGCGCCGAAGATATTTCCGGAAGACTGCCGCATTCCATGGCACGCGTCCGCAGAGCACGTGCACAATCATTGCCGTGGGCTGTCGCCGCACCCCGGCGCCTGGTGCCGCCATCAAGGTGTGAAGCTGAAAATGCTGGACACGCGCCCTTGTGCCGGCTACGGCGCCCCGGGTACCATACTGGATGCAGGCAGAGGCAAGCTGGTTGCGGCATGCGGCACAGGCGCCGTGGATATCCGGCACTTGCAGCAGCAAGGCCGAAGACGCCTCAGCGCAGCGGACTTCCTGAACGGCTATGCCATGCCCGCCGGCAGCGTGCTGGAGTAAGCCGGCTCGGCCAAGGCTCGTTTGCCCATTTCACGCCGGGCAGGTCACGACCATCGCCCGCCGCCGAACCTCGCCCCGCTGATTGCGTAATTGGGCGGTTTGTAGCACAACCCGAACGTCGTTCATGCCGCAATTCGATCTCGCCCGCACCAACGATCTCATTGCTGCCGAGAGTGTATTTGTGGACGATCTGCAACGTGAGATATCCCGCGTGGTGGTCGGGCAACAGTACATGATTGAGCGTCTGATGATCGGGCTTCTGGCTGCGGGACATGTGCTGCTCGAAGGGGTCCCCGGTCTTGCCAAGACGCTCACCGTCAGTTCACTCGCGCAGTCCATTGGCACGGAATTTCAGCGCATACAGTTTACGCCGGACCTCCTGCCTGCTGATCTGTTGGGCACGCTTATCTTCAACCAGGCTGACGGCAGCTTCTCCATCAAGAAGGGGCCTCTCTTTGCAAACCTAATCCTGGCCGACGAGATCAACCGGTCGCCGGCCAAGGTCCAGAGTGCGCTCCTGGAGAGCATGCAGGAGCGCCAGATCACCATCGGCGACACGACATTTGCGCTGGATGAACCCTTTCTGGTCCTGGCTACGCAGAACCCCATTGAGCAGGAAGGTACCTATCCGCTTCCGGAAGCCCAGGTGGATCGGTTCATGATGAAGATCAAGGTCGGCTACCCGGACCGGGAGGAAGAGCTGGAAATCATGCGCAGGATGGCCAGGACCGGTTCCCGCACGTCCATTCGCCCTGTGGTGGGCCCTGACAGAATCCTGTCGGCACGCTTGGTGCTTAACGAGCTGTACATGGACGCAAGCGTTGAAGCGTATATAGTCGACCTTGTTCTGGCAACCCGTGAGCCAGCCAGGTATGGTCTGGAGGCACTGGAGCCGCTCATCGACTTCGGCGCATCGCCGCGGGCATCGATAAACCTCAACCTGGCTGCGCGCGCACATGCCTTCCTGCGGCACCGCGCGTACGTCACTCCGGAGGACGTTCGGTCCATCGCGCTCGATGTCTTGCGCCACCGCGTAACGATCACATACGAGGCAGAAGCGGAAGAGCTGGAGCCGGACGACATCGTGCAGCGCGTTCTGGAATCCATCGAAGTACCGTAGCAGCCCTGCACGTACTGGTGTGGCAGGCGGAGCAAGCTCGATCCGGATCCTGGCCTTGACCATCGCCTTCCGGGATCAGTGGCTCCGGAGTGCTTTCGCTGCCGAGGTGGAGGTCCCGAGCTTGCACGCCACGGCTGACTGCGGGATGGCATTCTGAGCATGGCCGGGCCTGACGCCCGGAAGATCTGCCCGCCGGTCCACGTTCCGTCGGATCCAGGAAGCCGGCAAAACGGAGACCCCGCGCACAGGTCGCGTCACTCATCCGCCGAGGTCTGTTCGTCTTCGGATGCTGGCTCGGGTGCTTGGGCGGTGGATGTCAGCGGCGCCGGAATTCTGCAGCCGGGTGCGCTCACGCCCGCCGCGGAATCCACGGAGCGATTGAGATTCGTTCCGGTGCACCGGTTCGCGCTTCAGCAGGCCATGCAGGGCTCGCCCGCTGACGTCTACGCCATGGTCCTGTCGCTTGCCGGCGGGTCCGTCAATGCAGGGGGGCCTGCTGCTCTTGTTCGAACGCCGACAACGGCCGGCAGCCGATGACGCCGCAGTCGTACCGGTGAGGAACGACCGGGCCCTGATGGACTACACACCAATCGGGTTCAACCGTGCATGGGAGCATGTCAATCCCGGATTGCTGGACACATGATCCATGCTCGGCGCCGGTGCGATCCGGCTCAAGAATTGCTCTCAGTCACTGGCGATTGTGCAGTCATGGGAAAAGATGCGCGGTATTGCGACGCTGGAAAGGGCTTACGGCCACGCCTTCTCCGGCCAATGTCGGTTGCTGGTCCGGATTCGCAGCTCACCTGACACGGATACGGCCAGCGATTGCGAAGTTTTGGCGGTAAACGGCTTGCAAATGCACTATTGCCAGGATACGCCGGTATCTTCCGCGGGCAGCCTGATCAAGCCGCCTGAACAATACGCAGCGAATTCCGTTACCCGGCGCATACAGTAATTCGAGCATTACTTTGAAAGATGGCCTTTATTGACATGAATGACAGAGGCAAGTATATTGCAGTTTAGCCTAGGCGTGCCCATAGTATATCTATGCAAAAACGACGCTACTACGAGTTCAACCCGGACAGCTGCGCCTTTGAAGAGGTGAATGATCACCCAAGGCCGCGCTGGGTGGTTGTATTGGCGTGGGCGCTTGGCGTTGTGCTGGTCTGCGGAGCCCTGTTTGTCATTGACTACAAGTTAGAGTCACCGCAAGAGTTGGTGTTGCAGGCCGAAAACGATGCCTTGCGGCGGCAGCTTGCCCGGTCGCATGATCGATACGGCGTTTTTTCCGAGAGACTTGACGAAATATCCCAGACGGATCAGCAATTGTACGGCCTCCTGTTGCAGGCAGAGGAAGTATCCGAGGATGTGCGACAGGTAGGCGTTGGTGGAAGTGATGTATACGAAGAATTTGATCGCTATTCGGCCCCGTCAGCGAGCCTGCTTCGCCTGAATTCGGAGCAACTGGATCGGCTTGAGCGCCGCATTACGCTGCAGCAGGACCGCTACAGCGAATTGAGGTCACTGGCTATCGCTCGTCGCAGCGCGCTGGATCAACTACCGGCCATTTTGCCAGCGGACGGCCTGATTGTCTCGCGTTTTGGAAGGCGGATCGATCCCATTTTGAAGGTGCCGAAGCAGCACAACGGGCTGGATGTAGCCTTGCCGGTTGGATCTCCGGTGTACGCGACCGGTGACGGCGTGGTGGAAACCGTCCGGCGCGAGAGGGCGGGATACGGACTGTACGTGGTCATTGCCCATCCGGATGCAGGCTACAGGACTCTGTACGCGCACCTTTCCGATACGCCTGACCAGATCCGAAGGGGACGCCGCGTCAAGCGAGGCGATACGATTGGATTCAGTGGCAATTCGGGACGCTCGGTCGGTCCACACGTACACTACGAAGTGCACAATTGGGACGGCAGGAAACTGAATCCGCTGACCTTTATTGCCCCGGGACTGACGCCCGAGCAATACCAGGCCATGCTTGCATCCGCGGATACCCAGTCCCTGGATTAGCGCAGCCGAAGTCGGGCATCGGCTGGTTCGCCGATTGGTATCAATAGACCCAATACATCAACACGGATAACGTATATTCGTGCCCATCTGATAGCTACGGTACCATTAGTACACCATGGGATACTGGACCCTAGAACTGGCGTCCTATCTGGAGGACGCGCCCTGGCCCGCCACGCAGGATGAACTGATAGATTACGCCGAGCGGACCGGTGCACCACTGGAGGTTGTGGAAAACCTCCAGGAACTTGAAGATGACGGTGAGCCGTACGAGAGCATAGAAGAAATCTGGCCTGATTTTCCAAGCGCAGACGACGACTTCTACTTTCACGACGAATAGTGGCGCGGCGTGCCGTGCAGGTGCCGCTGATGCTTCTGTGGCTTGCCGGCGCCCCGCTTACAGCAATTGCGCAGGACTCCGGTCGTGTTCTTGTTGAAGAAGTGCGGTTCTCGGGAAATGTCCACTTCCCGGACGCAGAGCTAGGCAGTCGCATCCAGACGGCGCCCAACCGCCGATTCCTGACCATCCACGGATTCCACTGGTGGCGCTGGATTTATGAGGTCGGGGACTCAGGCGTGCTCGGCGACCGCATCGGGAACGTGCTCAAGATGAACGGAGAGCCGCCGGCATGGCTTGATACGTCCGTTGTGTCGTCCGATGCCGAGCAGCTGCGACTGTTCTATGCGAGTGAAGGGTTTCGGGAAGCGCGCATTGGCGCCCGCATCGATACGGCGGCGAGCCGGGCAACCGTGGAATTCGAAATCAGTCCGGGCACGGCTACCCATATCCGGCAGGTATCCTTTACGGGACTGGAAAGTCTGACGCCCGCCGGGCGTCGGGAACTGGTCAGCAATTCGCTGCTGGCGCCGGAGGAATCGGATTCGGACGCTGCCACATACCGCGCCCGGGACCTCAGGTTTTCTGAGCCGCTGCTCGTTGACGAGCGCCGCCGCCTGCTCACGCTGCTCCGGGACGCCGGTTACGCCGCCGTCACCAGAGACTCCATCAGGGCCATCGTCATTCCCGTATCTCCGGATTCCTTCGATGTGGAAATGCGCATCAGGCCCGGGCCCCGATACCGATTCGGACCGATCCACTTTGAAGTTGAAGGGCCCGATGAATCCGGGACCGTGCGGGCCGATTCGATAGCCGGGGATGGACCAATGCAATCCGTCAGCTGGCGCATCCGCAGCGACCGCACCCTGGGCGAAGCCCTTCTGCTGCGCTCGCTTCGTGCCGAACCGGGACAGTGGTACAGCCAGTCAGAGCTTCTGGCAACCAAGCGCAGGCTTGAGGCATCAGGAGTTTTCTCGTTTACCGGCATTGAGTCCCGGGCACCGATGGATTCCTTGCTCCCCCAGTTGATCACGATCCGCAGCCGGCCCCGGCATCGGTTTCAACTCGAGTCATTTGCGCTTCAGAGCAGCGGCGTGCTGGGCGGGGTAGGAAACGAGCTCGGAGCCGGACTTGGCCTCTCGTATGAAAACGGCAACCTCTTTGGAAACGGCGAACTGCTGCGCGTTGCCTCTACCGGATCCATTGCTGCGGACGTGGACTCAACTGTTTTTTCTTCCGCTCAGGCAGAGATCACCGGCTCTTTGACGCTGCCTTATCTCCCCGGCCCCGCTGGCAGGCTGGACCGCGCGATGGAGCTCTATCAGGCCCGCACCAGATTCTCCCTGAGCCTGATCACGGCCCGCCGAGAGGACTTGAGACTCATCATCCGGGGCCGGGGCACCGCCCGCATGCGACTGGAATTGCAGCACGCTCGCCTGTTGACGTCGTACGTGGACATACTCGATATCAGCCTCAGCAACCCGGATACGCTCAGCGGTTTCCAGGAACGCTTCCTTGATCGCATTCTGGGCGAGGACGGTGACGCGTTCCCGGCCGATCCCGTCCAGCGGGCCCGCATTCTGGAAGATTACACGCAGCCCCAGATCAACAATGCATTGCGGTATACGGTGAGCGCCGCCAGCGTCAATCCGCTGCGCCGAGACCAGGGATACAGCTATGAGGCCGCAGTGGAGGTAGGAGGAAATCTCCCTTATCTGCTGGACAACTACGTGTTTACAAGGCGGACCCTGGAAGGCAGCCTGCCTGGACTTCCGGGCATCAGCGGCCGCTCCACCAGCAGGCTGAACTATCGCCAGTACATACGCATCGTGGCGGATCTGCGGCGCTACGAGCGGCTTGCTCCTGCGACCGTCCTGGCATGGAAAGTGATAGGCGGCTGGGCCCACCCGACGGGAAAGGCACGTGTAGTGCCTTTCGATCGGCGGTTCTACAGTGGCGGTGCCTCCAGCGTCCGCGGCTGGCGGCTCCGTGAGCTTGGGCCGGGTGGAGCCAGCTTCCAGGCCGGAGCAGAGTCCAACAGGACGGCCACCAATGTTCTGGGCGGCGACATCAAGATCGAAACCAGTGCCGAACTCCGGCAAACCATGCTGCGCGGACTGTTCGCCGCCAACTGGATCCTGGCTGTCTTTGCCGACGCCGGGAACGTGTGGTTCGGACCCAGAAACCCCGGCTTTGCCGAACTGGGTGCCGCCGCCCCGACAGGCCGGTTCGCGGTTGGCCGCTTCTATCGCGAAGTTGGTGTTGGCGTTGGCGTTGGTCTTCGCCTTAACTGGGAATACCTTGTGGCCAGGTTTGACGTAGCCGTGCGTGCCCATGACCCCGCCAAACCCGACGCAGGCCTGTTCCCGACAGGTCTTCGCGAATCCACGGTCTATTTCCGCATTGGACATGCCTTCTGACAGCGCCTGCGCGCAAGTGCGGGGCAAGTGCAGTTCCCCGGCAGTACATTGCCAGACGAGTGCCCGTGACGCAACCGCATAGGGGTAAGGAGCCCTGCCGCACGGAATCGTTGACGTGGCTGGAGCCCGCGCGTCGGCTAAGCGGCGCCCTGCCCGGCCGTCTGCCCTATGGGTACGCTTCGCCTTGCAGGGCGGCGCCGTTGGCCGTTTCTGCGGGCCGGGCCACCCATGGCGGGAGAAGGCTCCCCGCCAGCCCACCACGGGCGGGCACGCAGCACGCCCAGGAGGGGGAGTTGCTCTTCGGAAGCGCTAGTGGGCGCTAACAGGTCTTTCCGGTGTAGCCATGGCAACCAGAGCATTTGTTACGGGCGGTACCGGCTTTATCGGCAGCCATCTGGTCGAGGCCCTGCTTGACAGGGGAGGCTGGGAAGTCCGCTGTCTCATCCGAAACAAGCCGAAGTGGCTCTCGGGCCTCGACATTGTGCCCGTTGCGGGAACGCTATTTGATACCGACGTCGTGCAGGAGGCGCTGCATGATATTGACTATGTCTTTCATTTCGGCGCCTTGACCCGCGCCCGGTCGTGGCAAGTATTCTGGCGTGAAAACGTGTGCGCCACGGAAGAGCTGCTGCGCAGCATAAGCCGCGCCAGCTCGTCCGTCACCAAGGTGGTGCTGGCAAGCAGCCTTGCGGCGGTTGGCGCGGCCCGGCAGAGAGTGGTGGATGAGTCTACGCCGCTTTGCCCGATTACGCGCTACGGCAAGAGCAAGGCCGAGATGGAAGCTCTTCTCGGCACGCCGGACGGCGAAGAGCATGTGCTCGTGACGGACGTGCCCTGGTGTGTCGTGCGACCGCCCGCCGTTTACGGACCGCGAGAAAAGGACATATACAACTTCGTCAAGACCGTAAGCCGGGGCGTATGTCCCGTCATTCGCGGCATCGGCGACTTCTCTCTCGTTCACGTGCGGGATCTCGTGCAGGGCATTCTGCAGGCGGCCGAATGTGAGAAAACGACTGGTGAAACGTATTTTCTTGGCAGTGACCAGGCTTGTTCGTGGGATCAGCTGCACGGGGCCGCAACAGCAGCCCTCGCACGCCGGGCACTGCGCGTGCCGATTGCGAGGCAGCTTATCCGGCCTGTCGGGGCCATCGCGGAGCTTGCGGGTCTCGTCACTGGCAGATATCCTCCGTTCAATAGGGAAAAGGCGCGTGAATTCCGTTATGCCGCCAAGATTTGCTCTTCTGCGAAGGCCATGCGGGATTTCGGGTATCGACAGACTGTTTCCCTGGAGGAAGGACTCCGGGAAACCATTTCCTGGTACCGCGAGCGCGGAATGCTGACCTAGAGGCTTCTCGCGCGGCACCAGGCACACCAGGGCAACGCTAGACATGCTTGGATTCAACACGGGATATGTAGAGGAGCTGTACAAGAAATTCCTGAAGGACCCGGCAAGTGTCAGTGCCAGCTGGCAAGACTTTTTTGCCGACTACAGGCCCAGCGCTTCCTTCCTGGCCGTCGAGGAATCCCGGCCGGAAAAGGCGCCGGCCGTGCCATCCGGGCCTGCCTCCCCCGCCGGCAGGGATGCTGCAAGCGAGGCGCCGGTGCCAGCCGATGCCGAGGTTCACGATATCCGCGGCCCCGCGGCCAGGCTGGTCCAGAATATGGAAAGCAGCCTCTCCATTCCCACGGCTACGTCCGTGCGCACGGTGCCCGTAAAGCTGCTGATTGAGAACCGCACGCTCATCAACCATCACCAGCGGGGCGCGGGCGGACTCAAGGTGTCCTTTACCCATATCATCGCCTTTGCCGTAGTGCAAGCGCTAAAGCGCTTCCCCAATCTGTGCTCCTCCTTTCGGCGCGAGGGTGCGAGGCCTCAGCAGATTCGCTCCACGACCATCAACCTCGGCCTCGCGATGGATACGGAAAGGCGCGGCAAGCGCAGCCTGGTCGTGCCCAATATTCGCGGTGCGGACGATATGACATTTGCCCAGCTACTGGGCATCTACAACGACATTGTCCGGCGCGGACAGCGAAACCGGCTCCGGCTGTCTGACTTCGCCGATACGACTGCCACGCTGACCAATCCGGGCATGATTGGAACCAGTTTGAGCGTGCCCCGCCTGATGCCGCTGCAGGGCGTGATAGTCGGCATCGGCGCCATAGGATACCCGCCGGAATACCAGGCGCTGCCCCCGGACTCGGTGAGCAAGGTGGGTCTCTCGCCGGTAATGACCATCACTTCGACCTACGATCACCGCATTATTCAGGGAGCGGAGAGCGGCGCGTTCCTCTCCCATGTTACCGAACTGCTGCTGGGCAAACACGACTTCTACAACAGCATCTTCGAAGACCTGGAGGTTCCGTATCCACCCTTCGTCATCAGTTCGGATTCGACTCCGCAGCTAGGCGGGTATCGGGAAGCGGGCGCGGAGATGAACATGATCCAGAAGCAGGCACAGGTCATGATGTTGATCCGGGCCTTTCGCGTGAGGGGCCATTTGCAGGCCAATACCAATCCGCTCGGCTACCGGTGGAGCTACCATCCGGAGCTGGATCCCGCGCAGTATGGCCTTACGGTCTGGGACCTGGACCGGGAGTTCGTAACAGGGGGGCTGGGAGGAAAGGACGTGCTCCCCTTGCGGGACATTCTGAACATTCTGCGAGCCACGTATACGAGGCGAATAGGGATCGCCTTCATGCACATTTCGGATCCTGCGGAAAAGCGGTGGCTGCAGGAGCGTATTGAGCCTTCTCATACTTCAGACGACCTGTTCCTGGGAAACACGGAGCACGTGCTTCACATGCTGAACGCTGCGGAGGCGTTCGAGCGATTCCTGCACACGCGCTACATCGGCCAGAAACGGTTCTCCCTGGAAGGAGGCGAAAGCCTCATTCCGATGCTGGATACCATCATTTCGGACGCCGCCCACCAGGAAGTGCACGAGGTTGTGATCGGGATGGCACATCGGGGCCGCCTGAACGTCCTCGCCAACATCCTGAACAAGTCGTACGAAGCGATTTTCTCCGAATTCGAAGGCAACCTTGATCCGGAAACGATCTACGGCTCCGGTGACGTGAAATACCACCTTGGGGCTACAAGCACCTATAGCACCAAGGACAAATCGACCATTGAGCTAACCCTGGCCTCCAACCCGAGCCACCTTGAGGCCGTCAGCCCCATCGTGCAAGGCATGGTCCGGGCGAAGCAGGACATGCTCAAGGCCAGCGAGAATCCGCGTCTTCCCGGCGGCGACGTCCATGACGCGGTCATTCCGCTCCTGATTCACGGAGACGCCGCATTTGCCGGTCAGGGTGTCGTGGCAGAAACGCTCAACTGCAGCCAGCTCCAGGGCTACCATACGGGCGGCACCGTCCATATCGTCATCAACAACCAGATCGGATTCACTACGGGACCTAGCGAGGCGCGCAGCTCCACGTATGCCACGGACGTGGCACGGCTCATTGAAGCCCCCATCTTTCACGTGAATGGCGACGATCCGGAAGCGTGCGTCCGCGTGGCGCGACTGGCCCTGGACTTCCGCCAGGTATTTAACAAGGACGTGGTCATCGACATGCTCTGCTACCGCCAGCACGGGCACAACGAGGGCGACGAGCCGACCTATACCAATCCGATTCTCTACAAGACGATCGAGAGCAAGAGGTCGCCGCGCAAACTCTATACCGAGATGCTGCTGACACGCGGGGCCATGTCTCCCGAGCAGGCAGAACAGCAGCTGGACAGCTTTCACCGCATCCTTCAGCAGGCTTTCGAACGCACGAAGGACCTTAAGGAGAAGGAGCCCGGCCAGGTGCTTGACAGGTATTTCGAATTGCCGCCGGAGCCCCTGCCTGACGTGGACACCCGTGCAAGTGAACGGGACCTCGAAGCCACACTGGATGCACTGGTGACCGTTCCGGCGGACTTTACCGTCCATCCCAAGCTGCTCCGGCAATTCCAGCGACGGGATCAAACTATTAGAAAGCACAGACGCATAGACTGGGCATCCGCCGAGGCGCTGGCCTTCGGCTCGCTGCTATTGGAGGGCACTCCCGTGCGCCTCAGCGGCCAGGATTCGCGGCGCGCCACATTCAGTCAGCGGCACGCGGTGGTGTATGACCAGGTAACGGGCGGCGAGCATGTCCTTCTCAATCACATCCGCGATGGCCAGGCACAGCTCTACATTTACGACAGCCTGCTATCCGAATATGCCGTTCTGGGATTCGAATACGGTTACTCGGTCGCCTACCCGGAGGCGCTGGTCATCTGGGAGGCGCAGTTCGGCGATTTCTCGAACGGAGCGCAAATCGTATTCGACCAGTTTCTTTCCGCCGCCGAGGAAAAGTGGTATCAGCGCAGCAGTCTTGTAGTGCTGCTGCCCCACGGATACGAAGGCCAAGGGCCCGAACACTCGTCGGCACGCCTCGAGCGGTTTCTTCAGCTGTGCGCCGAAGACAACATGATCGTGTGCAATCTCAGCGTGCCCGCCAATTATTTTCACGCGCTGCGCAGGCAGGTCCGGCTGGAAATCAAGAAGCCCCTGATCCTGATGACGCCGAAGAGCCTGCTGCGCCATGCGATGGCGGTCTCGGATCTTGACGAGCTGTCCGGTGCAGCGTTCAGGCCCGTGATTCCTGCAGAGAACCGTCCCTCCGACGTAAAGCGACTTGCCTTTTGCAGCGGCAAGGTGTACTACGACCTGGTGCATGCCCTGGAGCAGGAGCCAGACAAGAAGGATGCCATCGCTCTTGCGCGCATTGAGCAGTTCTATCCCTTTCCAGAAGACGACGTGCGCGCGGAAATAATGCGGTACGGGAGCGCGGAATCCTTCTTCTGGGTGCAGGAAGAACCGGAAAACATGGGCGCCTGGTCCTTTCTAAGACACCGCCTGGACGCCGTGCTGGCAGAGGCGCGCGGACACGAATTCCGCACGCGTTATGCAGGACGCGTAGCCAGCGCGAGCCCCGCGACCGGGAGCAGCATGGTCCACAATCTGGAGCAGGAACGCCTGCTCCGCCAAGCCCTGGCACTGTAACTAGTAGCGCCTGTTGTGCTTGCGAGCGTTGCGCGCCGCCTTCTCCTTGGCGATTCTTCGCTCTTCCGAAGGCTTGGCATACGACATATTCTGACGGTAAAGCCGAAGCACGCGGCTGCGATTGACCGCTCGCTTGAACCGCCGAAGGGCACGATCGATATTCTCCTTGTCGCGGACCTTAACGCCGACGCCTATATGATGGGGCAAATGAACTACCTCGATTCCTGTGTGAGTCGCCTGCTTTCAGGGCGCGTTAGTACCGGTGCCATGCATGCAGGTTCCATGCCATGACGACGGCAAAAGAGCCCCTCACGATCGTACTGGCAACGCGCAATGCCGGCAAGGTGTCGGAGATGCGGGCGTTGCTGAAGCAGCTGCCCGTACGCATCCTTTCGTCCGGGGACCTGGTCACGGTCCCGCTCGTGGAGGAAGACGCGGAAACGCTCGCCGGCAATGCGGCAAAGAAAGCCATGGCCTTTCATGAGGTGACCGGGCTGCCTTCGCTCGCCGATGACACGGGCCTGAGCGTAAGGGCGCTTGGCGGTCGCCCCGGTGTGCATTCGGCGCGCTTTGCCGGGCCGGATTGCGATGCAGAGGCCAATCGCAGACTGCTGCTCGATGAGCTGCACGAATGTGATGACCGCAGCGCATCCTTTACAACCGTCGTCGCCTACGCGAACGCGGACAGCCTGCTGTTTTTCGAAGGCACCTGCAGCGGCCGCATACTCCGCGAAGAGCGCGGCACTGGCGGCTTCGGCTACGATGCCCTGTTCTGTGCCGGTGGACAATCGCGCTCGTTTGCCGAGCTCACGCGCGCCGAGAAGAATGCGGTGAGCCATCGCGGGAAGGCTCTAAGGGCTTTTCGCGAATTCATGCACTTGCGGCTGGTGGCCGGTCATGATTGCCCTGATACAACGCGTATCTGAAGCATCCGTCGCCGCAAACGGCCACGAGGCCGCGACCATCGGCCCCGGCATGCTGATCCTTCTTGGAGTCAGGGACACGGATACGGGGCACGAAGCCGACTGGCTGGCACGAAAGTGCGCACGGCTTCGCATTTTCCCGGACGAATCAGGTCGCATGAATTGTTCGGTCCTGCAGACCGGGGGGCAGGCGCTCGTGGTTTCCCAATTCACGCTCTATGCCGATGCCAGGAAAGGCAATCGCCCGTCCTTCTCGCACGCGGCACCTCTGGAGCTCGCGGAAAGATGTTACCGCCGATTCGTAGCATCGCTGCAAGAGGAGCTGCCGGCAAGCCACGTGGCCACCGGCGTGTTCGGAGCAGCCATGGAAGTGCGGCTTGTCAACGACGGACCTGTCACGGTCATCCTGGAGCGGAGCTCCGATGCAGGTTCGGCTACGCGTCCGCCCCTATAGCCTCGCGAATCGACGATATCCCGTCGCGCTCGAACAGGGCAACCAGCCCTTCCTTTACCCGCTGCACCAACTGGGGGCCCTGATAAACCAGGCCCGTGTAGATCTGGACCAGTGAAGCACCAGAGCGCAGCATGGCATAGGCAGACTCTGCGGAATCCACGCCGCCCACGCCAATAACCGGGACTTTGCCCCCGGTACGCTGATAGATGTAGCGCACCAGCCTTTGGGACAGCGGAGCCAGCGGTCCCCCGCTGAGGCCTCCTGCTCCCATGCGGTTCCAGCGCTCCTCCGGAAGCGACAGCATGTCCCGGTCCGGCGACGTGTTGCACGCTACAAAGCCGTGCACACCGTGTCCGAGGCTCAATTCCAGGATCTCTTCTATATGGCTGTCAAATACGAGCTTGGGTGTCGCAGGAGGTGCCATCTTGAGCAGAATCGGAACCGAAAGACCCTGAAGCCGGCGCTGCGTAAAGAGCACATGCAGCAGCGCATCCAGTGCTTCAGCATTCTCGAACGTCTGGCCGTCTTCGGTATTGGGGCACGAGATGTTCAAGACCACGTAATCCGCCAGGGGCGCGAGCGCGTGAAAGCTCAGCCTGTAGTCCTCAATGGCCTCGGTACCGGTTACGCCCGGATCATTGGTCTTGGCCAGATTGACTCCGACGGGTATCTTGCGACGCTTCTTTTGCGCAAGCAATCGGCGCGCCACCCGTTCGGCACCGCCGCTGGGCAAACCCAACCGGTTGATCAGGGCCTGCTCTTCCGTCAATCGAAAAAGGCGCGGTCTCTTGTTGCCCCGGCACGCACGGGCCGTGACGGATCCTATCTCAACGAATCCCATCCCCAGGGCTTCCCAGAACCGCAACAGCACTCCGTTCTTGTCGAAGCCGGCCGCAAGCCCGATCGGATTCGGGAAGCTCAATCCAAGTACCCGGTGCCCCAGCGCTCCGTGGCCGTAGGCATAGGCAGACTCGAGGACGCGAGGTACCAGGCGCTGCGCGAACGTGGCCGACAGCAATCCCGCCGCGTGCGCCAGTTCCGGATCCAGCCTGAACAGCCAGGGCCGGATCCGGCTATACATTCCAGTAGCTGTGTCCGGCGATTCCACGAACGTGCCTGGTTCGCAATTTTCTGGACCCGAGCCGGCCAATTCAAGCAACTACCAGCCTGGCGCAAGAAGGAATCCGAAATGAGCACCCTTGCGGGGCCGCTGGAATGGATACGCGTAGTAAATCTCGAATACGAAGTATCCGAACAGGTTGAACCGGGCGGAACTCCCGACGCTGACGACCGGCAGGCGCCCCACGCCGTCCCTCTCGAATTTCAGCAGGTCCTGAAAGCGCTCCTCTTTTGTCCAGGCCAGACCGGCGTCGGCAAAGGCGGTCAGCTCAAGCGGCAGATAAGGGAACTCCACGAGCCCCAGGGTCTGATTGCCGAGAAGCGGCAGGCGCAATTCCGCGCTCGCCACCGCCGTGCGCGTACCGAACAGCCGGCTGTAGACCGAGCAGTTCGGGTCCTGGGACGGCAGGCATTCCTCGCTCAAATCAAACGAGTTGATGCTGTAACCCCGTACAAAACCGGGATAGTACCAGTAGCCGAGGTATTCCCGCGCGAATATGTCGGTTTCGTCGGCGCCGTAGTTGCCTACGTGCATGCCCCGAATGGCAAAGGTCACCGGGCGCATGAAGAAATACCTGCGGTAATCAGCCAGTACGCCAACGAAGGTATTTGTCCCGACCCTGGGGGCTATCTCGAAGCGGTACCGACCTCCCTGAAGTGGCGAGGTAAACCCGAAGTTGGAGAAATCCCCCACATAGGCTATGCCCGCCTGCGCAAAGTACTCCGCATCCGGTTCACAAAAGGCGCGGTCCGGATCATCCGGCGCCAGGTCGGAGCACTTGTCCGCCCGTATCCTGTCCCTCGCGGCACCGCCGAAGAAGTCGTAGTTGTACTGCCAGATCTCATAGTCGAATGCATAGCGGGTAAAGCCGCCAAATGCCTCCAGACGCCGCGTCGTGGAAAATGGATAGGCCGCGATGGCCATGGCCTGGTCCACGTAGATGCGGTACCGCTGCTCGAGAATCGAGTAGCCGCCGAATGCATTGAAGCTCGGATACGCCCCGCCATAAAGCAACGGGATGTGGCCGACGGCCCCGCCATAATTCAGTCGCTTGCCGCGATTCATGTAGACGGCCTGGCCCCCGACATCCTTGAACGTCCCGTTGGCCTGCGCAACGAGCGTCAGATTGCGGTTGCCCAGCATATCGCTAAAGAAAAACCCAACTCCGCCCGCGACGCCGCTGCCGTAGAGACCTCCGGCGGACACGCCGATCGACGGCGGAGCTACGTAATCGAGGCGCAGCCTTCCGTCATACTTCTCTTCAGCGCTCGGTTCGCTCTGGGGCAGTCCGGTCAGTGGATCGGAAAGATAATCCGACACGAGTCCCTCACCGTAGGCACTGAAAGGGGGCAAGACGCTTGCGGCTACAACCTCTTCTTCGGACGCCTCGAACGGTTCTCCCGTGGTTTGGTCCGCTTCCAGGCCAAACACGCTGTACTTGCCGTCCGAGTAGACCGAGAACAGCATGCGGCCATTCTGGGCGGCTACCGACATGGTGGGCGATGTGGACGAAATGCCGCTGACGCCCGTCTTGAGCCGCGTAACGCGCCACAGGCTCTCGCTTTCCAGCTC
>CAZXEU010000034.1:0-2033 GCA_964639665.1 uncultured Rhodothermaceae bacterium | reverse complement strand
CCGAACACCCGCTCCATTGCCGCCTGCTTGACCCGCGCGCCAGCCAGCGCGCCAACCCCCCGGCCTTTCACATTCTCGGCAATCCGGCGCAGCACTTCGGCCAGATACGCCCCGGTGCCGCAGCACGGGTCCAGGACATAGACGTTCTCCGCCGCCAAACCGTCCGGGATATGCAGGTCGTCTTTCAACGCCTTGTCCACACGGGCGACCATGTAGCGCACGACTTCTGCCGGTGTGTACCACACGCCCAACTGTTTCCGCAGTTCGGGATCGAAGGCTTCCAGGAACGGTTCGTAAAAGTAGGGGACGGCCTCGCCTTCGTTGAAGCGGGCGAAGAACGCGGAGCGGTCCACGCGATTCAGCGCCCCAGCAGTCCAGTCCAGCACTTCGACCAAGCCCAGCGGTTGCAGTCGGCCCGGATCGGAAATCTGCTGGAATAGCGCACGCAATACCGGCGCGCGCAGATGCCAGACGGCTTCATGCCAGTTGAATATATCTCTTGGAGAGGGCACCTGCCGCGCCCACAACACCCAGGCCGAGAACACGCCGTAGAATAAGGTCTGGACCAGGGTAGAACGGAAAAAACGTCCCCCACGGACGCCCTCGAAACGGACGCCGAGCGCCTCTTCCAGGGCGGTGCGAAGGGCTGTGAGTTGCGTAGCGTCACCAGCGGCTTCGACACGAGCGAGTCCGTCACGGGCGTAGGACGCCAGCAGCCAAGCCACGTCTTTGGGTTCGGTCAGGGCGGCCCGGTGCGACAGCGCCCGAGCCAGATATTCGCCCAGCCCTGCGCCGATGTCATGGGCAAAAGCGCGGGGGTGCTCCAGACACCGGACGAAGTCTTGCGCGCTCTCCGCCAGCCGGAAGGTTTCGAGCGTCACGGGCTGGCCTGCCGTGTCTTCACCCACCAGCACGAAGTCACGCGTGTTGGTCACCAGCACCAGCCGGTAGCGCTCCCAGTAACGGCTGACCTGGGCGCTGTCGGCGGTCAGCCACGCATCATCCTTCACCGATTTTACTTCGACCACGCCGCGTTCCGGGACTTGGCCTTCCTTAGGCTGGCCTCTCTGCACCTGCTTGGCCGTGTAGAGTCCAAAGTCGGGATGGCCCGCGCCCTGGGCCGCGAGTTCGGCCACGCAAAATGTCTTGGGCTTCAGCGTCGCCCCCACGGCGTCAAGCAGGGTGGACAGCACCGGATAGTACGACCGCTCCCCGGTCGCTCCGCCCGAGGCGCGTATCCGTTGCAGGTCGGTCAGGTAGTGCTCGACTGCCGTTGTCAGTTTTGTGTGCGGTGCGGCCATCCCGCCTGTTGTCGCCGAGACCGGCTCGACATGCAAGCGGGGTTACAGGACGAGCGCTGACAATCAGGGGACTTGTGTTCGGGTGGGTGGACAGTCTCCGTAGGTTGGATGAGCCGGAGGCGTAATCCGACGGCCTCACTTGTCGGCTTACACTTGGCTCAGCCGACCTACCCGCTGCTCGCCCCCAAGGATCCAGCCTCCCCCTCATTTGTGGAGGAATCCTGCCCATCTGGGCAGCGATTTCTGCAACGCCTTTCGTCTACGCTCGTGGTCGAAGTGGAGAGGAATCCCCCACGATTTCGCCTATCCAGCCATGACTCAACAGAGCGTGAAACTGCTCTACGTAGCATGCGAGAGGTGCAGAATGCCGAACACGGCAATCTCCCAACACCCCTCCAGCATGGCTCCTCCGGGGACGTGGCTGCGCCTACTGTGGGAAAACGGCGGAGTAGCACCCGCCTACTGGGGCAAACTGGCCCGCATTCTGCTGTCCAGTATTCTCGCCAGCCCCTTGCGCCTCGCAGAGCAGGTACGCTACGGCCGGCAAGTCGCGCGAACGACCATTGCCAATCAGCCGCTGTTCATCCTGGGCTTTGCCCGCAGCGGCACGACGCATTTGCACAACCTGTTGCAGCGCGACCCGCAGTACGGAACGGTCTCGACCTTTCAGGCGATTGTCCCGACCTTCTTCCTGATCGGACGCGGTTGGCTGAAGCGCCAGATGGCAAAGGC
>CAZXEU010000033.1:0-6155 GCA_964639665.1 uncultured Rhodothermaceae bacterium | reverse complement strand
TTTGCCTGCGCCCCATGATCGCCGAACGACTCCTCGTACTGCCCGCCTTGCAGGCGCACATGCACGCCGCTGCGGTTTTCTCGCAGCTGCATGTTGAAGACGCCCGCGACGGCGTCCGCGCCGTACTGGGCGGAGGCGCCGTCCCGAAGGACCTCCATCCTCGAAATGGCAATGGTCGGGATCATGTTAAGATCAGCGCCTTGCGCACCCGTGTTGAGCGAGGAAGCAAGAAGTGCCATGGACCCCGAGCGATGGCGACGCTTGCCGTTGACCAGCACGACCACGTTGTCCGGAGGAAGTCCCCGGAGCGTGATCGGGCGCACCAGCGTTGCCTCGTCGTCGATGCCGTGCCGCTGCACGTTGTAGGAGGGTACCTGGGTACGAAGGATCTCGTCGAAGTCGGTGCTGGTCTGGGCGGCCAGGTCACGCGGACCAAATACGTCCACGGGTACAGCCGAGTCCTTGACCAGCCGCGGCAGGCGTCTGGAGCCCACCACGACGACCTCTTCGAGATCGAGCACACTGACAAAGAGACGCGCGTCAATCGTCGTCATGTCTTCGGTCACCATGTGCTGCTGCGTGCTGTAGCCGACAAACCGGAAGACGACAGTGCTGCCTACTCCCGGAACGTTAAGCGAATACTCGCCATCTGCGTCTGTCGTCGTGCCGACAAGCGTTCCCAGGACCGATACCGTTACGCCGGGAAAGGGTCCTTCCGTCTCCGCGTCAGTTACAGTGCCGGAGATCGTCACCTGCGCAAATAGAGGCGGAGCAAGAACAAGAAACGCCAACGGCGTCAGGATGAGAGCTAGCTTCTTCATGTTACGCGTACGGAATTTGGTGATTGGCTGTAGTGCAGGAGAGGTGCAAGTCAGGATACGCCCCAATCTGGTGGATCCGGGCCCTCACCCTGTCTGGTTGGCAAGTATGCAAATCAACGGTCAGGGTCAAAATGCAAGGCAGGTCGACTTCACCGCACTAGACGGCCTATTCGGATGAGCACTCGCTCGCAGCCAATTCTCTCCTGCGACGCTCGCGCCGCAGGAAGTGCATGCTGCGCGACAAGTTGGCGGTCAGTGTCCTGCGGTATGCCTGGTTACAGTTTCATTCCTGCCTGAGTCGCTAAAATAGGCGAAATGAATCAAAGCGTAAACCCTTATAGCGGCATCACGGACAATCTACGGGGAACATGCGCCTGCATTATCCGGATGAAATGCGAATTCAGTGCGGCAGCCCTGGCGCGGAGCAATCTGCCGGGAACTGGCAAGGGCACAAATTCTTGGCGACTTTAGCGGGTAGAAAGAAGGCCAGCACGATTGCGCCATGGCACGAAGCATTCTCCATACTGATGCCGTTGTGCTGCGTGCCATGGACTACCGCGAAACGAGCCGGATAGCCACCCTCCTTACGCAGCGCAGAGGCCGGATGTCCGTCCTGGCCAGGGGCGCCCGGCGCAAGAGAAGCCGCGTGGGTTCCTGTCTCCAGCCGCTTGCGCATATTCACGCCGTGGTGCATGTGCTGCAGAGGCGCGACCTGCAAACCCTTGCAGAGGCCGCGCACGTTGCGCTTTTTCCCCGCATCGCGGCCAGCCTTGATCGGCTGGGGGCGGGATTTCAGGTGGTGGAACTGGTGCATGCTTTGACGCAGGACGGACAGCAGGATCAAGACGTATTTTCGCTCCTGGTGAGCACGCTCCGGCTTCTTGACCGGCCGGAGACGCCAGCCGAACACGTATTTCCCTATTTTCAGCTTCGCCTCGCGGCGGCCCTGGGATTCGAGCCGCAGTTCGAGCGGGCTGACGTGGCCGGTCTGGGCGAAGCGGGCGGCATGCTGGCGCTCGACTCCGGCAGTGTTCTGCCGCCTGCGCCGCCGCATTCGGCACTCTTGCCAGCATCGCGCACCACGCTCCGGGCTTTCGCAGTCTATGCCAGGGCCGATTTTGATGCCGTAAGCAGAATGCGCCTGAGTCCGCATGACAGAGGGAACGTGGCTAGCCTTATCCGGGACTATATCCGGTTCCACACGGATGGCACCTACCCTGACCGCAGCGACCGGGTGTTGAGCCAGATCCGGCTGTCCTGAAAGAACCCTTGCCCACTGCAAATGCCATAGGCATCGATGTCGGTGGAACATTCACCGATTTCGTCTTCGCTTCGGGGCGTTCTGTCCGCATACTAAAGGTGCCGACTACCGCCGTCCAGAGCGAGGGCATTGTTCGCGGGCTGGCGTCGCTGGAAGCGGCGGCTGATGCCGCCATCATCCACGGCACGACAACGGCCACCAATGCACTCCTAGAGATGCGCGGCGCGCGCACGGCGCTCCTGACCACGCAGGGCTTCGCTGACGTGCTCGCAATCGGCAGGCAGAACAGGCCTGAACTCTACAAGCTGGCGCAGCGCCGGAGCCCTCCGCTCGTCCCGGAAGAGCGGCGCTTTGAGGCCCCGGAGCGGCTCGCGGCCGACGGAGAGGTGCTAAGGGCGCTCGACGATGACGCGGTGCGCCAACTCGTCGGGCCGCTTCAGATCGCAGGCGTGGAAAGCATCGCCATCGTATTCCTTTTTTCCTTCCTGGATGCCTCGCACGAGCGCAGAGCCGCCGCTATCATTCGCGAGCATCTGCCCGGGATTGCACTGTCCCTGAGCACGGACATTCTTCCCGAATACCGAGAGTACGAGCGCACAGCAACGACCGTGATCAATGCCTATGTCCAGCCCCTGGTGGCAGAATACCTGCAGCGGCTCTCGGGGGCCGTAGGCAAGCGCACATTTCGGGTGATGCAGTCGAGCGGCGGCACGATAGGCGTGGGCCAGGCTGCCCAGCAGGCGGCAAGGCTCGTGCTGAGCGGCCCGGCGGGCGGCGTGGTAGGGGCATTCGGCCTCGCGCGGCAGGCGCTCGGCACCCAGGCGCCACGCGTGCTCACATTTGACATGGGCGGCACCAGCACGGACGTGGCCCTCTGCCCGGGCCGCATCCCGCATACAGCCGAAAGCACGGTCGCGGGTCTGCCCCTGCGCCTGCCCTCAACCTGGATCCACACGGTGGGGGCCGGCGGCGGCAGCAAGGCGCGCGTGGACGCGGGCGGCATACTGCATGTCGGCCCGGAAAGTGCGGGTGCGGACCCCGGGCCCGTCTGCTACGGCCGCGGCGGCGCGGCGGTCACGGTGACGGATGCCAACCTGGTGCTCGGACGGCTGGTGGCTGACCGCTTCCTGGGCGGAACGGCCGAGGCCCTGGACGAAGCGCGGGCACTGGAAGCAGTGAGGCTCTTGGCCACCCGGCTGGGTCTGGAGTCCCAAGAGACAGCCCTCGGTGTGCTGAGGGTCGCCAACGCAACCATGGAGCGTGCGCTGCGGCGCGTGTCCCTTGAGCGAGGACACGACCCGCGGGACTATGTACTGGTCCCCTTCGGCGGCGCCGGCCCCCTGCACGCCTGCGAGTTGGCCGAATCTCTCGGCGTTCGAAAGATTCTTGTTCCGCGGCATCCGGGCGTTCTCAGCGCACTGGGTCTGCTCATGGCGGACGTGTCCGACGACGCCTCGCTGGCGCTGATCTCCCCGCTTGCCCAACTCGAGGCAGCACCCGACCGCGTAGCTGAGGTAGTGCAGAAGCTGCAAGCGCGCGTTATGGGAGCGCTCGGTGGCAGGGGCGCTCGCCTGGAAGCGTTTATCGACCTGCGCTACCAGGGACAGAGCTACGAACTGGAGACACCGCTTCGGCTTCCCGTTTCGGCAGAGAGCCTTGAAGCGGCTGGCACGCTGTTCCATGAAATGCACCGGAAGCGGTACGGATACGCTGCGCCTTCGCAGCCGGTTGAAGCTACGGCAATTCGGCTGCGGGGCAGCCTGCCGGGGACGCGGCCCGAGATCACGGAGGAGCCCCGGACGAATACGCCTTGCACACCGCTGGGCATGCGTGACGTGTGGTTTGAAGCCACGGGCCCGGCAAGCGTGCCGCTCTACCGGCGCGAGGACCTGGGACATGGCCACGCATTCGCAGGACCTGCCCTCGTAGTGCAGTACGACTCTACGCTCGTGGTCCCGCCGGGATGGCGCGCGCGCATCGACGCCTGGCACAATGCTCACCTTGACCGCGATGACACCACCGGCTGATCCCATACTGCTGCAAGTGTACCGGCACCGCTTTTCCGGCGTCGCCGACGAGATGGGTGCCGTGCTGCAGCGCACGGGGCATTCGCCCAACATCAAGGAGCGTCTCGACTATTCCTGCGCCGTCTTCGATGCCGGCGGCGCCATGGTAGCCCAGGCTGCGCACATCCCGGTGCACCTTGGCGCCATGCCGGCGAGCTGCGCTGCTGCCCTGCGCGCCGTTGACACGTGGCGTGCCGGCGACGTGCTTGCCCTCAACGATCCCTATGCCGGAGGCAACCATCTGCCGGACATTACGATGATCTCTCCGGTGTTCCGGCCCGGCTCGGACGACGTGGCCTTCTTTGCCGCCAGCCGCGCCCACCACGCAGATGTCGGCGGCATGACGCCGGGCTCGCTGCCGCTTTCTACCGAGCTCTTTCAGGAAGGCATCATCATCCCACCCGTGAGGCTCTGGCGCAGTGGGGTGCTGAACGAGGACCTCCTGCACCTCATCCTGCGCAATGTGCGCACGCCGGAAGAGCGCCGGGGGGACCTGGCGGCCCAGCGGGCAGCGCACGCCATAGGCGAGCGGCGGCTGTCCTCGCTGATACAGGAACAAGGCGCTTCCGAGGTCCAGGCCTACGCCGGGCACCTGAGGGCGTACAGCGAACGACTGGCAAGAGCCGAAATCGCGTCCTGGCCCGATGGCACCTTCAGGTTTGAGGACCACCTGGCCCTGCCCGATGGAAGCCTGCCGTGCATACGGGCCACTGTCACCATCCAGGGAGAAGAGATCGCATTCGACTTCGCCGGGACCGACCCCGTGATCCAGGCTTCGCTCAACACGGTCTTCGCCGTTACGCAGAGCGCGTGCTACTATGCCGTCCAGTGCCTCCTGCAAGAGGACGTGCCCATTAATGCCGGCTGCTTTGCACCGGTCACGGTCACCGCTCCGGAGGGCAGCCTGGTCCATGCCCGATCGCCCGCGGCCGTTGCCGGCGGAAACGTGGAAACCAGCCAGCGGATCACGGATGTAGCACTGGGCGCCCTGGCCAAGGCCCTCCCCCGCCGCGTCGCCGCCGCCGGGCAGGGCACGATGAACAACCTCACTATCGGCGGCCTTCTGCAGGACGGCTCGCCCTTTGCGTACTACGAGACCATCGGCGGCGGCATGGGGGCAGCGCCCGCAGCAGACGGCCTGAGCGGCGTCCACGTCCACATGAGCAACACGCTGAATACGCCGATTGAGGCACTCGAAATGCAGTTTCCGTTCCGGATCCGGGAATATGCGCTCGTCGAAGGCTCCGGCGGAGCCGGGCAGCACAGCGGCGGCAGGGGCATCGCCCGCGAATACGAAATGCTGCAGCCGGTAACGGTCACCGTGCTTAGCGAGCGGCGGCGCCTTGCGCCGTGGGGCCTGGCGGGCGGCGGCCCGGGAAGGTGCGGCCGGAACGTGCTCCGCTACCAGGACGGAAAGGAGGAATTGCTGCCGGGACAATTTTCCCGGCGCCTCGCAGCCGGCGACCGGCTCCGCATCGAAACGCCGGGCGGCGGCGGATGGGGCGCTAAGCCGCCACGGTAGTCGCGCTCAGAAAATCGCGCAGCACGTAGTGCAGAATGCCGCCGTTGCGGTAGTACTCCACTTCCACCGGGGTATCGAGGCGGCACCGCGCCTGGAAGCGGACGGCGGATCCGTCGGCGCGCGTAGCCGTCACCGCGATGAGCTGGCGCGGCGCCACATCCGCCGGAACGGATATGTCGAAGGATTCCGTGCCGTCAAGGCCCAGCGTGGCGGCCGTCTCGCCTTCCGCGTATTCGAGCGGCAGCACGCCCATGCCAATGAGATTGGACCGGTGGATGCGCTCGAAGCTCTCCACGATTACCGCGCGCACGCCGAGCAGCAGCGTGCCCTTGGCGGCCCAGTCGCGGCTTGAGCCCATGCCGTAGTCCTTTCCTCCCAGCACAATCAGCGGCACGCCGGCCTCGCGGTAGCGAAGGGAGGCGTCGTAGATAGACATGACTTCGCCGCCCGCCACAAAGCAGGGCGTGATGCCGCCTTCCGTACCG
>CAZXEU010000032.1:0-19539 GCA_964639665.1 uncultured Rhodothermaceae bacterium | reverse complement strand
GACCGCTCCCGTGCGCGCGAGACCCAGCGACATGCGCTTGCACAGCCGCCGCAGCTGACGGGGCACCAGGGGGGCATCCGTGGCCGCCACCAGGATAATGGACTTGGAGCGCTCGGGCGGCTCCTCGGGAAAGTGTTCCAGCTCGCGGCCGACAGGAACGCCGTCTACGCGAAGCAGCCTTCGCGCACTATGGTTGGCGTTGACAAGCACGCCTACCGTGAAGCCTTCCGAGGTGCGCGAAGCCGTGCCGATGCCGGCCTTGAAGCCGAAGGAACGCATGCCCGTGCCCCCGCCGACGGAACCTTCCTCCACCGCGCCCCCTGTCGCCGAGCTGATGGCCTCAAGCACATCCGCCTCCGAGATGTGCCGCCCCTCAATGTCTCCAAGCGCATCCCAGCATTCCGCGACGACGGGAACGGGAGCAGGCCCCGGGGGAGGATCCTGCATGAGCCAGTGCGTGATGGCCGCATCGTATACGATGCCGATGTTGGCCGTACCGGTCAGGTAGACGGGGGTCTGCAGGCGACCCGTTGCCCGGATGCGGGCGATGCCCGTCATCTCGCCGTTGCCATTGAGCGTGTAGCAGGCCGCAGCCACGCCACCCCCGTATATGCCGGGTGGCACAATAGCCGTGACACCTGTGCGCACGGGGCCTTCTCCCACTACCAGCGGCCCCTCGCCTTCGATGCGCGTCGCGTGGCCCACGCGAACGCCTGCCACATCCGTAATGGCATTAAGGGCTCCCGTGGGCAGCGTGCCGGTCCGGATACCCAGCTCGCGCAGCCGGGCGCGGTCGCGCCCCGCGGCGTCCAGGCGGCGGGCTGCAAGCGCGCCCGTGAATCCGGCAAGAAGCGACTGGAAAAAGCCTCGGCGATGGAACCTCATCTAAGCGTAAATGCCTGCAGGAGAACAATATAGTCAAGAGAGAGGGCCTGTCGCAGTGGAAACAGGCGGCTCGACTGCCGTGTTCGAGGCCGCTGTTCCGGTACCCAGCATGCATGATGTTGTCATAATAGGAGCCGGTCCCGTGGGACTAGCCTGCGGCATCGAGGCAGGCAGGCGAGGCCTGGACGCGGTAATCGTGGAAAAGGGTGCCCTCGTCAACTCGCTCGTCGGCTACCCCTACCACATGGAGTTCTTTTCCACGGCCGATCTGCTAGAGATTGGCGGTCACCCGTTTCCTTCGGTGCGCGCCAAGCCGATGCGCCAGGAAGCGCTCGACTACTATCTGCGCGTGGCAGAGCGGGAGGCTCTCTCCCTCAGGCTGTACGAAACCGTAAAGGCCATCGAGGGCTCAGACGGCGCCTTCACCATAAGGACCAGCCGCGGTGCCGTAAGGTGCCGAAAGGTAGTGGTTGCCACGGGTTTTTTCGACGTTCCCAATCGGCTGGGCGTGCCAGGCGAAGATCTGGACAAGGTTACGCATTACTACCGCGAGCCCTACCCCTATGTCGGACAGCGCGTCGCGGTAATCGGGGGCAAGAACAGCGCGGCCAAGGCTGCGCTGGAATGCTACCGGCACGGCGCCAAGGTGACGCTTCTGCATCGGGGAGAGGCGATGTCCAAGCGTGTCAAGTACTGGGTCAGGCCGGACCTCGAAAACCGCATCAAGGAGGGCAGCATACGGGCCATGTTTGGCACAACCGTAACGGCCATAGAGCGCGACTGGCTCCTGCTCTTGACACCGGACGGACCGGCCGAGCTTGAAAACGATTTTGTGCTCGCCATGACGGGCTACCGGCCGGACTATGCGCTGCTGAAGGCCCTCGGCCTGGCCATCGGCAACGATGCCGAGCGAACGCCCGTGCACGACGCAGAGACCTTCGAATCGGCGCGCCCGGGAGTCTATCTGGCGGGCACCGTGTGCGGCGGCCTGCGCACGAGTCGCTGGTTCATCGAGAACGGGCGCTTCCACGCGGCCCAGATCATGGAGCACATTGCGAGCGGCGCTGTTGAGCCGCTCCGGCTTGAGAAGCGGCACTGGAAGACGGCCGAATAGCGTCAGCGCGCCACAACTACGGTGCGCGAGCTGCGTTCTGCCCGGAGCATATACAGTCCCGGCGCCACGCCGGCAAAATCTACCGCAATCTGGTGCGTGCCGCCGGAAAGCGTACCCTCGAACAGAGTCCGCACCCGCCTCCCCAGTATATCGAAGAGCCCGAGCGCAACGCTCCCGCGCCGGGACCGGACAAGCGGAACGAAAGCCTGGCCGCTGGCGGGATGAGGATACGGCAGACCTAATTCGTCGGAAGCCTGCAGCGCAACGGCACCCTCGCTAAGCGTGGGCACGGCCATTCCGAGCCCGATCACGAGGGCCGCGCGCGTGTCCTGCAAGCCGGAAAAGCCCTCCTCCTCGCGGTAGGGCACCACGCCGAAATCCACGTCCGTGTCATCTGCCGTGCCGAAGGTCCGGTCGGGGCCGCTGCCGGCCATCGCCAGGTAGTCCCGGCCCGCGTCCATCAGCGAAACCGTGTGGTCAGGATGTCCCGTGTGGAAATTGGCAAACAGGTGCCCCGCCTCGTGGGAGGCAATATTGCCGATGGCCTCGGACAGCACCTCCACGAGCGAGACGCCGTCGCGCAGCGCGCCGGCGGCGGGCGTATCGCCGCGGCGCGGATCCATGAGCACATCAAGGAGCACGACCGCGGTTTCTGCCATGACAAAGTTGCCCACGTCCACGCTCTCGGCTATGCCCACCGTATTAATGCCCAGCTCCGCGGCGCTGCCCCCCACGATGACGCGGCTCACATCAGGGGCGCCCCACGGATCCGCGTGGCGGTGGCTCGCAAGGATCTCGAGCTCGACACCTCCCTCGCCGGCAAAGTCCGACTGCAGGTTCTCCTCGACCACCGCCACAATGGCGTCCATCAGCACGTGGGCGTCGCCCTCCAGGCCGAGGGGAGCCAAATAGCTCTCCAGGGGCGAAAGGGCAACGGTTCGCAGGCCACCCAGTACGCGCGTATCAAGCGTTTCCCCGTCAAAGTCCAGGAAGAGCACCTGACGCGCAGGCAAGCCGGCGGCATGGAGCCTGAACTGCAGGGTGTAGTCACCCTGTCCACTCTCCACGGCTACGGCGTAACGACCCGGCGCGTGCAGCGTGCGGGCCACGTTTGCATTGCCCCCTTTAACGAGTGGCGAGGCAGAGGGGTAGAGCAGGCTCCAGTCTGCCTCGGCTCCCATGAGCGTGGACGCGGCCGGCCCCATCAGCGTCACGTGCCGGGCCTGGCCTTGAACGGCTGCGCTGAAGACGTCACCTGCCTTCGCATCAAAACTGAAGATGTCCACGTCCGCCGCATCTATGCCGATGTCAAGGATGTAGGGCCCTTCACTTCCTACCTTCGGCCCGGATGCCGGATCAAACGGGTCGCCCGGCCAAGCCATGTTGATGCCGCGCACAATCAGATAGTAGAGGCCCGCAGTATCCACTTCCGCATCCAGAAAGCTGTCCGGCACTCCCGGGAGCCCGTTGTCATTTCTGTCAATGAGCGCGCCGGTTGCGTCAAAGAGGCCGATCTTGGTGTCCAGGGCCCCCTCCGGCGTGGAAATGGCGGCAACGAATCGCTGCCCGGGCCGCAGCTCGCCCACGCGGTAGACATCGTAGTCTCCCGTTGCGCCCGCTCTGCTGCCATGGGGACCGTCCCCTATTTCCGCGTGGACACGGATGCGCAGTCCGGGCGCAAGGCCGATGTCCCGGGCCAGCGGAATGCTGCCATCGTCTGAGGCCTCCTCTGACACGTAATACTCGGCCGACCAGTCAGGCGGAGACAATCTTCCGCGTACGTTCGCGCCGCGATAGGCAATCCACTGCGCGCTGGCGTGGCTGTCGTTCACGCCCCACTCTCCGGAGGGCTCCGCCTCCTCCACTTCCGGCCAGGCATACGGCACGGCCTGGGCCTGCCGCATGACGGTCATCGGCAGCACGCACACGTGCCTGGTATGCAAGTCCTGTGCCGCCGACTGCCCGGCGACGAAAAACAGCAACAGGCCTATTCTACCAGTTCCCATAGCCTGCGGTACTGGGCATTGGCCGGATTGAGTGCAACGAGGCGCTCGGCCAGAGGCCGGGCCTCTTCGGTGCGTCCCGTATTGAAATACAGCGACGCCAGGTTTGCCAGACCCATTTCAAGATCGGGATCAAGAGCCAGCGCCGCCAGGAAATCCGTCTCTGCGGCGTCGGCGTTCTGCGAAAGCACCTGGGCGAATCCCCTGTCGCTAAGGGTCCTCGCCTGCTTCGGATTCACATCCAGGATGCGGTCAAAGAGCGCAATGGCTTCGCCCTGGCGCCCCGCCTGCGAGTAGCTGGACGCGAGGCGGGACATGAATCGCAGATGCGCGGGGGCCATGGCGACCGCATCCTCCAGGTAGGCTATCGCCTCCTCCGGGGCATTCAGCGTCAGGAAAGACTCGCCGATACGGTAAGCCGTCCAGGCATCCGGCATGGCAGCCATGGACCGGGACTGGCGAATGACCGCAACATGGTCGCCGCGCAGAAAGTGCAGCCGCACGAGTGCTGCGCCCAGGTCGGCTGCGGGATCCTCAGCGCGGGCCTTTTCCAAAAGCACCGCCGCCGAATCAAGGAAGCCGGGGTGGTTGGTAACCTCCTCGTAGTAGGTCATGTACCCGAGCGCGACGTCGCTCGGCGGCGGGTTTTCCTCGATCAGGCTGGCCAGGCGCACGAAGCGCTTCTGGTCCTCGAACTCCTCTGCCCCCACGAGCCGGACTCCCGCGTGGTCCGGTCTGCGGATGAAGTGGTCGGTAATGCGCACGTGCGGGATGTCGCTGGAGCCCGAAACGGGCATGTGGCAGCTTGTGCAGTCCTGAGCGGCCTCGGGGCAGGCAGGAACCTGCTGTTCGGTGTGGCAGCCCTGGCATACGTTGGAGTAGTGGTCGGCCCCGAGCGTCTCGATGCTCACGTGCGGATCGTGGCACGTGGTGCACGTCAGCGGATCCGACGCGCGCGAGGCCTCGAAACAGGCGCTTTGCATGAGCCGGTCCGGGTGCGAGGCCATCACGAATTGCTGGAGGCTGTCGGCATACCGGGGCCAATAGACATTCTCAATGTCGGAAAGGGCCATGGATGGCCGAAAGTCTGCAAAGGAGCGACCCTTCTTGTTCACCGCCGCACCCTGCATGTGGCAGCCTTGGCAAACGTCGAACTGGCGCTCGAACGGCAGCTTCGCGGGGTTGACGATCGTGTAGTCAATCTCGGTAGCCACGTTGACCACGCGCCCCGCGCGCATGGCTTCCACGTGCACGGAACCCGGCCCGTGGCACCGCTCGCAGTCAATGCCATCCGGCACCGCCAGGTACCGGTTTTCCGATCCCGGCACGTAGGCCGGCATGGCGTTGTGGCACGTGATGCACTTGAGCGTAATGGGGCGGCTGAACCGGATATTGTTGCCTCCTGAAAAACCGGGAGGCAAGTCCCACCTGCCGTCCTGCACGTACCACGTCAGCGGCATCTGGTACAGGTAACCACCCACATCCATGATGTGGGAATTGGTGTGGTGGCCGGACCCGACGATGTAGTCGATCTTTTCCACCCGCCGGTACGTCGTATCGGCCTCCGACAGGCGATACTCTTCCAAATACAGGTCCCCGTCCCTCGTAAAGGGCCGGTAGTACAGGTCCTTGTGCGGATCGTAGACCGGCTCCGGGTTCGCAAAATCCGCAGCGCTGTTGGCGAGCGTCGCCGGCTCCCAGGAGCGGCCCATCTGGGACTCCGTGAAGGTGGCTGCCTTGTCAGGGTGGCAGGTGGCGCAGGCGTCGATGCCTACGTACTCGGCATCGGTGTTGAGATACGTAACCGCCGGTCCGGCACGCTGGCAGGAAGCAAGGACCAGAAACAACACCGCGTACCGCATGGGCCTCTATTGCAACGCATCCAGTATCAGACGCGCCGCCTCGATGCCCGGATCCAGTACCAGTGCGCGCTCGGCGTACCTGCGCGCCGCATCGTACTCCTCCGCGCGATAGTGGGCCAATGCCAGCTTGACCATGCTCTCGACAAATGCCGGATCCACGGCCACTGCGCGCTCCAGGTACGCAATGGCCTGCGGCAAATCGCCGGCTTCCAGGTGGTACGTGCCAAGATTGCTCAGCGCCGTGGCACTCTCCGGTGCCGCGGCCACCGCGCGTTCAAAGAGCGCGCGGGCGGCCCGGGTCTCTCCCGCGCTTGCGTGCAACAGCCCCAGATTGCCGAGGGCCGGCACGTAATCCGGCTCCAGGTCCAGTGCAGCGCGGAGGGCGCGCTCCGCATCCGCAAACTGCCCTTCCTGCAGCATGGCCGTGCCCAGGTTATAGTGCGCCTGGGCAAGCCAGGGGGTCTCCTCGGCTGCCAGCGCATACTGGCGAGACGCCTCGGCAAGATGGCCCTGCGTTTCCAGAAAGCGGCCATAGTTAACGCGGATGTCCGCTCCATCCGGCTGCACGGCAAGTGCGCGCTCGTACAGGCTGCGGGTCTCGTCCGGCTGCTGACCGGTCGCTTCATAGGCCTGTGCCAGCGCGTTGAGCCGCTCCGGTATGTCGCCTCCCAGCGCGATGCTCTGCCTGAGCGGCGCCAGGGCTGCGGCGGCGCGCCCGCGGTGAAGGTGGGTGATGCCGAGTACGAACTGCGACTCTCCGGTCGAGTCCGGCGCCAGCGGCAGCGCGGCTTCAAGGGCGCGCACGCCGCGGTCCTGCATCACCGTGTCCACCCGCTGCGTTCCAAGCACAACGTAGGCGAGCGCCTGGTAGCGCCGGGCCCGGGGTCCCTCGGCATCCCGCGCAAAGTGTGGCGTGAGATCGACGGTATCCGGTGCAGCTTCCGCAAGCGTGTCCTCCACTACCCGTATCCAGTGGTCCGTAAACGAGGAGTGGGGAGCCTCCCCGGCCCGTGTCCGCGGCATGTGGCAGCCGAAACAGCTCTGCTCTTCGGCGTGATCCGCGGCTGACGCATGGCAGGAGCTGCACGTGGCGTCGAAGTAGGCCGGCCCCTTGTCGCGGAATCCCGCGTGCGGATCGTGGCACGTGGTGCAGGTCATGGGAGGCGCTGCCTCCCGGAAGCAGGCGCTTCTGCGCAGCCTCTCTGCGTGCGATATCACGCCAAGCTCCGCCTCGCCCGCCACGTCGCCAAACAGCGCGACGTGGTCCTGGAGCGGCTCCGACGGGCGATAGCCAAACGGATCGCGTCCTTCCCTGAGCAGCGAAACCGAGCCACTCAAGTGGCACTGTTCGCAGACATCCAGCTGGCGCGCCGTGGAAAGATGTGCGGGATTGACGATGCTTCGGTCCACGCTGCCGGAGGGCGCCGGGCTCTCCAGCCTTTCGTCGACGTGCACGCTTCCCGGTCCGTGGCACCGCTCGCAGCCGATGCCGGCGGGCACCGCATCGTACTTGCCCTCGACGTACGGCACGCTCTTCGGGAGGCTGTTGTGGCAGGCCATGCAGCGGTCCGGCACCAGGCGGCCGAAGCGCTTGTTGGCCACCTCGTAGCCCGGACTGAAATCCCACTCTTCCGTCTGCGTATACCAGGTCAGCGGCATTTCATAGAGGCGGCTGCCTGACTCCGCCAGGTAGGTGCGCGCGGCGAATCCGCTGCCCACAACGTAGGCAATCTGCCGGATGAGCTGGTGCGATTTTTCGCCGGATGCCGCAAGCCTGAACTCCTCCTGAAAGAAGGCGCTGTCCCGGGCGAAGGCCCGGTAATAGAATCCCGTCTCCTCGTGCCAGAGAGGCTCCTGGTTCCAGTTTTCCACGCTGCCGCCTGCCGTCATCGGAAAGAAGGAGCGCGCCATGCCATGCTCCTGGAATCCGCGCCATTCGTCCTCATGGCAGGTGAAACACGCGGCGTCGCCCACGTAGTCGGCTGCCAGGTTGCGAAAGGTGGGCTCCTCACTCGGCGGCGAAGCACAAGCGGCAACGAGGATTACCAGCACCGCGACGCAGGAAACAGGCCACGTATCCATGCTGCCAAAGTACATCAATCTTGAGAGTGTAGCGACGTACCCCTACATTGCACCGAGCCATCTCCCGGCAGCCATGATTCGACGCATCGTCCTTGTCCTGCTGCTTTATGCGCCCGCTGCGCTGGCGCAAAGCGGCCGCATTCCCGTCGAAGCCGACAGCGGCATGGTGGTCAGCAGCCACTACCTGGCCTCGGAGGCTGGCACGGCCATCCTTCAGCAGGGCGGCAATGCCGTTGATGCGGCTGTCGCTACTGCGTTCGCACTGGCCGTCACGCTGCCCGCGGCCGGCAATATCGGCGGCGGGGGCTTTCTGGTCTATCACGGCGCGGACGGCCATGTCACGGCCTTCAACTTTCGCGAGAAGGCGCCGCTGGCCGCGCATGCAACCATGTTCCTGGAAGACAGCGGCGCCATCCGGGACAATTCTAATCACGAGGGCGTGCTTTCCGTCGGCGTACCCGGCACGGTCGCCGGCCTGTACCTGGCGCACCAGCGCCTGGGCTCGCTGCCGTGGGAAGCAGTGGTGGAGCCCGCCGTCCGGCTCGCCGAGCACGGATTTGCGTCGACGCGCGACATGCAGGGATTCCTTCGTGCGCTGAGCCGCGACGCGGACCCGCTCTACGCGGCAACCCGAAAGGCCTTCCTGAAGGACGGCAAGACGCCTTACGCTCCGGGTGAAGTTTGGAAGCAGCCGGACCTTGCGGCCTCGCTGCGGCGGATCCAGGCCCACGGGCATGACGGTTTCTACCGCGGTGAGACGGCGCGCCTTCTGGCTGATTTTTTCCGCAGCCACGGCGGCATGATCACGGAAGAGGACCTGGCGCGCTACCAGGCCGTGGAGCAGGCGCCGGTGCGCGGCACGTATCGCGGCTACGACGTCTATTCGATGAGTCCTCCGAGCAGCGGAGGCGTGGCGCTCGTTACCATGCTCAACATCCTGGAGGGCTATGACCTGGAGGAGATGGGCCACAACAGCGCCCTCTACCTGCACGTCCTGACGGAAGCCATGCGCCGCGCCTTTGCCGATCGCGCGCAGCACCTGGGCGATCCGCTTTTCAATCCCGACATGCCGGTCGCCGGCCTAACGGGCAAGCCCTACGCGGAGCGCCTTCGCGCGGGCATCGACATGGAGCGCGCCTCAGCGAGCGATTCCAGCGCTTTCAACCGCGCCTACCTGGGCAGCGAGAGCGAGGAAACCACGCACCTTTCCGTGATGGACGCCGAAGGAAACGCCGTCTCGCTCACCTACACCCTGGAATACAGCTTCGGCTCTCGGATCGTGGCGGACGGCACGGGGTTCTTGCTCAACAACGAAATGGGCGACTTCAATCCGATTCCGGGCCACACCGATCGGCGCGGCCTGATCGGCACACCGCCAAACCTGGTGGCGCCCGAAAAGCGCATGCTCTCGAGCATGACCCCTACCATCGTCGCGCGCGAAGGCAAGCCCGTGCTGCTGGTTGGCAGCCCTGGGGGCAGGACCATCATCAACACCGTATTGCAGGTCATTCTGAACGTCATCGACCACGGCATGAACGTGGCCGAGGCCGTGGAGGCCCCGCGCATACACCATCAGTGGCTGCCGGATGTCACGTCCTTTGAGCGTTTGGGGATTTCGCCGGATACGCGGCGGCTGTATGAGGAGATGGGTCACACGGTACGCTACCGATCGAGCCAGGGCCGGGCCCACTGCATCGCCACGGACGGAGACCTCATCCTGGGCGTGGCCGACACGCGCAGCTACGACGGACGAGCCATTGGCTTCTAACACACCAATACCGTGACTGAGCTAGAGCAGCCTTCCCTAAAGCGGGTTCTTGAATGGGTTGACGGCGCCGCCCTGCTGATCGGCGTCACCATCGGGGCGGGCATTTTTGCCACCCCGCAGCTCATAGCTACATACCAGAGCTCCTTCGGAGATATCCTGTGGCTCTGGATCGGCTGCGGCGTATTCGTCATCGTAGGCGGGCTCATCTATGCCGAACTCGGAACGCGCGTGCCGTCCACAGGGGGCGAGTACGTCTACATGTACAAGGCCTTCGGCCCGTTTGCGGGCTTCATGTTCGGCTGGGCCCATTTTTTCATTATTCGGACGAGCTCGGCGGCGGGCCTGTCCATCATCACGGTCAACTATTTCGAGTACTTCGTTGACCTTGTGCCGTGGCAGGAAACGGTACTTGCGCTGTTTGTCATCGCCGGGCTCGGATACATCAACTATATCGGGATCCGGGAGGCAAGCCTCTTTCAGAAGATTACTACCGTGCTGAAGGTCGGAGGGCTATTCATGCTCGTGCTGCTGGGCCTGGTCCTGGTTGGCGGAACGGAAAGCCAGCTTGGCGCGACTGCAGAGCCCACGGCGACCATGGGACCCGTTGGCAATACGGTCGCGGCCCTCATGCTCGTGCTTTTCACCTACCTGGGCTGGGACCGCGTCGGATACGTCGCCGGGGAAATGAAGAACCCGCGCAAGGCGCTGCCGATCAGCATCTTTGTGGGCTTGGGCATTGTCATGTACACGTATATCCTCTCCAATTACGTCTTTCACCTGACGCTGGGCATCGAGGGCGTGCGTGGCAGCACCATAGTGGCCTCCGACTTGGCCACGTACTTTGTCGGGTCAGCCGGCGCCGGCATCGTGGCCATCATCGTCATAATTTCCGCCACGGGCAGCATCAACGGCACCATGATGGCCGCGCCGCGGGCCTTTTATGCCATGGCCCGCGACGGCCTCTTCTTCAAATGGTTCAACTTCGTGCATCCCAAGCACCGCACGCCGTCCAATGCCATCATCGCCTACTGCGCCTGGGCGGCTGTCATACTCCTCGTGCGCGGAACGTTTGAGACTATCGTGACAGGAATGGTGTTTGCCGTTCTCATCCTCTACGGCTTCACGACGGTCGCTCTCTTCGTGCTGCGCCGCCGGCCGGAGCCGGAGCACGACGTCTACCGTATGCCGGGCTATCCCTGGCTGCCCGCCCTCTACCTGGCGGGCATTGTGGCACTGGTTGTGCTGCGGGGCTACTACGAATGGGAGCATTCCCTGGTAGATCTCGCCTTCGTGGCCACGGGGCTGCCCTTTGCCCTGTTCTGGCTGCGGGGCGCGTCGAAGAAGACGTAGGTCTTCTGGCAAGGCTACAGCCGCGTACGACCCGCTGCTAACCGCATCGCCGGGCCGAAATCCTTGCATTCGCCCGGGCGCGGGCAGGATCAGCTGTCAGGCACCGCGACGGCCGGCACAGCCGCCTCGTGCATGGCAGCGTTAAGGTCCGGCAGCCGCTTGCCCAACAGCGCCTTCAGCGTGGCAAGCTCCGCGTCAATGCGACTCGTCAGGTCACGCCGGACCTCGACGGCCTGATCGGTCGGACGGTAGTTGCCCGTTGCCACCGTGCCCGCTAGGCTGGCGAGCTTGTTGCCCAGTTTGATGGGGAAGTTGAGGGGATCCTGCGCACTGCGGTTCCTGGTCTGGTAAAGGGCTTCCTCGACGGCCGTAAGGCTGTCGGAAAGGGCCCTCGCCATGTCCCGGATATCCTGGTGCTCGCCTTCCGGCAGGCGGTCTGCAGCGTCCGTGATTTGCGAACGCACCGATCGTATCCGGTTGATGGCCTGATGCGTCTCGGTGAGCTTGTCCCGGATTGCCAGCAGAAAGTCGAACTGCGCCTGGAGATCTTCCGCAGATGACTCGGACCTCGGATCTTTCAGGATGCGAAAGGTCGTCTCGACGGAGTCGGTGCCCGCCACCAGGCGCGCCCGGTACGCACCCGGCGCCGCGCGGGGCCCGCGCACGCTGCCGGCCCACATGATCATGCCCTCGAAAGACTCCGCGTCCTCGTAGCGCATGTTCCAGGAAAACGAATGGGATCCCGGCGTCATTTCCAGGTCTCCGGACTCTCCCGTGAAGCTTCGGATAACGCTACCGTCCTCCTCCAGAATGCGCAGGAAGAAGGAGCTGGAATCCGGTGCGCTTCGGAGGTAGTAGCGAAGGCTGACGGACGAGCCGCCCATTCGGAACGTCGGCGCCGGCTGGTAGAGCCACAATTCGGCCGAGGTCACGGCTGCCGAGAGCTGGTGCAGCGGCGTTACGTCGTCCAATACCCAGAAGGAGCGTCCCTGCGTGGCGAGTACGAGGTCGTCCTCCTTGCGCGCCAGGTCCGTTATGGGAACGACGGGGAGATTGCGCTGAAACGGCGCCCACGAGGCCCCGTCGTCGAACGAGATATACATGCCCGACTCCGTACCCGCCCACAAGAGTCCCGGGCGTACCGGATCCGGCTGGATCGCCCTCGTGAAATGCAACGCGTCTATGCCCGAAGTAATCTGCGTCCACGTCTGCCCGTAGTCCGTCGTGCGGTAGAGATAGGGCCGGAAGTCGTCCAGCTTGTAGCGCGTGCCGGCCATGTACGCGCCGCCAGGCTCAAAGGGGTGCGCGACAATGTCGTTAATCATCATCCACTCGGGTAAGCCAGGCGGCGTCACATCCTGCCAGTCGGCGCCGGCGTTTCGTGTTACGTGCACAAGGCCGTCATCCGAGCCGGCCCACAGTACATCCGGATCGTGCACGCTCTCGGCCACCGTGAAAATGGTGGCATAGTACTCCACGCCCGTATTGTCCTTGGTGATGGGCCCGCCGCTCGGTCCCAGCATGGACGAGTCGGCCCGCGTCAGGTCCGGACTGACCATGTCCCAGGTCTGGCCCTCGTTGGTGGTCCTGAACAGGTGGTTGCCTGCCGCATAGAGCACGTCCGGGTTGTGCTCGGAGAACAGGATGGGGAAGTTCCACTGGAACCGGTACTTCATCCCTTCCGCGCCATAGCCCATCGGATTGTCGGGGTATACGTTGACGTTGCGTACCTCGCCCGTTTCGTGGTTAAAGCGCGTCAGGTAGCCGCCGTAGGAGCCGCCGTATACGATATCCGGATTGTCAGGCTTGGGAGCCAGCCAGCCGCTCTCTCCGCCCGCCGTCGGTTCCCAGTGCCGCTCGTTCAGTCCGTTCGTGGTGTGCAGGATCCGAACCGTCGAGTTATCCTGCTGCGCGCCAAGGACCCGGTACGGGAAATGGTTGTCCGTGGTGACGCGGTAGAACTGCGCCGTCGGCTGGTTATAGTAGGTGCTCCAGGTGTCTCCGGCGTCGAAGCTCACCTGTGCGCCTCCGTCGTCCGCGATGATGAGGTGGCTGGCATCATCGGGATTAATCCACAGGTCGTGGTGGTCGCCGTGCGGCGTGGAAATGCTCTCGTAGGTGCGTCCGCCGTCTTTGGAGCGCCAGAACCGGACATTGAGCACGTAGACCACGTCTTCGTTTTCCACGTCGGCATAAATGCGGGTGTAATACCAGGCCCGCTGCCGCAGATTGCGATCATCCGTAAGCAGGCCCCAGCTCTCTCCCCCGTCGTCCGAGCGAAACACACCGCCGTCCTGGGCCTCGACGATCGCCCATACGCGTTCGGGATTGACAGGCGAGATGGTTACGCCGCTGATGCCCAGCGTGCCCTGTGGCAACCCATTGTCCTTTCCGGTTACTTCGTGCCACGCGTCGCCGCCATCGGTCGTCTTCCATATGCCGGAGCCCTCGCCGCCGCTCTCCAGGCTGTAGGGCGTGCGCCTGACGCGCCATGCGCTGGCATAGAGCACGCGCGGATTGGCGGGATCCATGACCAGGTCCACGAAGCCCACGTCTTCGCTCACAAAGAGCACCTGTTCCCAGGTTGCGCCACCATCCCGCGTGCGGTAGACGCCGCGCTCCTGATTGGGCCCGAACAGGTGGCCGAGCACGGCCACGTACACCAGGTCCGGATCGCGCGGATGGATGCGGATGCGCGGAATGCGGCGCGAGTCTTCCAGCCCGATAGCTTTCCAGGTCTTCCCCGCGTCCATGGACTTGAACATGCCGTAGCCGTGCGAGACGTTGCCGCGCACCGTCTTTTCGCCTCCGCCTACGTAGATCACGTTGGGATCCCATTCGCTGACGGCGACCGCACCTATGGAGCCCCCGAAATAGCCGTCCGAGATGTTTTCCCAGCTGTCGCCCCCCGTGCGCGAGACCCATACGCCGCCGCCCGTCGCCCCGAAATAGGCCATGCGTGGCTGACCCGGCACGCCCGTCACGGCTGCGGAGCGGCCGCCCCGGTATGGCCCAATGCTGCGGTATTCAAGGGCCTGGAAGAACGTCGTATCGTAGGACTGGGCCGCCGCGGGACGCGCGGCGGGCGGCATTAGCAGCAGGCACGATAGGCCAAGCGGCAAACTTCTGATCATGGGTCCGGATGCAGGTGGGCCTGTAGGATACGCAAGCGACCCCAGCCTTGCATGCAGCCGGATATGCTCGCGAGCCCCCATCCGGCGACCTGTAGCCCCATCCAGGCAGACTCTGTCAGGCAGTGGTGTGGAGCCTCAAGGCTCGTCGTCCTTCACAGTTGAATCTCCAATTCGCGTTCCATACCTTGCAGTACAAGGTACATTGTAGATCAAGGTATTTGGTACAGGACCATATGAAGAAGCCGGTCTATAAGGAGTTGGTAGCCGCTTCGTCGCGCCCCATGGTACTCTCCATCCTGGCAGGCGGCGAGAACTACGGCTACCAGATCCTTCAGCAAGTGAAGCTGCTGTCGGGAGGGAAGGTGGAATGGTCGGACGGAATGCTTTATCCGGTCCTTCACCGGCTGGAACGGGACGGTCTGATCGCAGGCCGCTGGGAGCTTACCGATGCGGGCCGACGCCGAAAGTACTATCGCCTGACTGCACGCGGAAAGCGTCAGTTGTCCGCCGACCGGGAGAGCTGGCGGACGATGTTCGGAGCCCTCGAGGCGTCATGGGGAGTCAGATATGTTTGACCTGGAGGCCGCGTTGAAAGAATGGCGGGCGAACATGGAGCGTGAAGCGACCCTGTCACCGCGAGAGGTGGACGAGCTGGAGGACCACTTGCGGGCGAGTATCGATCTGGAGTTGGAGCTGGATCCAGACCTGCCGCTCGCCCGTGCCTTCTCGCTGGCACGGGACGACATCGGCGAACCGAGAGCGCTTTCAAGCGAGTTTGCCAAAGCCGGCAACCCGAGGTGGCGGCGTATGCTGCTCGTGGGCTGCGCGATGTTTGTGGCTTCGTGGTTCCTGCCTGTTCTCAGCGACCCATTGGGACATTGGTGGGGCTGGGAGGCTTTCCTTTCGGCTATTCTGTCGGGAAACCCAATTCAGGTACTAAGCGCGCTTACCAACATTCTGATGGTCAGCGCGATGTACTTGGTCGGAAGGGGCCGTGCACCAAGGATCCGGTGGCTTACCTGGTGCGTGACCGGAGCAGCGGCGCTCAACCTCATCTACTGGATGCGCTGGGAAGCCTTGGCAGTGGGCTTTTGGGTCTGGGCGGGATCCTTCGCCTGCGCCGCGACGGCGCTATGGATTAGGGACCGCCAGTGGGTCTCCGCCAGAGTTTTGCATGCTCCAGAATAGGGCATCGGTGCTCAAGTCCGTGCCGTCAGGACAATCCCTCTGCCGTGCCGTGGCCCCCGGTACCGTTGCTTCCGAGTCGCCTGATAGTCCGGCCCTAGCCCGTCCGTGATGGCGAATTGCGCGACCGGCGCATTCATACGACGCAATCGAGGTCGTGCTAGGCGAGCGATTCCGCGCGGCCGGAATCGCTCTTCGCCGTGCTGGGACCGCACGTGGTGGTCCCGGTGCCATAGGGCCCCGTGTATGGCCCGGTGCGCGTCAGTCGTGCCTCAGCGCTGCACGGGAGGGTCGTGCTTACCACAAAACCGCTGGACCAATTGCGGTGTGTCGTTCGGCAAGTGGCACGGGCGGCCGCAAGGCTGCCACCGACGCGACGGAACAGGAGGCATTGAGTATCCGCTTTACCAGTCGCCGCTCGGGGGTCCCGGCCCCTTTCATCAAGTCTGCGGGAAGCCTTGACTCGAAGGGCCGATGCGGCGCCCTCGGCATGGCCCCGACATGCCCGCGTGCGCATTCGCGGCACGCCAAAGGTCCACGGGTGATCTGGTCAAATGGCCAGGCGGCCGCTGCGCACGACCGCTGCACGCATATCCGGCCGGACGATTACAATTCGCCGCCGCCGCCCAGCGCGCTCGAAACCGGCCCCGTGCGATTCTCGACGCCCGAGCCCAGATGCAATCCGCACTCTTCCTTGGCCCAGTCGGTCCAGCGTCCAGACCGGTCGCCCCCGCCGTTGACCACCGGCTTCGTACACGGCCAGCATCCGATGCTGGGATAGCCTTGCTGATGAAGCGGATTATGGGGCACATCAAATTTGCGCAGGTAATCCCATACGTCGGTCTTGTCCCAATGGGCAAGCGGATTGATCTTGGCAACCTGAAAGCCATAATCCCATTCGACGACGCAGGCGTTGGCACGCTGCGCCGTCTGCGACCGACGGATCGAGGTAAGCCAGGCGTCGGCCCGGCTTAGCTCCCGTTTTATGGGCGCAACTTTTCGTATCGCGCAACACAGGTCCGGATTCTGCTCCCAGAGACGATCACCGAAGGCGCCTGCCTGTTCGCTGAGGGTAATGGCTGGCGTGACACGCCGAATGCTCAGGCCGTACCTGGCCTCAAGCGTGCGCCACAACTCATACGTCTCCTCAAAAAACAATGATGTGTCGAGCGTGATGATATCGACGGCAAGCCCATGACGCCCTATGAGATCGATCAAGACGCATCCCCCGGGTCCAAATGCGGTGGTCATCGTCAGGCGGTCCGCGTAACGGTCCACTGCCCAACGGATTATCTCAATTGCTGACCGGTCTTCGAGCTCCTGGGCTACGGCGGCCAGGGACCGGGCCTTCCCGTTTGTACCGTTACTGGTCACTATAGGAAAAGGGTAGCGAACGCCGGCGCACAGGGTAATGCCTCCGACAATGCGGTCAATTCAAGAACTGGAAAAGGTGGTAACGGTCCGATAGCCGAGAATTGAAGCCGGGCGAGCCTGTCCCACAATGATCAACGTGCTCTTGGCTGTCTTGAACACACGCCCTGAAGTTCGGGAACGGCATTGGAACTTGCGAAGATAGCGAAAAACGCGCTATTTCGCTCGTGCCTCACCGGACAAGCCGCACTGCCGGCCGTAATCCCCTGAAAGTTCAATCCCGCGCAAGACAGGGCGGCGCCGGTGGTGGCCACCAGCAGCGCTTGCCGGATCGGGAATGGTCTCGTATGCTCAGCTGCGAACCGATGGCAAGCCCGGCCGCCGCTCTTTGGAGCGTGGGCGCATTTGCGCTTTCGGCGCGCCTCCAATTCGCATGACGCTCCATGCCTGTGCATGCGCGACTTGCCGTCCGTACAGCCCCCAAAGGCAGCAACCATCGTCTGGAATCATGCAAGCCATGGAATGGAAACAGCGAATGGCGCGCGTGGAAATTGCAGGTGAGGTGCGCGGCCGAAGCCAGACGTTCACTGGGCCGGCATTAGGCGAGAGCACCCTTACCCAGGCCCAGACCCGGCGCAGGACTCATGTTACCGCCCCCCCCTGTGCCATGCAAATGAAAAGCGGGCCTCCGCAAGACGGAGGCCCGCTCTCCTGCCTACACCGCAATCGGCGAGGCCCGGGTCTTAGCCAGTGACTAGAATAGATCCGCTACAAAGCGCAGCACGTAGGCACGACCGTTATAGTCCCACGGCGCGCTGTCGACGCGAGCATTCCCCTGGCTCAGTGTTTCATCGGGATGCGCAGCGTGCCACGTATCAAAGATGTTGTCGACCCCGAGAGCCACGCGGTAGTTGTTCAGGAAGCTGACACCGATCTCCGCATCAACGATAAGCTTCCCGCTGAATTCATCCAGAATCTCGGGCGGGCAGGCGTTGCTGAAATTGCGGCAGGCGAACCAGCCATCGTAGTAGCTGACGCGCCCCATGCCTTGCAAGGCTCCGCGGATACGCCGGCCGCTGAGCACAACGCGGTGCAGGGGATTGTGCTGCTCAAGCTCAACCTGGCGGCGGGGCGACAGCACGCTCACGGTAAAGGGCGTGGCCAGTTGCTGGCCGAGAAATGCGCTGATTGACGTCGGGTCGGAATGGCTCACCAGCACCTGCTTCGTGTAATTCCACGCCAGTGTCACGACGGTCGCGTGGCCATGCTCATCCTCCGTGTCGTAGGCGAGCAGCAGATCGATCCCGCTTGTACGCGTGTCAAAGTCGTTGGAGAAATACTTGACCTCTCTCAGGTTCGTCACACCTGCCAGCAGATCGGCCTCATCCATGATTTCGACAATCTCGTCGGATATCTCAATGTTACCCGTCAGAGAAATCCGATCCAGCATGGTGATGTTGAAGTAGTCAACGGTCAGCGTAAGGTCCTGCGATAGGTCCATCACCGTTCCCAGCGAGAAGCTGCGGGCAGTCTCTTCCGTGAGCTCCGTGCCGCCGAGAGCGGCCGCAATGGGATGCGTGGGAGGCAACTGGCCGGTTTCCACGAGCTGGTCGCCCGTCCCGCTAAGCGCCGTCTGCAATGCCCACAAATTGGCCTGGCCGGGCGTCGGAGCACGAAATCCCGTCGAGGCCGTCCCGCGAAGTCGGATGCGATCCGTCGCACGGTAGAGAGCGGCAAGCTTGCCTGTCAGCGTGGAGCCGAAGTCATTGTAGTAATTCTCGTAACGGGCGGCAAGACCCAGTAGCCAACGCTCGCTCACGTCGGTTTCAAAGTCGATGTAACCTGCGAAGTTGGGCCTGTCCCACTTGCCTGCAAATCTCGGATTCAACCCCTGGTACCCATTCGAGCCTACGCTGAATCCTTGCGAAGCATACGGCCCGGGCTCAAAGGAGGCCGGATCGCCGGCAACGGTCTCGAACTGCTCCCGGCGCCATTCGACGCCCCAGGCAATGTTAAGCGGCGAGGCAAATGCACCTACGTCTACCGGGTACGACATGGCCGCAGACGCCGTGATGTCCCGCTGGCGGTAGCCGCGCGGCTTGAAGGAGGTGGGCGTATCAGGACCCAGAGACGCATTTATCGTATTGAAGATGAAGTAGTCCAGAATGCTGGCTCCATATCCAACGCTGAAGTCCCACCTGAAGCCGTCGTCGCTGCCTCCACGCGCTCCAACGGTCCCGCTCATATCGCTGATCTCGGCGCCGAACCGGGGCGTGAAGCCGCCCGGGAATCGCTCGTTGAACAGGAAGCACTGCCCACTGTACTTGCTTATGAAGCTCTCCACGGCCGCGAAATCCGAGTCGAGGGGAGGCAGATCCGAAAGCTCGCTGCAAACGATGTCGTCCCCCTCGTTCAGGTCCCCCACCGCGCGCACGCCTCCGAACTGGAATACAGAGCCGCGAGCGCTGCCCGTGCCCGGCGCCCGGAAGTAAAAGCCTCCTTCCGATTCGCGCTGCCCGTATCCGCCGAACGCGTACACGTGCGCGGAGCTGCCAATATCGATGCCGGTATTGACGAAGGTGATGATCGAATTCCTCAGGTCGGGGCTGCCCCAGATCTGCGCCGGGTTGCTTACGGGATACCCGTTCTCCAGCAGAAATCCTTCGTCTCTGCGGAGGCCGCTCCGTATGGTCGGGTTGGCGTCCCGGTACTCGACACTAAAATTGAAGAAGCCGTTCGGCGTAAGTGGCAGCCCGACGTTGACTGCCGCAAGGGAATGCCGCCC
>CAZXEU010000031.1:0-24010 GCA_964639665.1 uncultured Rhodothermaceae bacterium | reverse complement strand
ACTGGACCGACGGGGAGTTCCAGGAGCGTCTGGAAACGGTAAGGCAGCTGGCAGGGCTGACGAATGAATTCGGCAGCGAGCGGGATCATTTGTGGCGCGGGGCAGGCAAAAGGCTGGGCCCCATCGACCGGGACCGCCTGAAGGACAATGTGGGCACGGCCTTCCAGGCCCTTGGCGAATTGGAAGTGGCGCTCGATGCGGCGGCCGCGGTGGCCCGAGCCGAGCAGGCTTCCGCGGTGTCCGATGCGAAGGGAATTCATGCGCAGGTCGCGGCGCTGGCGGAGCGGCCCCGCGAAGTGGACAGCGTCGTCCAGAATGAGGCTGTCATGGAGCATCCTCCGGCAGCGCAAGAGCTTCTTGAGCGAATAGCGGTCTGGCAAGGTCTGCGGCAGGAGCTGCTCGGCCGCGTCAGCCATTCGGCGCTGGAATTGTCGTGGCAGGAGGAGCGGATGGCCATTGCGGCCCGCGGCCGGTCGCTGTTTCGCTTTCTGAGCAGCCGCTACCGAGCCGCTGCGGCGCGTCTTAAGGGTGCCTGTGTGGGAGCGCCGCCCAAATCCGCCGCGAACCGTATCGCCCTCCTCGATCAACTGGTGGAGTATGGCTCTTCGCGGGAGAAGATTCGGCGGCAGGCGTCTCTGGGCATGGCTATCGCCGGCAGACGGTGGCAGGAGGAAGAGACCGATGTTTCCACGCTCCTTCCGAGCCTACAGTGGATTTGCTCTCAGGCGGCGCGCGCGGGATCGGCCGAGACGGTGCAAAGACAGATAGCGGCACTGACTGAAGGCGCGGATCTTTCAGCGCTGGCCGCGCGGCTGGAAAAGGCCCGGACGGACTGGGAAAGCCACTGGCAGGGCATTGCCGAAATGCTGGATCTCGACCAGGAAGCCGCTTTCGGATCCGGTGGCATGGTCGGGGTCCCTATCGGCAAACTCCATCGGCGCCTGGAGGCGTGGACGGATGCGGTGGAGGAACTGGAGGACTGGTACCGGCTGCTTGTGGCCGCGCGAAGTACCTCCGACCTTGGTTTGGGATTGATCCGGGAAGCGATTGCCGAAGGCCGCCTGCGCTGCGAACATGCGATGCAGGTCCTTGAATTCGTGCGCGCGGAGGCAGTCTGGAAGCGCATGTGCGAGGCGGAGCCCCGGCTGAACGAGCTGGACGGCCGAGGCCGCAGCGCCACCGTGGAGGAATTCCGGCGGCTCGATGAAAAGTTGCAGGAACTGGCTTCACAGGAAGTAATGCTGGAGCATTTTCTCAGGATTCCCCGGGGATCAGCCGGAGAGGTCGGGATAGTGCGCGGGGAAGCGGGCAAGAAGACCCGGCACATGCCGATACGCAGGCTGCTCGAATCGGCAGGAGAGGCTGTGCAGAGGACCAAGCCGGTGTTTCTGATGAGTCCGCTTTCGGTGGCGCAGTACCTGGCGCCGGGCAAGCTCGGTTTCGATCTGCTGCTGATTGACGAGGCAAGCCAGGTGCGGCCGGAAGATGCTGTGGGTTCGATCATGCGGTCCGCCAGTGTCGTCGTGGTTGGCGACCAGAAGCAGCTTCCGCCAACCTCGTTCTTTGACCGGCAGATGCAGGGGGAGGAAGCAGAGGATTACGCCGTGGACCTGGCCAGTTTGCAGGCCGCACAGGTCGCCGACATGGAAAGCGTTCTATCGCTGTGCGAAGCGCGCGGCATGCCCGGCGGGATGCTCCAGTGGCACTACCGGTCCCATCATCCCTCGCTGATCGCCGTATCCAACTTCGAATTCTACGAGGACAGGCTGATCTGTCCGCCGAGTCCTCAGCAGCCCGGCGATCAGACGGGGCTCAGCTTCACGTTCGTGGACGGCGAGTACCTGCGCGGCACGAAGCGGACCAACCCCAGGGAAGCCGAAACAGTGGCTGCGGCAGTCCTTGAGCACGCGCGCAAGACGCCGGCTCTTGCCCTCGGTGTCGTCGCGCTCTCGGTCGCGCAGCGGGATGCCATTCGCAACAGGGTGGAGTACATGCGCACCGAACACCCTGAGCTGGAAGCGTTCTGCAAGGAGGGCAAGGAAGAGGCTTTTTTCGTCAAGAACCTGGAAAACGTCCAGGGAGACGAGCGCGACGTCATTTTCATCTCCATTGGCTACGGCAAGGATGCAGACGGATACATGTCGCAGAGCTTCGGCCCTCTTTCTTCGGAGGGCGGTGAGCGTCGCCTCAATGTGCTCTTTACGCGTGCGAAGCGCAGGTGCCGGGTCTTTGCCTCGATTCGCCACGGCGATATCCGCATCAATGCCGCCAGGCACGCGGGCCCAAGGGTGCTGAAGCGTTTCCTCAGATACGCGGAACACGGCGAGCTGGATGTGCCGGTGGTGACGGGAGCCGGCATGGACAGTCCGTTCGAGGAATCGGTGGCCCGCGTCCTGCACCTGCAGGGCTATCGCGTAACGCCACAGGTAGGGTCTGCGGGCTTCCGGATAGATCTGGCCGTACACGATCCGGAGGAAGAGGGGAGCTTCATTCTGGCGGTAGAGTGCGACGGGGCGCGGTACCACAGTTCCAGCTGGGCGCGCGAGCGCGACCGTCTGCGGCAGGCCGTCCTGGAATCGAAGGGCTGGCGGTTTCACCGGATATGGAGTACGGACTGGTTCCAGAATCAGGCCGCGGAAACGCGGAAGCTGGTAAGCGCCATTGAGAGCGCACGCGCCCGGGGCCCCGCACGCCCTAGGAAGCCCGCTTCACCAAGGGCCGGGGTGAAGCGGGCGGCATACGAGCCGGAAGGCGGTTACGAGTGCCCTCTTTACCGGGAATCGCAACTCCGGGTGAGCAACGGGTCGGAAATCCCCATCCACGAAGCCAGCCTTGAAAGCCTGGTAGGATTCATCAAGGACATCGTGCGGGTAGAGGGGCCGGTGCACCGGGAGCTTGTGGCCAGGCGCCTGAATGCCTCCTGGGGCAATCAGCGCATGGGCAACCGGATCAGGGAGACGCTAAATCACGCCACAAACCAGGCTGAAGGGCGAAACATGATCCGGACCGACCGGTCGAGGCTTTTCCTGGACCGGTGCGACCGGCAAAATCCCGTAACCGTGAGGGACCGGAGCCATCTGCCCGCTTACATGCGCCAGCCCGAGATGCTTCCGCCGGCTGAGATCCACGAGGCGGCTCGCGCCGTGGTTGAGCGATGCATTTCCGTCAGCGTCGAAGACTGCGCCAAGGAGGTGTCCCGGATGTTTGGCTACACGACACTGCGCAAGGCGCTGCGAGTGCACCTGGAATCGATCGTTGAGGATGCAGTCAAAGAGGGGGGCCTGGTCCTGTCCGATGGCCTATTGCGGATGCCCTGACCGACGATGAATTGACAAGGAAGGATCTGCGCGACCAGCCAAAAAGGGGCTGCTTGCCACCCAATATGCACGCACGGCGCGCAATGCACTGCACGTCCGATGTGCCGGGTCGCATCCGTATGTAGCTTTCACAATCCGGTAGTTCCACACTGCAACGCTAGCGCCTACTCTTCTGTCCTTTACGGCATAAGGGACCAGATCACTACTCAAGAGCGACCGATACCCGGATTCTAGACCTTACGCCAAGAGGGCAGCCGCTATAGCGATAAGGGCGGCAACTCCGGTTCCTACGAACCACAGCAGCAGGTTAAACTTGGATGTCTGAGCATCCAGCTTTGCGTTCTGCGCCTCGAGTTTGCTTTCGAAGCGATGGATGAGATTCGCGGAGGCCATTTCCTCGACCAATTGTGTGAATACGTGCGCATCACGGCCCTGCAGGCCGGCACGCGTTAATATGTCGAATAACTGGGCCCGGTCCGCTGCCCATTCCGAATCCTTTACAGGGGACTGGGATATGGGCAGGTCTTCCGGCTCGTTACCAGTCATGAAAATGTGACGGCGGCGAACTTCGCTGGTTCCGCAAGACCTTGCCGGACGGTCAAAGTTCATTGCTACATGCAAATCTGAAGTTAAGCAATCATGGGGGCTTACAGGGAGTCTGGATTTGCCGCTCAGGGTTATTCCATGCAGGGATTCATGCGGATTCAGGCCTCCTAAGCCAATACAGGTTCAATCGAGTTACCAAGTAATTCCCCTTTGTCGCTCATAACGCGCGTTGGTGGACTAAGTCACTGGATTCTGCCGTCGGAGGACATTTCCTTCATAGAGTGGTCAACCCTCGCCGCCGCCTCAAGCATCGCGCGGTGCATGGCCGACAAAGCATCGAATCAGTCAGCGAGGCTCCCTTGGAGCGCGGTCAATATCCGTGGGCCCGAGCCATTCGGTTGCTGCAGATTTCGGGCTGAGCGGGACAGCCTGCTGGCAGCAAGTACTACCGCTTAAAGGCCCGGAGGACTTGAGATGCAACCGCCGGATTGCCAATCATGTCTCGGACCGCAGTTCGCGTTGAAGTGCATGGTCCAATTCCTCGGTACGAGTACTACTCTGTGCGATTCATGTGGGTATCTGAGAGTCTGCATTTCTTGAGGGTACGTTACTGAGTAAAACCACGCAGTAACGTACCGTCGAACTTGGCTTGGCCCGAAACATCGCCCGAAGCGGTCACCGAGCGAGTTATCGTTGGTCCCTACAAATTCGGTGGCCGGAAAGTCCCCTTGGCACGGGCAATGTCCCCTGCCCGGCTACCAGCTCATGCGAGCAGGATGGACGCAGATTCGCCTTGTCCAGGATTAGACCGTCCAGCTGTTGGGTAACGCGAGATCGCGAGGCCGGCGGCTCTTAAACAGGTCGAACTAAAGTCGCAATTAATTATAATCCAGGTCGGCGATTCCTCCGCAACTTGACACAAGGAGGTTGATTCTGTGCTTTACGGCAACGGAATTTCCCGACCGGAATCTGAGTACGCTGCAAAGGCGCCTGGGAAACGGACACCATATTTCCCGGTGGCCAGTCCTTGGCGGGAACGTTTAGTATAACCGCGGATCCGTACAAGCAGTGCAATGGAGCCTGACTGGTTACGATGCCGCTTTGAATGCGTATAAAAGAGCGACCATTGGAAAACGATAAGGCACGCAGTAAGAGGCTTGATCGCTTCATGCGCGGCACAAACAGACAGGTCCTGTTCGAGGTTGGAGACAGGGTAGCAAACCGCGCCGGCCGGAGGGGAATCTTGGTCGGTACGATAGGGAAGCTGAACCCAAAGCGTGCCATGGTAACATCCGGCACGGCATTATGGGATGTGCCTTACGAGGCACTGGTACACCGAAGCACGGAAATCCGGGATGGGCGTTACGACAGGGGGGTACGCCTTTTTGAAGTAGCCGATGAGGCCCGGGAGCTCATGGATCGATACGGACTCCGTGATTGGTCAATTGATTTCAATAGTACGCGAAGACAGCTGGGCGCGTGCGAATGGGCAACGAAGCGGATACTGATAAGCCGGATGCACGCGGTTCAAAAGCCTCCTGAGCTGGTCACCGACGTCATTCTGCACGAAATCGCGCACGCGCTGGCGGGGCCCGGGGCCGGTCATGGTCCGGCGTGGAAATCGATCGCCGTCCGCATTGGAGCAAGGCCCAAATCCTGTGCTCCAGAACCCGACGAGATGCGGAATAGGCGGCTGGCCGCCAGGTCAGATATTAGGGTCGGTGACACGGTCACGTTCGAGGGCAAGAAACGAGTCTGCAAGGACGTTGTCGTGCGCAAGAACCCCAAGACGGCCAAGGTAAGTTGTCCCGGCTCGGTCTGGTTGGTGCCTTATACGCGACTCACGGTCGTGAAGCGGGGAGGGTCGAACTCGAAGGCTCGGTAGTTACGTCGAACGAGCGGGGGAATCGCCTGCCGACTCGGATTGTTGCGTCCGGTGCACGTGCCGTGACCTGCGTGCGGTGCTGGAGGTGCAGGTGCCGGAGCGCCGGGAGTCCCCGGCCGGATTCCGAGGGGCGCTCCATTGCGCGACCATTCCTGGCGAAGAATGCCTTGTCCACGCCAGGGCCGGTACGTGTATCGCAACCGGCTGCGGAGTATAGTCGTTGATGTAGCTTAGTCGCAAAAGCGGAATAGGAGGGAAGTATTCCACGCGCATAGCAATCCGCCTCACCGCGGCGAGCTACCGCTGTACTCGGGAGCCTGCACGGCGCGGGCCCTGCGATTTCCGCACTCCACAGCAAGAGACTGGCTTGCAGGGGATCTGGCTGCTTCATCACCAGGCATTCAGCTTTCGCCACACCTGATTGATTTCGTCAGGACCCTGTGCTTTGTTCATGTAGCGGAGTTGTTAGCGACCCAAACCCTTCGCAGCAGGTATCGCATTACCTGTCGCAGGATCAGGGCAGCCGCGAAAATCTTGGCGGCCACGCTGGTGACTCGGCATCCCCTGATGGACAAGAGTCTGCGAGAGCCGGCAAACAAGCGCTTCAACCGCGCGGTGACCGAATTGCCAAATGCCGTACGCGACGGCCTGGCCTCCATTCCAGAGATTGCCAGGCAATATCTGGTGCGCATGGAATACGGCAGTGGCAATCTCCCGGATGCGCTGTATCCTTGGATCGAGGATTCGACTGCGAAAAGCGCAAAGTTGGACCCCGGGGTGCGGTCTGGTCAGCGTGTGGTCGCCGGGACTGGTGCTGTGGTAACTGGCGTCCGGGACAGGTTTGGTGTAGGGGGGTTCGTCGCGGGGATTGCCGAATCCTACCGGCTGAGAGCGGCGCAGGTACAGAACGCTGTTGCCTATGCGGCAGCGCGATAAGCCGACGCAAGGCTGCCACGAGAATTCCTTTTCGGAATTGCTTGTTGACCCGGTCACGAGAGCCGGCCCAAATGTAGCCATGCCCGGGCGTACGATTCTGGATTCGCCACTTCGGATAAGAGGAAACCGCGCTGGACGGCCGCACACCAATGGCTGGCGCTGCCCTGTGATAGAGGCGCGCTTCACCGCCCGGCGCATACCCGGTGTCGGCCAGAGTCCTGCACAGTTGCTCTGATCCTTGCCGGCCTTGGCTAGCCTTTCATCGAGCCGGATTGCAGCAGCCGAAGAACCGGGTCTGCTGCTTGGCGTGATCAGCCCGCTCGCTATCGGGCTGGCGGCGGGACGAACCGGTAGCGGATAATGGCAGGGTTGACAGCCTCGCCGCCCGGTCGATCTTCCGGATCAGTAGCCATATAGAGCATCCCGTCCGCGGTAGCGGCTGGAAACCCCGAAAGCAGCGTACTGACGCCCGCAAAACGACCGGTGTGGCTTGCAAGGACCGCGCCGGTTCCGAGTTCTTCATTGCCGGAGTCAATATTGCCGTACACCACCATGCGCGTCTCGCCATCGAGCGCGAACATTCCGAGCACGTGGGTCGCTTCGGCTTCTGCCCTGTTAAGCCTTTCGGTCACGCTCTGCATATTGGACTGTGTTACCATACCAAATTCCGGATAATCCTGTGTTCGGTCCACGAAGAAATCCGGCTTGAATCGAGTGGCATCGGAGTGTTGCAAGCGGGGACTCGCATCGAAGCTTTCCGAATACACCCACCAAACGTCGTCATCAAAGCATGCCATGGCAAACCCGGCATACGTTGGTGTTACGCCTGCCCGGATCGGGAACTGCGGAGCGGGAAGCACAAACCGGTCAAGCAGCATGAAGTCTGCGCCGTAGGCCCGTATGAACGAGCTGTCGCGTACCGCGAACGGCATGGTAAAGACAGTATCCCGATGGGAGCAGATTCCACCGGAACTCGTCGCGAAATCTCCGTCGATGGAAGCCCGGACACACGCTCCGTTCCGGTCAAAAACAATTACGCCTCTGTTATTCAATACGGCAATGTGCGATTCGTCCAGAAAGGTGGCTTGCGACGTGAAGTTGACCGCTGCCTCTGGATGGCAATCGGTGACAGTCATCGCCCGCACGAGCTCTCCGCCGGTGGAGAACAGGTACACGCCCTGACTCTGTGTGTCGAGCACGAGGAGTTCACCGTTCGCGTTTACGTCCAGCATCCAGATGCGGCCTATCAGTACCGAGTTGTCAAGTCGTGTCGTATCCTCGGGCACAAACAGCTCGCCGAAATCCACGTGAGCAGGAGTCAGGATCCGGTTGGCGATACCTCCTGAGGTGCATGCGCCGGCCGAAGAGGCAAGCAGCGCCGCCGCAGCGACGGCTCGCCAGGTGCGATTGCTTGAATTCATTGAACCGGAACGATGCGAGGATTCGATTTATTGTCTGGCGTGGGCCGGCTATACTGCCTCAGCGGCTACGCGGCGGCAAGGGCCTGTTACAAACCGCAGAGCCTTCATGCGCAGGCCTCGTCTGTGGCGACTAACGTCCACAGCGCTGATGGTTTCCCATCGTGTTCAAGTATGTCCGATTGGCGACATTTATAAGTGAAGGCGACGACAATTAGAATTAACGGGTCCTGAGGCCGACTTGCGCGCGAGCGGGTGCCATGCTCAGCCAGAACACTCCTGTGACGGATTCAGGCATACTGGGAATGTGATGCCGGAGGCAATTGTCTGCACTCGCGCTCCTGCTCAGATGGCCACCTGAATCTTGAGAAGTACACGATGCGCGCCAGATCGCTTGCCTCGCGCCGGTATGATGTAGTTGAGCTGCACCCTGACGCCCTGGGCAGGCCAGGCATTGTAGCCGAGGAGAATGTACTGCTCGCTTCCTGCGCGGTCCGTCGACAGGCCATCCCACCGAGCCAGCACTTGGTGCCGGTGCGGCTTGAGCATGAAGCCCGCAGTGACGTGATAGCTGGTGCGCAGGCTATCGGGCCCGCTTCCAGCGTCGTGGTATACGCGAATGACTTCTGCCGACAGCAATAGTCGGCCGTTTGAATACCTCGAATCGCCACCGGCCAGGATCCGGGTGGCATCTTCCTCATCGCCGTAGGCCATGATGCCGGCTGCCTCCAGATTTCCGGCGGAAAGCGGCGGCGCGGCAGTCAGCCTGCCTACATAAAGGCGGCTCCTGCCGCTGTCCGGTGGATCGCCTCCTGTAAACAGTCCGACGTTGTATCCCAGCCCCGTGCCTGGGCTTGCGCCCTGGACGGTCACGCCCACCTGACGACCGCGATCGATGGAGCGCGCTACTTGTGCGCGGTCTACGAAGTCCGTGGCGGACGTTGAGACTAGATGCTCGGCACTGAAGGGGACCTTGAAGAGACCGGCGTCGATCGATAGTGCAGGCGAAACCTCCAGGCCGATCAAGGCATCCAGGACGGCGGGGCTGTCCGTGAAGTCGAATTCGGAAAAGTAGCTGAATCCGCGATCCAGATCGCCGCTCAATCGCACGCGAGCGGCAGCCAGGCTAAAGCCATTGGAGTCCTGACCGTCGGCGTCACCCAAACCGACATCGCCTACTACCTGGGTAAGCATGCCGATTCTGGCCATCGAATTGTTAGCGGCAATGTCTGCTTCCTCACGAACCGGCTCGCCACTTTCCTGCGCCGCAACAATTGCCGGCGGCATTGTCAATGCGAATTGCAAGAGACAAGCAGAGATGGAGGGTACGTGGATCCTCACTCGCAGGGGCCTCACAGAGTGAATGGCGACTTGGCCATGTTTGACGAATTTGGCAAAGGCGATTCTGATGATGGAGCCGTCATTTGGATTCGGTCGGGGGACCGGACGCTTCCGCGTGGGACCCCTTCTACCTACTGGAAAAAGCGATCGGCGAGTGAGAATCGTTGAGCGGCCAGTTACGCAATGCGACCGGGAAATTTAGGGGACCTATAAACGAAGTTTCTTCCGCGCACGCAGGATTTCCTATTGAGAGCATTTGTCGAATGCGTTTAGCGCGGCGATGCGGGTGCGATGCTCGACCATCTTGTGGCCGAATACCCGCAATCTGAATCCATTCGGAAGCCGCGATCCATCCCCTCATTCTTCGGACGACGGGGGCCGCTTACGGCTTCAGGCCGCGCAAGCGGCAAAGGACTGACCAATTGCTGAAACTGGATGTGATGCCGAAGATCGATCGGTCCTCCGGCAATGATCCGTAGTGACTGCCCATAGAAACCCTCGAGCACATAGGCTCCCGCCGCCAGGCGAATTGTCGCCTTCATGAGGCTGGCCCGGTTCGGCTGAGTATACAACAGGCAGGACGCTGCACGGACGCCGGCACAGGTCATGGCAACCGCCCGCCTGTAACGGGTTTACTCGCCGTTGCGTCGATAAGCGGACTGACACAACCGGCATCAGGCCAGCGGATGAAGGCCAAGGCTGCGGGCTGAACTGGCGCATTAATCCTGGCCGTGCCGCTCGCCAAGCGGGGTGTGTCCAGCCGCCGTCTGGCCTAGCGCGCCATCGAGGGTGCTGCCAATCCGGTGAAGCTCGCAACTCTATGCCTGATAGGATGGAAAATTGGCAGCCATCCCGGCTCGGATAGCCGTGGATGCCGGGCGCAGCCCGGGTTCATTTGCAGACCGATAACGACCGATGCATCGGCAAGGGCCCGGCTTGGCCTCTGCCCAGGCATGGCTGCCCCGAAGTTGGTGCGGACCGCCAGGTTACTGCAGCTCCACGGTCCTGCCTTCGCGAGCTGCGGTGTCCGCCGCCAATACGATCTGGAGAGAGCTTACGGCGTCCTGGACGTGGTCGGTGAGGTCACGGTTCTCCCGGATGGCCGCGAGCAAGAATTCCTGCTCCAGCGCGCATAGCTCGTCATGCGACGGCTCGTCCGTTGTGTCAATGAATTCGTCGGGTCTGGCGAAGCTGCCGTCGGCGCCGAGCTCGCCGTAATGCACGCGCAGTCCGCCGGTCTGCGTGTGGCCTTCGATGTCATCCGATACGTCCTTGGCCTCATCCACAATGCCTACGCATCCGCGCGGTCCCACCACGTCCTTTACGAATGAGGCCGTCTCGCTCATCATGGGGCCCCAGCCGGCCTCGTACCACCCGACAGAACCGTCCTCAAAGGCCACCTGCAGATGGCCGTAATTGTACATGGAAGATGCTACCTCGTCCGTGAGGCGCGCCCCGATGGCGCTTACGCGCACGGGCTTCGAGCGGGTCATCTGGCACATAACGTCCACGTAATGCACGCCGCAGTCGACGATGGGGGACATGGAGTCCATGAGTGCCTTGTGTGTTTGCCACTGCGCTCCCTTGCTCTGCTGATTGAGGTTCATGCGCATGACGAGCGGCTTGCCAAGGGTCCGGGCAATGGCAATGAACTTCTTCCATGCCGGATGAACGCGCAGGATGTAGCCTATGACGAGCTTCCGGTCCAGTGCCGATGCAAGGTCCGCAAGCTGCTGTGCCTCTTCCACGGTGGTTGCCAGCGGCTTTTCCACGAAGACGTGTGCTCCCGCCTCCAGGCTCCTTCTGACGTAGTCGGAGTGCGTGTCCGGGTACGTATTGACGGAGACTACGTCCGGTGCGGTCTTCGCCAGGGCAGCTTCAAAGCTCTCAAACGTGGGGTATCCCCCTAACTCCGCGGACAGGCGCTCGCGGGAGGCTGGCGAGCGGCTGACCAGACCCACGATCTCAAAATCGCCCATCGCATGGTAGGCCCGCGCATGGGAGGTGCCCATGTGGCCGCACCCGACTACCAGGACTCTAAGCTTCTTGTTCACGGTTATTGGCGAAAGTTCTCGGTTGAATGGATCTTGAAGCAAGGCAAGGTATATGGGCCTCGCCGCTCGTGCGGCCCCTGTTACGACAGTGCCGCGCCGAGGTGCCGCGGCGAAGATTCGCGACAAGGCTGATGATTTCCACGCGCGCCGGAGGTCAAGACGTAGTTGCGGACGCAAGCTCCTTTGGCGGCATGCGCGGCGAACGGCCTCCAATCCGGCCTACTGGAGACCAAGATTGTAGGTCAGGCGAGCACGGACAATGCGGCCGAGCTTGGGCGCGCCAATGAACTGCCTGTGCACGTTGTTCAGCGCGTTCGAGATGCCAAGACCAAGACTCAGCCCTTCTGCGCGCGCGCCGAATTCGTATCGGGCGCCCAGGTCCACGAGGAAGTAGCTGTCAATGTCTCCAATGTGAACGCCGGAGCGCACCGGAAAGCCCTTGTTATAGCGGGCCGATCCATTGAATGACAGGCCGCTTCCGTGCCGATACGAGCCACCAAACTTGATCTTGAAGGGCGAGGCATTGAGCGCAAGCGAGACGTTTTCTCCCGGCTCGCCCAGCTCTTCGCTATCAAAAAGGTCGTCGCTGACCCAGGAGGCATTGGCAAAGAGCTGCAGTTGATCCGACGCCAGCACCTGAACGCCGGCATCCATGCCGTAGTAGGTGATCTTGCCGAAGTTGCGGTATGTCAAGAGCAATTCCGGCACAGCGCCTACACCTGGATTGTTCTCAACGGGCTGCACAATGGCAACAGGCGTGGTTGCTGTAGGCAGCGCGCCCGTTTGTCCGGCCAGCTGCACGAGGAGTCCGGCCACCGCTTCCGGTGACAGCCCGGCCGCGCCCAATATGGTTGCGAGGCTCTGGTTGCCTGCAATGCCCGCGGCAATGTCGCGCGTCAGGTCCTGGGCCAGATTCGGCACGAATACAAAGGGCGACGCCAGGCCCAGCGGTCCGATAAAGTTCTTCTTGCGGCCGTAGTAGCCGTCGACGGCCACCAGTACGCGGTCATTAATTATGCCCTTGTAGCCTACTTCATAGGTCTGTGATACCGTCTGGGACAGGGGATCCAGCGGCGTGAGGTCATCGACATAGGCTTCTACCTCTGCCGTAGTGAGATTGAGAAAGCCCATGGCACCGGGACTGAAGCCGCTAACCGGCGTCATAGCCGGGTCCAGAAGCTGCACCAGTAGCGTCGCCACCGGGGCGGTCAGAGGGATTCCGGCATCCGTAACCAGGCGTGCCAGCTCCTCGGGAGGAGTGGCGGCAAGGCCCGCGTAGATGGCGCCGTACACATCGCCCGTGGGCAGTCCCACGGGTACACTGACGCCCTCGGATCCCGGCACCAGACTGGAGGCCACGAGATCCGTAGGCGCACCAAAGGCAAGAAACGACGGATTTCGCTCCCAGGTGAATCCCTCGGAGGCGCCGAGGCCCCGCACGTTAATTCCGGTCCCGGGAATATTGCCGACCACCAGATCAAGGAATACGCGGGTGGCAAGGGGAGAGGAAAAAGCCCGGTTGAACGTAGTCCGGATGCTGTGCTCCGGGGCCGGCTTGAATACGAGGGCCGCGCGCGGCGAAAACTGCATGCCGTCCACGATATTGCTGTAGTCCGCGCGGGCCGCCAGGGTCAGCTCCAAGCGGTCGCCCACTCTGGTCAGGGACTGCGCATAGGCACCGAACTCGTTGATGTTGTCCCGGTCCTCGTACCGGGCGTGGATCGTGCCTTCGGTATCGGGCCGTGTTAGGTCAAGATCGGCCCCGATGACCAACTGCTCACGCCCGCCCAAGAGCGACAGATCGTACTGCGCCTGGAAGTTGATGAGGCGGCTGTTGTCCACCACCTTGTCGCCGGCATAGAGGTAGGAATCGCCCGCGTTGTTCTGGTTTACGTAGGCTTGCGCAAAAAAACCGCCGGACTGCAGTTGAAGCTGCACGAACGAGTAGCCCCAATTCACAGCCTGGCTGACCCCGATCCCGGTAAGAGTAGTGGCGGAAAGGCGAGAGTGCCCGCCCATAATCTGCAAGGAGGTGCGAGGCGCCGGCCTGTACTCCAGGCCGCCGTACACATTGAGCCGGCGATTGGTATTGTCGCGCTCGCCGTATATGGCAATCTGGCGGGCATCATGGGAGTCCGGGCACCCATCGAAGCCCCGTGTCGCCAGGATATCCGCAGCACAGCTCTCCAGCTCGAAGTTGTTTGCCGAAGAGTACTTGCCGACAACCTTGACGCCGACCTTGCTGCCAGCGAGCATTGCGGCACGCCCCTGCACATCCAGAAACGAGCGGTCTCCGCCGCTAAGCGAAAGTGTCGCGCCAGGATAGGAAAACGCGTCCTTGGTCACATAGTGGATCACCCCTTCATCCACGCCCGCGCCGTAGAGGGCCGAACCAGGTCCGCGCACAACCTCAATGCGCTCGAGATCTATGCCGAGGCCGGGCATCGCACTGTGGACGTTGGCTCCAAGCGATGCCAGGCCCGCTTGCCGGTAGTCCGTCAACGAGTAGACGGCGGCCGTGAAGGCGTTGTTGAATCCGCGCAGGACAACCTCCCGGCGGTCGTAGCCGGTCTGGGCCATATCCACGCCCGCGACGTTTCGCAGTGCGGCCACGGCCGTGGGGCCCGTTTCCTGCTCCAGCTCCCGAATTCCCACGACATCAACGGAGGCGGGCGCGTCCAGTACCTTGGCCTGGCGCCGTCCGGCGGTTATCTGGATGGGGTCGAGTTCGACGCCTGCAACAAGAGCTGCATCCACGACTTGGTCCTCACCGGCGGTCACGGTCACCGAAATCGCCTGGTTCTGGTAGCCGACAAAGCTGAACTCGATGGTGTAGCTCCCCGGAGCCAGTCCCGCGAGACGGTAAGCGCCTCCAGGGCCTGTCGATGTGCCCAGAGAGCCGCCGACGATGGACACGTTGGCGCCCAGTAGCGGGGCGCCGGTTGCGGCATCCGTTACGGTGCCGGTTATGGCAGACGTCCCGGGTTGTGCAAGGGCAGTACTGGCGAGCGCGAAGCTCCCTGCCAAAAGGAACAAGAGGCGCGTGCGCAACAGGAAAGTCATGGAGCAAAGTCCCGTTTAATGGCACAAAACTCAAGATAAGCCTGCTCCGGGCGCTTGGCAACGACGCATTCCCCGGTCCGGCGCGCATTACATGCGCGGCGAACGGCAGGCCCAATCGGTCGCCGCAGGCTAAAGCTCCAGGTCCCGAAACTCGAACTCGACGGAGCGCTCAACGGCCCTTCCCACGATGTCGTCCGCTACGCGGACGGTAATGGTAACGGTCCCCCGCCTTGAAATCGAACCCGGATCGAGGACAACAAATTCACGGGCCGTGCGCGCTTCGCCTGTATACGATGTTGTCGCCGTCCGGACTTCCTCGCCCGCCGATTCGATGCTGTAGCTGACCGTGTAACGGGTCAGATCGTCCGCGCCGTAGGTCAGGTTGTACACTTCAAAGTAGAGCGCCAGTGGCAGTGAGGGTGTCAGCTCCCGATACGGGTAGGGATTTCCGGATTCGGGGCGATCCGGATCGGTGAACCTGAGAGGCCTGATGTCGCTCATTTCCAGCGCTTCGCTTGTATGCAAGGCGTACGCGGAGTCAAGCCGGGCTACGTGCAGCTTCACGGTAGTGCCCGGAAACATGGCAGCTTCCGTTCCTTCCGTCGTAAACTGAAGCTCCCACTGGGCCGCGAGGTTTACCAGCTCGTAGTCGGTGCTGACAGACAGTGTCTGGACGGGCGGCACGTCCTCCTGGTCCGCGCTGACGAGATAATGCCGCTGCTCGGCGGAGCTGTAGAGGAAGCTGCTGTCACGCTTTACCAGGGCGGCAGACAGGAGATAGTCGCTTGACCGGAGGTGTCCTTCTCTCCGAAGCCGGCGCAGGTGCCTGCGCCGCAGGGACAGCGCATCGGGGCCCAGACCCCAGTAGAGCTCGATGCACGTTGTGCCTGAACTGCAGCGAAAGCGCGCCCAGCGATAGGACACGTCCAGGCCTTCGGCCTCTTGCGCCACCGTGGTCCGGGAGGCGGGCACGGAATGAAGCCTGGCCGCGGCATGGGCACCGTCGTCCATAGTACTCTGGTTCAGCACACGCTGCGCAAGGAGGTACGCCGGCATGGTGGAAGGCAGAGCCCGGTAGTTTGCGATTTCGTCGTACGCCCCGCCGTAGTGGGGATGTCCCAGCGCCAGCTGCCCGTATACCTCTTCCATAACATGGAGCAACAAGCCCGTTCTTCTTCCTCCGCTGCGCAGGTTCGTCGGGATGAGATCGGTGCTAATTCCGAGGCGATAGGGCTGGCGCCGCGAGTTCCTGACAAAAAGGAAATGGGCGTCATCGTGGACATCGGGGTAGGTCCATAGCTCGCTGTCCGGGATTCTCCAGGCACGCGGCTGGAGCATGAGCAGCGGCGTCTTCAGCCTCACGGCCGTTGTCCGGGGAGCCGAACCAAAGCGCAAGTAAATCTCGCCCCGGTCGTCGAATCCCCTGGGATCCTCCTTGCTGCCGTAATTTCGCCTTGCGTACGCGACGCGGAACAGGTGCTCTTCAAGACGCTCGTTGGCCTCCGTTGCAGGCAGCGGATCCTGTCTGCGCCACCACGCCACCAGCGAAGGTCCTAGGGGCGGCTTCATGTCCTCGTCACGAAGGAAGTCTTCCAGCCCGATGCGCTGTCGATCTGGCGCCGGCATGACCATTCCCACCAGCCGGAGATGGTAGCGGACTACCTCCAGGTCTTCCGGCGTAAGGCTCCTGTCCGTGCCTGCCAGCATGCTCAGGTATGCTTCGGCCGCCTCGCCAAAGGCCTCGCCCTGCACATCCGAGAACACGCGTTCAATAAGCGCATTTGCCGCCTGAATGGCCTGCGTGCCCTGCGCGCAGGCCAGGGTTGCCACACTTAGTGCGGCGCAAAGCAGGGTGGTATATTTAGTGCTCCCCGCCATACATACGTGCATGAATCTGCAAGCCGCAGGTTCCACGGGGCACACGGCAGCCCGCCTCGATTGATCAGAATGCGTTTGCGGCTCTTGATAGGCATTGCCATCACGCTAGCCGGATGCTCCAGGCAGGAGCGGTCCGAGCCGCTCTTTACGCTTCTGTCGCCGGAGGAGACGGGCGTCAGCTTCGTCAACACCGTCGTGGAGCAGGAAGGCTTTAACGTCCTGGAATACGAGTATTTCTACAACGGGGGCGGGGTAGCGGCAGGGGATCTCACGGGCGATGGCCTGCCCGAGCTCTATTTCACGGCGAACATGGAGCCGGACGTGCTCTATCTCAATCAGGGTGAATTCCGGTTCGAGGACGTATCCGACCAGGCGGGTCTCGTGCAGGAAAGGAGCTGGACCACCGGTGTCACGATGGTGGACATCAACGACGACGGCTGGCTGGACATCTATGTCTGCCGGTCAGGCAACGTTTCGGCGGATCGCAGGCGCAACCTGCTGTACCTCAATAACGGCGACCTCACGTTCACGGAGCGTGCCGCCGACTTCGGGCTGGATCTCACCACATATTCCAACCACGCGGCATTCTTCGACTATGACCGTGACGGCGACCTGGATGCCTACATCCTGAACCACTCCATCCGGCGCTACTCCCGTTTTCTGGTGGATTACATGCGCAACCAGCGGGATTCACTGGCGGGCGACTTGCTGCTAAGAAACGACGGGGGCCGGTTTGTCGACGTGAGCGAAGAGGCAGGCATCATCGGCAATCCGCTCGGATTTGGACTTAGCGCCATCGTCAGTGATATCAATAGGGACGGGTGGCTCGACATCTACGTCTCCAACGACTACATCGAGGACGACTACCTGTACATCAACAACGGTGACGGCACGTTTCAGGAATCGATCCGGGACTATCTCACCCATACGTCCTACTCGTCCATGGGCGCGGACATAGCGGACATCAACAACGATCTGCTGCCGGACATCTACACACTCGATATGCTGGCCGAGGACAACTACCGGCAAAAGATCCTGAAGGGACCCGAAGACCATGTGTTCTATGCCAAGATGCGGGAGGACGGCTTCTTTGAGCAATACATGCGCAACATGCTGCACGTGGCCCGCCCTGAAGGCAAGTATGTGGAGATAGGCCAGATGGCGGGCGTCTCGAACACAGACTGGAGCTGGGCGGCCATTCTGGCAGACCTGGATCTTGACGGCTACAAGGACGCCCTCGTCACTAACGGGTACATGCGGGACTACACCAACCTGGATTTTCTGAATACCACACTCGTCGAGGCATACGCGGACGCGAGTGCAAGGGGGGAGGTGCTGTCCTCGCTCGACATGGTCCGGCAAATGCCGGAGACCAGGCTGCGCAACTATGTGTATCGCAACGAGGGCGGTCTGATTTTTTCCGACCAGACAGAGGCGTGGGGTCTGGGCCAGCTTACGCTGTCGAACGGTGCCGTCGTGTCGGATTTGGACGGGGACGCGTTTCCGGACATTGCGATCAGCAACATCAACCAGCCGGCGATGCTTTACCGCAACGAGGCGGGCACGCTGACCGGAAACCGTGCTCTTGCCATTAGGCTTGAAGGGCCACCCGGCAACCGGTGGGGCATCGGCGCGAAGGTGACGGTGCGAGCTGTCGGACTTGCCCAGTACCAGGAAATGATGCCCGGGCGGGGGTATTTGTCTTCCCTCGCTCCGGAGCTCAGCTTTGGGCTGGCTGCCGAGTCCGTCGTGGACGTGGAGGTCCGTTGGCCGGGGGAAAGTGTGCAGGTGGTACGCGGCGTAACTGCAACGCAGCTGACGCTGCGCCATGCAGAGGCGGAGCGCCGGGAGCTGCGCGAGGAATCACCGGAGCAGCCGCTCTTTGCAAGGACGGACCATCCGGGGCTGGATCTGGTGCACCGGGAGGACGCTTTTGTGGATTTTGACCGGGAACCTCTGTTGCCGCATTTGCTGTCGAGGGAGGGTCCGGCGCTGGCTTCCGGCGACATCAACGGCGACGGACTGGAAGACATCTTCTTTGGCGGCGCGCGCGGCCAGGCCGGCCGGTTACTCCTTCAGCAGGCCGATGGCGTATTTCAGGATGTGCACTCGCCGGCGCTGGAAGCCCACCTGTCGTTTGAAGACGTAGATGCCGCCATGTTCGACTTTGACCGGGACGGCGACCTGGATTTGTACGTGGCAAGCGGCGGCGGAGCGCATGATGACACGTCTGCAGCTTACCAGGACAGGCTGTACGTCAATACCGGCTTCGGCAACCTGGCATACGCCCCCGAAGCGCTTCCGGCCATGCCTTATCCCTCATCGACGGTAGCGCCGCAAGACTTTGACGAAGACGGTGACACGGACCTGTTTGTGGGAGGGCGGTGGCGGCCGGGATTTTATCCGCATGCGCCGCGCAGCTACCTTCTCGAGAACACGGGAGCGGGCTTTGCTGACAGGACGCATGAGGTGGCCGGTGGCCTGGCGTTCGCCGGTCTGGTGACGGATGCCACATGGGCCGACGTATCCGGCGGCGCGGCGCCGGAATTGATTGTGGCAGGGGAGTGGATGCCAGTCAAGGTGTTTTCGTTTGAACAGGGGGGCGCAGCCGCAGATATCTCCGCCGATCTGGGCCTTGCCGAATCGCATGGCTTCTGGAACGTGGTAGAGGCATACGATCTGGATGGCGACGGCGATCAGGACCTGGTTGCGGGAAGCAGCGGATTGAACACGCAGATCAGGGTGTCAGCCGAGGAGCCGGCCGTCATGTATTCTCTGGATTTCGATGCCAACGGAGTCATGGATTTTGTTATGGGGCACTATATTCAGGGGCGGGTTTATCCCGTTCCGGCCCGAGACGAACTCCTGGCTCAGGTGCCCCGGTTTGCCGAGCGGTTCTCTACTTATGCCTCGTATGCTCTGGCGGATATGAATACGGTATTGGTCTCCGGGGAGCGTGCAGAATCTCTCGTGCTTCACTCTCGCGTCGCGGAGACATCCGTATTTGAGAACGTGGAGCGAAGCCGCCTTGAGCGCCGGGCACTGCCGCTGATGGCCCAGGTGTCTGAGACGAAAGGGGTACTTGCACGGGACTTTGACCGCGACGGGATCGCTGACTTGCTCCTGGCAGGCAATGACTTCGGCAACCGCGCGCAGTTTGGCCGACGCAGCGCGGGCTCGGGCGTGCTGCTGCAGGGCCTCGGAGAGCTGGAGTATTCCGCATCCTGGACCAGCGGCTTTGTTGCGCCCGGTGATGTCAGGAAGCTGCTTTACGTCGAAACCGCCACGGGCAGCTTGATACTTGCCGCGACCAACGACGGACCCATTACAACATTTTCCCGCAGATGAAAGCGGCTGTTCACGGGCTTCTGGACAAGCACGGGGTGGATTCGGCCATCCTGACGCACATGCCGACCGTACGGTGGGCAAGCGGCTTCACGGGCTCAAATGCCGTGCTCCTGGTCTGCCGCGGCCAAACGCATTTTCTTTCTGACATGCGCTACAAGGAGCAGGCGCGCAAGGAAGTATCGGATGCGGAGGTGCACACGGTACGTGGTGAACTGTACCAGTACGTTCAGGAGAGAGGATTCCTTGATCGTTCCCGAAGTGTTCTGATGCAGGCGGATCACGTTCCAGTCAGCACGCACGGATTCTGGCAGAGTCTGTGGCCGCATGTTGCATGGGTGCAGGCCAATCTCGTGCTGGCCAGGGAGATGGCCACCAAGACCGAGGAGGAAATAGCCACCATGCGGCGGGCGCAACTGGTAACGGATGCCGCGCTGGAGAATGCGATTCAGTGCATCCGTCCCGGAATGACGGAGCAGGACCTGGCAGCCGAGCTCGTATACCAGACGCTATGTCGTGGGGCCGAGCGCATGTCGTTCAATCCAATTGTAAGCTCCGGGCACAGGGGCGCGCTTCCGCATGCTCGGCCTTCCTCCAAGAGCCTGGAGAAAGGCGAGCTGGTCGTGCTGGATTTTGGATGCGTAGTGGACGGATATGTATCCGATCTTTCGCGGACCGTGGCCATAGGGGAGCCGGGAGAGGAGGAGCGCGCTGCCTATGACGTGGTCCTGGAGGCGCAGAAAAGAGCCATGGACGCGACCCGACCGGGCATCCTATGCAGGCAACTGGACGCCGTGGCACGCGATTACATCAAGGAAGAGGGGTATGGCGGCAAGTTCATGCACAGCCTGGGGCACGGCATCGGCACCGAGGTCCACGAGTGGCCGCGCCTCTCGCACTGGTCCGATGCTGACCTGCCTGAAAACGCCACGGTGACCTTGGAGCCAGGAATCTACATACCGGGCCGATTCGGCATTCGCATCGAAGACACGGTCGTCGTAACGGAAGGCGGAGCCCGCCGGCTGGGCAATGCTTCCCAGACGCTGGCGGTCGTGTAGCCGTGGCGCGGCCGATTGCAGGAGGTGCGGGACAGGAGCTTGAGGGTGGACCCAGGCGGGTTCTGGTGGTGGCGTACTATTTCCCGCCCATGGGGCTGAGCGGCGTTCAGCGCATCAGCAAGTTCGTCAAATACCTTCCCGATTTCGGGTGGCAGCCGACGGTGCTAACGGCCAGGCCCGCCGGATATTTTGCCTTTGACGCTTCGCTCGTGGAAGATGCCGAGCGCCGGGGCGTGCACGTGGAAAGTACGGCGTCATGGGATCCTACCCGGCTCTTTGCCCGGCGCAGAGCCGTTGCACTGCCCGGGGAGGGCAGGCGAAGATGGCTGTCGCTCGCAAGCCAGTCCGTGTTTCTGCCGGATAACAAGATCGGATGGCTTCGTCCCGGCTTCAGGGCCGGTCGCCGTCTCGTAATGAAAGAATCGTACGACCTGGTACTTGCCACTGCGCCGCCGTATTCGGCATTGCTTTTGGCTGCCAAGTTGAGCCGCAGGCATGGGCTGCCTCTCGTTGCGGACCTTCGCGACGACTGGGTGGGCAATCCCCGCCACATATATCCTACGCGCTGGCACAGGGCCCGTCACGAGGCGCTGGAGGCGAGTGTTCTTAGCCAGTCCTCACACGTAATAGCCATCAACGAGGAAATTGAGGCCTCGCTTCGCGAGCGCGCCAGAGCCCACGGTGCCAAGTGCGAGTCTTCGGTAATTCCGCAAGGGTTCGATCCTGAATCCTTGCAAAAGGCCCAGGCGGCAGAGCAGCATCCCGAACGCATGCGACTCGTATATACGGGTGTATTCTACGACGCACAGACGCCGGACTATTTCCTGAAGGGGCTGCATGCGATGCTCAAGCGTAATCCGCCGGCGCGCTCAAGGATCGAGGCAGTTTTTGTGGGACTAGTGCCGGAAGCGTCCCGGCGGCTCATCCGCGACCTGGACCTGGAAGACGTGGTGTCCTGCAAGGGCTACCTGTCGCATTCGGAAGCAGTAAGCTATCAGCTGTCCGCCGACGTACTCTGGATGACCATAGGCGAGCGGCCAGGATCCGGGGGGATTTCAACGGGCAAGCTGTTTGAGTACATGGGCACGAGGAAGCCGATTCTGGCGCTCATTCCGCCCGGCACGGCGCGAAAGGCGCTGCATCCATATGGGGCGAACTGGATTTTAGACCCGGCCGACATCGCTTCCATTACGCAGGCGCTTTCCGACCTGTACGATCGATGGGAATCAGGAACGTTGCCTCAGGGAGAAGCTTCGTACGCGCAAACATTCGACCGTAAGCGCCTGACCGGGGAGCTGGCCGGGATTCTGGATGCGTGCGCCGTGTCCAGGTCGTCGCGGCGTGGAACCGGGTCAGAAGTAGCGCTTCCCCGCCCATGATAGGCTGAGTTCCGCGAAATAGGACCAGGCGATAGCGAACATCCAAGCCGGCCTCCATGGCACGCACATCGTTACAACTGGAGCTTGAGAGCACGTTCGAGAATGTTGAGCGCGCCGTCGATGAAGTGGCACGCTTCTTGTGTGAGCTCTCTGCCGACGAAGACACGGTCTACCGCGTTACGCTTCTGGTCAGCGAGGCTGTGACCAATGCCATGAAGCACGGAAACGGCTGGGATGCCTCAAAGAGCGTAGGCCTGCAGTTGAAAGCGGGGAATGAGCGCATCGAATGCACCGTGTCGGACGAAGGCGAGGGATTCGATCTGGCAGCGGTGGAGGATCCCTTGGAGGAGGGGAACATCCTGCGCAGCTGTGGCCGGGGGCTGTATTTCATGCAGAGCATGGCCGATGAGATGCATATTGAACATGGCGGACGTCGACTGAGGCTGGTTTTTCTGCCCAGTATTGCGCAATAGCATGCGCGGTACATGCCTCGCTGGAGTGCTACCGCTTCTCGTCATTTATTCAATCTGAGGGGTCCCTATTCCTCGCGGGCCCATCTGGGCCCACACGGGCCCTTCGTCGGCAACCTGAATTCAACAGCCAGTCTTGCCAAATTCGTAATGCGCCAGCGCGGCCTGGGTCCGTGCCGGAAACCCTTGAAGACAGGTATCTTTGGCATAAGGGCTCCTGGTTGCGGCTGAACTGGTGCGTCGTGCCTGCTGCGAGGTCTGGCGGTGATGTGGGTGCCCTTAACCCTGCACAAGCCGATTACTCATGCCCGAGCCATTTACACGAGCATAAGGCATTAAACAAGCACGATTGAGCTCCCTCGGCGTTCGGCCCGGACCGATCACTTTGCTGACGATTCTGGTATGCATCGGCACGCCGATAGAATCGTCGGCACAGGATACCTGGATGGGGCTGGCGATTGCGCCGGAGGACCGATGCAGCCCGTATTCCCGCAGCCAATACGCACTCCCGCCTGCATTCAAGGACAGTGTTATGGCACATTGGGGAGGCGTCTACAGTCCATATACCGGAAAATGGCTCAGATCAAGTCGAGAAGTAGACGTAGACCTGATTGTTGCGCGGTCGGAAGCGCACGACAGCGGCCTCTGCGCAGCAGATGAAGCGTCCAGACTGGCATTCGCGTGGGATCTCGCGAATGCTGTCCTGACTCCGAGGTTTGTGGGAGTATTCGGCAAGCGGGACAAGGACGCCGGAGAATGGATGCCTGGCAAGAACCGCTGCTGGTACGCGGACAGGGTTGTGACTATTCGGAGGACGTATAGATTGAGTATCGACAGGGCAGAAGCGGATGCGTTGGAGGCAGTACTTATTGGGTGCGATACGGTGGCATTGGAGGGCTATGGATTGACACCTGACATGGTTGCCTTAGCCGAGTCTGCGCCGCAGGAGGATTCGCTTGGCGTCGAGGCCGAGGAAGCGCCAGGTGGTTTCTGGCTTGAGCTCGGTGAAACACAGCTTTTCTTCTTTCTTGTCTTCAATGTTCCGATGGTCAGGGTCGCGGCCGGCTATCGGAATTACGGTCTCGTTTATCACGGGGCGCTCAGGGGAGACCTGCACAACTTCACGGCGCGTTACAGGTTAGGCTGGCAGCGAACACGGGGCCGCGCGTTTCAGGCGAATCCCTTTGTTGCGCTGGACTATTACTGTGGCGGGTGCCGGGACGCGGACGCGGGTCGGGGCCTTGCTTCGAGTGCAGGTGTGACTATTGAATGGAGGCTGGGTGCGGTCGGCGTTCTGGGCGAATTGGGTCGGTACTGGCT
>CAZXEU010000030.1:0-3061 GCA_964639665.1 uncultured Rhodothermaceae bacterium | reverse complement strand
CTCGCAGCCGGATATACCGACGCAGCCTATCCCATCCCCTGGCTCGAAAACCGCACGCTACGCATCCGACTCCAGTAAACATACGCTCCCAATTGTCATATCCTTAACCTACCGATATGACCGTTGGTAAAGCAGGCTAGTGGCCGGTGCGGCTCGGCCAACAGCTGTTTCTCCAGCCGGTCAGCCATCGAATTCAGCACCGGGGCCAGTTGCGGCTGGTGGACCAGCTTGTCCAGAATCAGGAGGACGGTCGCTTCTCTTGCTGAAGGATCTGGCATGGGCGACATTCTCCGCAAATGCTGCAGTGGCACCTAACGCGCTCTCGGTGATAAGGGTCTCGGCGTACAACCCATGGATACCTCGACATTGCGGATGCAGACCTGCAACTGTGAGGCCTCCACGGCAAACGGGACCGCAATCGTTCATGGCGAAAGGCGCCTCAACGGACTCAAGAGATCTGCCCGGAATCTCACAGGTATTTCACCGGTCGACGGATCCTTGCAAATCTGCCGGTGTCAACTCGGATGGCCCAAACCCGGCTAGTCTGAAGTTTCTAGCCCGTGGATCCAGTCTTGACGCGAACGCCTATTCCACTTCCACGGACGCGCCACTGGGCCAGCGGCGGTATCGGTTCCCGTCCATTCCGGCCACCTTTCCGCGGCCCCCCACACATCAATAGCGAAAGCATTCACAATTAAAGCAGCCGTTCGGAACCGCCGACTCAGTGCTGCGGAGGCCCAGGCTAGGCCTAGAACCAGCCGGCAACTCCCTGTCGTCCAATCCATTGAGTCGGTACTAGCACCCCTGTCGTGATGTCGACTATATAGCCTCTCGCCTGGAATCTGCGCCGCGCCTTCATTCACACCAAGAACTAATGATCGCATACGTTCCAGCTGCTCAGATCTGGCTGCCTGGCGGCCATCAGTCTAATCTTGGACTCCACGTGGCTGCACGCGCGAGGAACACGCCAGGATCGGCTCGCCACTCTGCGTAGCCAATTCGGCGCCCGTCCGTCAACCATTCGAGACGCTCGTCGATGCAGGCCAACATCTCTTCTTCGTCATGATCGAGTGCGAACCCTCCAAACTCAGCCAATGTATCCAAAGCGGATACGACAAAGGTGCCACCTACTGTCCGAGCTGCCTCACCGTTGCCAATTTCACCCCGAGCCAAGGCGTCAACGGTCCCGTCACGCAAGGCTGAAAGCAACTCTTCCTCCCCTGACACGTCGCCAAGATAGACCACCTGGGGCATTGCGGCCGAGGGAGGAAAGATATGAGTCCGGCGCTCAAGTAGGGCCGAAACCGAAGACGCTGTGATGGTGTAATCTGCCGTGCCATCGGCCACAATCGGGCCCTGCGGCGTCTCCACCGTCGTCCCGCGTGCAAGAACGCCCTCGGCGTTTGTGAGCCCGGTGATTTGGAGCAGCCGCGCCTCTCCCGTCGTGCTGCGGAGCACGCCCACCCGCACGTCGCTGGTCAAGCTGTCGTACGATGCATAGCGCGCGGCATCTTCCGACCTTACGAGAAGAGACTGGCGGAAGGCGATGTGACCGGAGGTGAACGAAACGACCTGCTCTCCCGAATCGTCCAGCGTGCGAGACTCCAGAATCGTTATGCCGCCACCGACCATGTCGAAATCGGGCGTTGCGGGGCGTAGCCAGATCCCTGGCCAGTCTTCGATCGGTTGCCGGCGAAACGTCAATCCGCCATCCTCCATGGCCTCAAGGGCGCTCAGTAAGTCCGCCTCGTAGCCCACGTGCTTGGTGAAGCCGGGTGAATCCGGGTCTGGATTCTCGCTGTAACTGACCGGGGCGAAAAACGCGTAGAATCCGAAGCTGATTGGACCAGCATCCGAGGGCGCACAAGAGCTCCCGGCTGGACCGACGACGTTGTCGTGGCAAGCAGCCACGAATACGGTCGTCAGCCCCACCAAGATGGCCCACAGGCACTTCATGCTCCGCCTCCCATGGAGACTATTACTGCTCGGACCAATTCGACCCTCTCCCATCTTAGACGATTCTGCGGATCAGCGATGAACCCGGAACATCCGAGCTTCGAGTAGTCAAGGTAGGACATGGAAAGTGTCGCTTCGAGAAGCAAACCTACGCTCGGCGCGAGGCCTGCAATCCGATTTGGGTCTCCGCTTTCGCCAGCACCTAAGCGTCCCTTCCACACTTGGTTGCCACCACGGAGAAGCCTCCGTAGTTCCGTAAGGAGCTGCAGAGCGCTGTCTAGTATCCTCGGGTCCCGTCTCTTGTTCGAGTAAAGGGGACCAGCGATTCCTGTCCGAAGTTCTCCGAGAGGGCACGGGGCGGCTTCCAGGAGATCGGATTGTGCGCCCAGCTGCCGGAAATTGCCTGCATCGACAAGATGGTCGACGGGTTTCTTGCTGCGGAATTGCTGCTCGGATCGATTGCGACAGTCATCGGCGAGATACCATTCGTGATGGACGGCAAACCGATCAACTGCTACGATTCCGACCGGCCAATATCTGCAATGATGAATCTTCTGCCGATCCACCCATCAGTTGGCTTTTCCCACCGCGACCATACTTGCCTCCTTGCTCTTTCTTCGAGCACCGCACCGTATTCCGTACGCTACTTTAGATTTTGCTTTGACCGCACGACGTTCTCCTTCGACCCCGTCCCGGCTCAGTCTGCGCGTTCGATTGCCGAGCCGAAGTCGCTCGGATGTCCATATCTCAAAGTAGCACGTCGCGAGGCCCCGACAGATGCTACCCACATGCCCGTAGCGGTGGCGCTTTGATGCCGCCGCCACTCCTCGTCATCCCCGAATTGCCAGCATTGCCACTCTGCCCTTGCTGCCCGTCGACGCGCGGCGGCTACAATCCATTCGCGTCCGGCCTGAAGCTCGCCAGCGGCGCAGCGCCCATTCTGACAATCACGTGCAAATGCATCAGCTTCAATTCCGCAGGCAGCGCCGTGCAGAAAGACGGTGCGCCGACTATTCAATGCGGACGCTGGCGCCTACCTGGAACAGCATGAACCCGCAGCCGAAACCAGATGAGTCACCATTGCCGCACCCTTGCCAGAGCCAGT
>CAZXEU010000029.1:0-54275 GCA_964639665.1 uncultured Rhodothermaceae bacterium | reverse complement strand
CTTCGTGGAGCCGGGCATCACGACGGTTCAGCTCGATCGGGAGGCTGAGCGCTACGTAAGGTCTCAGGGCGCCGAACCCGCATTCAAGGGCTACCGGGTCGGATCGCTGCCGCCGTTTCCGGGAACGCTCTGCGTTTCGGTAAACGATGTGGTTGTGCATGGTCTTCCCGGCTCGTATGAGCTCCAGGCTGGAGACGTTGTTTCCATTGACTGTGGCGTGCATTTCCGGGGGTATTTCGGCGACAGTGCGTACACTTTTGCCGTCGGGGACATCGACGCGGACGACGTACGCCTGTGCCGGACCACAATGGAGTCCTTGCAGAAGGGCGTAGAGCAGTCCCGGCCGGGTCATAGACTGGGCGATGTTTCAAGCGCCGTCCAGCGGCACTGCGAAACGCGGGGCTACGGTGTTGTCCGGGAGCTCGTGGGCCACGGCATCGGGCGTGCCTTGCACGAGGAACCCCAGGTACCCAATGTGGGCCAGCCCCGGTCGGGGAAAAAGCTGCAGGCCGGACTCGTTTTCTGCCTTGAGCCCATGATCAATCGCGGTACGTACCGCATCGTCACGGATCGCGACGGATGGACCGTGCGGACGGCGGACGGCGCCACGTCGGCACATTATGAACACATGGTTGCCGTCGGGCGCCAGGGACCGGAGGTGCTTACCACCTTCGACTACATCGAAGACGTTACCCTTCCACCATACTCTATAGCAGAACCCACGTATGGCTAAGCAGAAATCCATCGAGCTGGACGGAGAAGTGATCGAGGCCCTGCCCAATGCGCAGTTCCGCGTGCGACTTGAGAACGGCCATGCGATTCTCGGACTCCTCTCCGGCAAGATGCGCATGTACTACATCAAGATCCTGCCCGGGGACCGGGTAAAGGTAGAGCTGTCGCCCTTTGACCTTACCAAGGGTCGCATTGTCTACCGGTACAAATAGCCTTGAACCAATGGCAAGTGCCAGCGTACTATTGGGCTTGAGCGCCTCTCCGTAGACTAATCACGACGGCCATGAAAGTACGAGCAAGTATCAAGAAGCGGAGTTCGGATGACAAGATTGTCCGCCGCAAGGGTCGCCTCTATGTCATAAACAAGAAGAACCCCCGAAACAAGCAGCGCCAGGGCTAGAAGCCTCTGGCCGAGGTAGCATTATGCCAAGAATAGCGGGAGTAGATGTTCCTCCTCGCAAGCGCGGCGAAATAGCGCTTACGTCGATTTACGGCATCGGAAGGTCGAGAGCCGTCGAGATTCTGGAGCGTGTAGGCCTCGATCCTGACCGGCACCCGGAAGAATGGACGGAGGACCAGACCAAGAAGGTTCGCAGACTGGTGGAAGATCACTATCTGGTCGAGGGGCCGCTCCGCTCCGAGGTGCACATGAACATCAAGCGGCTGATGGACATCGGTTCCTACAGGGGGCTGCGGCATCGTCGCGGATTGCCCGTTCGGGGCCAGCGAACGCAAACCAATGCGCGCACGCGCAAGGGGCGCAAGAAGACGGTGGCGGGCAAGAAGAAGGCGCCACGCAAGTAAATCCGGCACTCCCAAATGGCAAAACGGCAGGTCAGGCGACAGCGCACCGCACGGGTGCGCAGGAAGAATGTCGTGGTGGAATCCAACGGCATGGTATTCATTCGCTCCACATTCAACAACGTCATCATCACGGTCACGGACCAGTACGGCAACTGTATTTCCTGGTCCAGCTCCGGCAAGGAAGGCTTCAAGGGAAGCCGCAAGAGTACCCCTTACGCTGCGCAAGTGGCCTCGACGACGGCCGCCACGGAAGCCTATGATCTGGGACTGCGCCGCGTAGAAGTATACGTCAAGGGTCCCGGCTCCGGTCGGGAGTCTGCCATCAGGGCGCTGTCAACCTCTGGACTGGAGATAGCGGCCATTCGGGACATCACGCCCATTCCGCACAACGGCTGCCGGCCTCCGAAGCGGCGGCGCGTGTGATGGTTCATCCCTTAACCGGCAGGTATAACTGACATGGCCCGTTACAGAGGACCCAAGCAAAAGATTGCGCGACGGTTCAAGGAGCCAATTTTCGGCCCGAGCAAGGCGCTGGAGCGCAAGCCCAACCCGCCGGGCCAGCACGGTCGCGCGCGGCGGCGCCGTGAAAGCGAATATGCAGTCCAGCTCAAGGAAAAGCAGAAGGCGAAGCATACCTATGGCATGCTTGAGCGCCAGTTTCGCAACCTCTTCGAAAAGGCGGCCCGCAAGAAGGGCGTCACCGGCGAGAACCTGCTCCGGTTCCTCGAGGCGCGTCTCGACAACACCGTATTTCGTCTGGGCATTGGTGCCACGAGGCGGCAGGCCCGCCAGTTCGTTACGCATGGCCACATCATGGTCAACGACCGCGTGGTGAACATTCCGTCCTACCAATTGCGTCCTGGCGACGTATTGACGGTTCGGCCCAGAAGCCGGCAGTCCGGCATATTCCATGACAATGTGCGCCTGCATCGCCGCTCTTTCCCCTGGCTGGAACTAGAGCGCAGGCAGCTAAGGGGCAAATTCCTGGACTATCCCAGCCGGGCCGACATCCCGGAAAACATCCAAGAGCAACTCATCGTCGAGTTGTATTCCAAGTAGGAGCCGTCCTTTCTCCTAACCCGATTACAATGAGCGACTACGGAATCCAGATGCCCGAAGGCGTCTTTGCACAGAAAGCGACCCGTTCTTATGGGAGTTTCGTGATCCAGCCGCTGGAGCGCGGCTTCGGCGTCACTATTGGCAACGCGCTTCGCCGCGTTCTGCTGTCCTCTCTGAGGGGTGTAGTGGTCACGGCGGTCAGAATCGACGGCGTGCAGCACGAATTCTCCACGATTGACGGCGTGACGGAGGACGTAGCGGATATCATTCTCAATCTGAAGGGTGTTCGCTTCAAGGCGCGGGATTACGCAAGCGGCGCAATCCACTTGCGCGTCAAGGGTCCCGGCGCGTGGACCGCCGGTGACCTGGACGAGGCTACCTCCGAATACGAGGTGCTGAATCCCGACCATCACATAGCCACGCTAGGCCCGGAAGCCAGCTTTGCCGTGGAACTACGTGTGGAGCAGGGCCGAGGCTACGTACCGGCCGACGAGAACAAGCGGGCGGATGACCCGATCGGCGTCATTGCCATTGATGCCGTGTATACGCCGATCAAGAACGTGCGCTATACGGTCAAGCCGACACGCGTAGGACAGAAGATCAACTACGAGCGTCTGGAGATCGAGATATCCACGGACGGATCCGTACAGCCGGACGAGGCGCTTACGCAGGCCGCCTTGATCCTGCGTGATCATGTCAACCTGTTTCTTTCCATGGACGCCGTCCCGATAGCAGCCATGAAGTCCGGTACGATAGATGCCCAGTCGCAGCGCACGCGCGAGATGCTGGCACAGTCTGTCGAAGACCTGGAATTGTCCGTGCGGGCACAGAATTGTCTCAAGGCCGCCAACATAAAGACCATCGGTGACCTCGTGCGGCGCGGTGAGCAGGAGATGCTGAAGTTCCGCAATTTCGGGCGCAAGTCGCTTCAGGAACTCGTGGTGGTCCTGGAAGACCGGGGCCTGAATTTCGGCATGGATGTGACGCCCTACGAAGAGGACGAAGCCTGACAGCGAGGTAAGGATCATGCGACACGCCAGGAAGGGTCACAAGCTTGGCCGGACGAGTTCCCATCGCGCAGCGACGCTCGCCGCGCTCTCCGGCGCCGTGATCCTGCACAAGCGTATACGTACCACGCTTGCCAAGGCGAAGGCGACCCGGGTGTTCGTGGAGCCGCTCATCACGAGGTCCAAGGAGGATACGACCCACAATCGGCGAAGCGTCTTCCGGCGCTTGCGAGACAAGCACGCTACGGCCGAGCTTTTTTCAGAGGTTGCCGAACGTGTGGGCGATCGTCCGGGAGGCTATACGCGTGTGGTCAAGCTCGGCCAGCGCACCGGAGACGGAGCCGAGATGGCCGTGCTGGAACTCGTGGACTTCAATGATTCCGAGGTGGAGACGCGGCGGTCTCGCCGGCGCCGCACCCGGCGCAGCGGTCGTCGCGCTGAAGCGCCACCCGTCGAGGAAGACTCCGAATAGGAGCCTTGCGCGCGGACAACCGAACCCGGGAGGTGCCAGCCTTGCCGGGTTTTTTTGTGGCCACCCCGCCGGGAAACCGCTTGTGGCTACTCTTGTTGAGAATATGTCAGCCCTAGCATCATGCTCAAGACCTCGGCCATAGTAAAAGGCGCCGGCGTGAGGATTCCGGACTCTTTCGAGCACTCGCTCGATGAGCTCCTGCACATGTGTCGCCAACGCTTGACTAGGGTGGACGAGGACATGATCCAGCGGGCATTCCGGCTTAGCTACTGGGCGCACCGCAACGATTTCCGCAGGTCCGGCGAGCCTTATTTCGTCCATCCGATTGAAGTGGCCAAGATCGTGGCCCGTGACATCGGCTTCGATGACACCAGCGTGGCCGCGGCACTCCTGCATGATGTGGTAGAGGACACGGAGGTAACGCTGGAGCTTGTCCGGTCTGAATTCGGGGAAACGCTGGCCATGCTCATTGACGGGCTGACCAAAATACGCGGCGTTTTCGCGACCTGGGGGCTGGGGCAGGCGGAAAACGTCCGGAAGCTGATGCTCTCCATGGCCCAGGACGTGCGCGTGATCCTGGTCAAGTTTGCCGACCGGCTGCACAACATGCGTACGCTCGATTCCCTGCCCGAACGAAAGCAGCTCAAGGTTGCCTCCGAAACGGCCATGCTTTTTGCGCCGCTCGCGCATCGATTCGGGTTGCAAACCATCAAGAACGAGCTGGAGGATTTGTCCCTGCGCATACTTGAAAAGGAGGCCTATTACGGAATCGTACGAGGCCTCAAAGCCACCAGGCAGGAACGCGCCGCGTACATAAAGAGCTTCATCGCTCCGGTCAAGGAGCGATTGCTGGCCTACGGCTTCGAATTCGACATCTACGGCAGATCGAAGAATGTGCAGTCGATCTATCGCAAGATGAAGGCGCAAGACAAGCCCATTGAAGAGATTTACGACCTGTTTGCCATCCGAGTGGTGCTGAAGTCGACCGGTCGCCTTGGCAAGGAGGATTGCTGGAGGGTGTATTCGATCGTCACGGATCTGTACCAGCCCCTTCCCGAGCGCTTCCGGGATTTTATTTCGGTGCCCAAGTCAAACGGTTACCAGAGCCTGCACACCACGGTCCTTGGTCCGGGAGGGCGGAAGGTCGAAGTGCAGATTCGGACCATGGAGATGCACGAAGTGGCAGAGCGCGGCGTCGCGGCCCACTGGAAGTACAAGGAAGGCGTGGACAAGACCGACCAGGAAATGGACCAATTCCTGGCCTGGGTCAAGGACCTGATCGAGAACCCGGACGCAGATCATGCCGCGGAATTCGTGCAGGAATTCAGTCTCAACCTCTATACGGACGAGATCTACGTATTTACGCCGAGTGGAGATCTCAAGACGCTGCCGACCAAGGCCACTCCCGTAGACTTTGCATTCCAGATCCACACGGACGTCGGCTTCCAATGCATAGGAGCCAAGGTCAATGGCAAGATGGTGCCACTGTCGCATCCACTGAAGAGCGGCGACCAGGTGGAGATCATTACGTCCAAGAAGCAGACGCCCAATCCGGACTGGATCAAGTTTGTGGTCACCCACAAGGCGAGAAGCCGTATCCGTCACTGGATCAACGAGGAGCGGAGAGTCGCGGTAAGCTACGGACGACGGCTGTGGGAGAAGAAGGCCCGTCGGGCCCGGCTAAATGTCAGCGAAGCGGAGCTGGTGCGCTACGCCAACAAATTCAGGTATCAGAGTCCGAAGCAAATGTTCTACGAAATCGCTTCGGGACTCTTCGACATCAGCGAGCTTGTTCACCTGGTCAAGACGGGCGAGGTCCGCACCGAGGAAGAGCCGGAGCGTGATGCCTCTGCCAAGGAGTACAAGGCCTTCAAGGAGCATGCCCGCGTTACAGGCCAGGGTGCGCTGCTAATCAACGGGGAGCGGGTGGCAGGTTTGGCAGTCTCCTATGCCGCTTGCTGCAATCCCATCCCGGGAGACTCGGTTTTCGGTTATGCGAGCCGGACGGGCACCATCAAGATTCATCGAACCAGCTGCCGCAATGCGTCGCACCTGTTGGTAAATCACGCTGACCGCATACAAGCCTGTGACTGGAGCCGGCAGAAAGACGTGCATTTCGTTGCCGGCCTGCGGGTGGTGGGCGAGGACCGCGTCGGCATCGTGCACGATCTTACGACGGTCATTTCCCGTAACCTCAAGACCAACATACGGTCCATTACCGTGGACACGAGGGACGGTATTTTTGAAGGAACCATCGTGCTGTACGTAAGTGACCTGCAGCACCTGCGCAGATTGATGGATCGTCTGAAAGGCCTCGACTCCATACACGGCGTATACCGGTTTGAAGAGTAGTGGAGCAGGTAGTTGTCCGATATTCGTAGCTTGTACGGGTCACTTTCCGAACCGGCGACAATCTGATGGGCGAGAAAGTTGCTACCCTGGTCAAGAAGGATGTCTCGCGGCGGGTTGCGGCGCGCATGGGCACTCGGCTTGAAGAAAGCGAGCCGTGGGTAAACGAAGTCCTGGAGGTTCTTGCTGACATGCTGATGGAGGCGGATCCCGAGATCCGCATCGAGCTGCGCGGCTTCGGCGTGCTGGAGGTAAAGAAGACGAGAGCCAAGCCCAAGGCGCGCAATCCCAGGACCAACGAAACGATCTTCGTGCCTAGCCGCAGGAAGACGCACTTCAGGCCCGGAAAGCGGATTCGCGAAAGGCTGCAGAAGCCGCTTCGGGAGCTCAGGTATTCGGTTCCGGAAGCGAGTGCCGATGCAGACCACCACTAACGGTCGCGTCGCGTCCGTGGACTTTGGTACCAAGCGCGTCGGGCTGGCTCTGGCGGATCCGATGCGGATGTTCGCGCAGCCATTCGGCACGTTTTCCCAGTCCGCGGCCGTAAGTCGGCTCGAGCGGCTGCATGCCGAAGAGGGCATCGCCGTAGTTGTTGTGGGTTGGCCGCTCATGGAGGACGGCAGCGAGGGCATTGCCACAGATCGGGTTCAGCAATACATCAACCGGCTGCGAAGGCAGCTTCCCGGTGTACAATTCATCAAGTGGGATGAGCGCTATACGTCGGAGGAGGCCAAAGACGTCTTGCGCGGCACCGGCCGGCCTGTTTCCAGGGAACGAATAGACGCTGCGGCAGCGGGCATCATCCTGCAGGAGTACCTGGACGCGCACACCCGAAACCGCGCAGCGGACGCATCGTAGGCAAAAGAAAAAAGTCTGCCATGTTACGAAGCAAAGGATCCATTGGGCTGGTTGTCGTGCTGCTGCTGGCCCTTTTTGGAGGCTGCATGGGGGTTGGAACCTACAACAGCCTCGTCTCCGAGGAAGAAAGCCTGGATGAAGCATGGGGCAACGTCGAGACCGCGTACCAGCGCCGCAGCGACCTGATTCCCAACCTGGTAAACACAGTACGGGGGGCCAGCGAATTTGAAAGTCAGACCCTGGAGTCTGTCACGCGCGCCCGTGCGCAAGCGACGGGAATCACGCTGAGTGCCGACGACTTGTCCGACCCTTCGAAGCTGCAGGCCTTTCAGGCGGCTCAGGCGCAGCTGGGCGGAGCGCTTGGCAGGCTCCTGGTCGTCAGCGAAAACTATCCCGAATTGCGGGCTACCGAGGCTTTCCGCGACCTGCAGGTGCAACTGGAAGGAACCGAGAACCGGATAAACGTGGCCCGTACGCGCTACAACGAGTCTGTTCGCAGTTACAATACGCGCATTCGACGCTTCCCCGCCGTGTTGGTCGCCGGGATGTTTGGCCACGACCGCCGACCCTTCTTTGAAGCGGAAGAGGGTGCTGAGCAAGCTCCGACAGTGGACTTCAGCTCATGATCCCGAACAGATCATTCCTGCTGCTGGCGAGCCTGCTTGTGTCGGCCGCCAGCCAGGCGCAAGGCTTGCAGGTTATGGCGCCCTCCGGGGCCATAGTTACGGACGCAGGTGATCTGCTCTCGCGCACAGAGGAAGAACTTCTGACCAGGCGTCTGCGCGATTATGCGGACACCACCTCCACGCAGATCGTGGTTGTAACCCTGCCGGATCTGGGCGGAGCAGACATTGCTGCCTATGCCACGGAGCTCGGAGACCAGTGGGGCGTCGGGCAAGGCGAGGAGGACAATGGTGCCGTAGTGCTGGTTTCCAGAGATGACCGCAAGGTTTTTATTGCCACCGGCTACGGACTCGAGGGATCTATTCCCGATGCGCTGGCCGGGCGCGTTGTTCGCGAGATCATTACGCCGCTTTTTCGGCAGGGGCGTTTCTATGAGGGTCTTGCACTCGGCACAGAAGCTCTCATGCGGGCCGCCGCCGGCGAATTCACGGCCGATGGTTCGCCGACAGGCAGTACTCAGGGCAACGGCGTCTTCGGCGTTCTATTCTTCTTGATAGTTATGGTGCTTTTGCTGAGTGCTTTTGCCGGCGGAAAGCACGGTGGCGGCCGCGGCCGTGGCCGCGGCCGGAGCGACGTACCCTGGGCATTCATTGCCGGGGCCGCGCTCGGAAGTGGCTTTCGGGGCGGCGGGGGAATGGGAGGAAGCTTCGGAGGAGGATTGGGCGGTGGCGGTTTTGGAGGAGGCTTTGGAGGAGGTGGATTTGGCGGCGGCGGTGCAGGAGGAGGATGGTAGCCGAGATGGCGGAGGACCGGCTCGCCAGGCTGCTTGAGTTTTATCGGGCGGATCCCAAGGACGCATTCACGCGCTTTGCCCTGGCGCAGGAATACGCAAAGCGGGGAGAGCTGGCGCGGGCGCAGTCGTACTACGAGGGTCTCATGGCGGCCGTGCCTGAATACACGGGCACGTATTACCATCTGGGCAAGCTGTATCTGGCCCAGGGCAACCATACCCGGGCGGCGCGTGTATTTCGCCTTGGCATGGACGCCGCTGCCCGTGAAGGACAGCACAGGGATCTGGCTGAGCTTCGCAAAGCGTTGGAGACGATGGAGCCGGAAAATGGATAGGCCGGCGCGTGTTAGGGCATATCACGCCGCAACACGTACCGCTACGTACGGCTTCCTGATGGCGCTTCCCCTTCTGGCAGCGTATGAGATCCTAATCAGGGTGGTCAATCGCGACGCGGCGCAGCCGGTTCGCATCAGCGCGGAAGTATGGATGAAGTGGGTTATGCCGCGTCTGGGCGACGGGGGAATGCTTGTTGCGGCGCTGGTGGTGGTGGGCATTGGAACGGCCGTATTCATCGCCGAGAGAAAGAAGCGGATTCCGCTGCGCCCGGGTTACGCGCTCTGGATTATGGCGGAAAGTGCCCTTTACGCGGTGCTGTTGGCGCTGGTTGTGTCTGATTTGACCCAGCGGCTGATGGCAGTAGCGCAAAACTACGAACCGGGCTTGGTGGCCGGTCTCGTGCTGTCGATCGGTGCGGGATTATACGAGGAACTGCTCTTTCGCGTCGTGCTTGTCGGAACGCTGTTTCTGGTGCTGACACGCATCGTCCCGGAACTGGGCAGGGTGGGAGCATATGCCATTGCTGCGGTTCTGGGAGCCGTGGTCTTCAGCGCGGTCCATTACGTGGGCGCACTTGGCGATGCATTCGAGCTGGGCTCCTTTCTGTACCGGGCCCTTTTCGGGCTTGCGCTGAATGTCGTGTTTCTGGTGCGTGGATTCGGCGTTGCCGCCTGGACGCATGCGCTGTACGACGTGATGGTGATTACGGGCGCGCTGTAGCTGCTATGCGGTCCACGGCCCGGACGAGACGCTCCGCTTCGGCATGCGTGGTGTAACACGCACAGCCAGCGCGCACGAGGCCTTCCACGCCGAGCCTTCTCACCACGGTCATGGCATAGAAGTCTCCATGTGACAGGAAAAGGCCCTCCTGCGATAGCTCCCGGCAAACGTCCTCGCTGCTCTTGCCACGAACGGTGAATGCAAGAGTCGGCGTGCGTGTCTCATCCGGCTGCGGACCGTACAGTGTCACGGACCCTATCGCCGCCAGGCCGGACCACAGCAAGGCAAGTTGTGCGCGCGTCCGCTCATGTATTGCCCGGGATGCGGTCGACAGGCGTTCCCGGCGCGTTGTGCCAGGCGCCAGGGAAGCAAGGAAATTGACGGCTGCCGCCGCACCGGCTATGCCCTCGTGATTCTGCGTACCGGTTTCGAATCTTTCCGGCGCAGTGTCCGGCGCCGGCACCAGTCGCGGCACGCCTAGCTGATCCAGAAGCTCCTTTCTGCCATACAATACGGCTGCATGCGGTCCATAGAACTTGTAGGCGGAGCAGGCCATAAAGTCGCAGTCCCAGCGCCGGACCTCGGGCGGCCAGTGGGCCGCATAATGAACGGCATCTATGAACGAGAGGGCACCCGCTGCGCGGGCAAGCCGGCAGGCCCGGGCCACGTCATTGATGGTTCCCAGGGCATTGGAGGCCGCGCCAACGGCCAGAACACGCGTTCGCTCGGAAACCAGGCTCTCCAGGTGGTTCCAGTCGAGCGTACCGGTACCGGCATCGAAGCGGGCGTGGCGTACGGCGAGTCGCCGCTCTCGGGCCAGGTCCAGCCAGGGGTCGATGTTGGCATGGTGGTCTAGATCGGTTACGATGATCTCGTCACCTGGCTGCAGCCGTCGGCCGATGGCGCGCGCCACATGGAAGGTAAGCGTTGTCATGTTGTTGCCGAAGGCAACGCAGTCTGCCTCGCAGTCCAGGAAGTCCGCGAAGGCGGAGCGCGCATCCTCCAGCACCTGGTCTGTCTCGGCGCTCGTGGGGTAGGCCCAGTGCGTATTGGCGTTGTGGTGGTACAGGTAGTCCGCCATGGCCTCGACCACCGTGCGCGGGACCTGCGTTCCTCCCGGGCCATCGAAGTATGCCACGTTGTGTCCCTTGTGGCGGCGCCGCAGGGCCGGGAACTGGCTCCTGATGTCTTCAACCGGTGTCATGTCAGTTGCCCGATGTTAACGGAATGCACAGAAGTGTGCCCTGAACGCGTATTTTAGACTGCAGTTTGAATTCTCAGGCCAAACAGGTGGCGCAGTGATCTTGCGAAGAATAACAATCGCCATACTCAGCATATTGGTCGTGGCAGCGGCTGGCGTGCTCGGCTTCTTCTTGTACTACGCCATTGTCTCAGGAAGTACGATGGCCGGCCTGGGACCGGAGGCACCTGTCAGGATTTCCGACGGCACAGCCTATCGGGATCTCAACAAGAACGGGATCATGGATCCCTACGAAGATGTCGCTGCCCCCGTGGAGGAGCGCGTGCAGGATGTGCTCTCCAGGATGACCCTGGAGGAAAAGGCTGGCATGATGTTCATACAAATGATTGCCATGGATCCGGACGGCACGCTCCAGGAGCGCCCGACGCCCGACAATCCCTTCAGCTTCCTTATGCCCACAAACTCGACGATGATCGTTCGTCGCCACATGAACCACTTCAATATCATGCAGGCCAACAGTCCTGCCGCCATGGCGAGGTGGTACAATGCCGTGCAGAAACTGGCGGAGCGATCGCGGCTGGGTATTCCTGTCACCATTGCTTCCGATCCGAGACACGGCTACCTGACCGGCCCTATCGCTGCCATGTTCGGCGGTGCTTTTTCCGTGTGGCCGCAGCCGCTCGGGCTTGCGGCTGCGCGCGATTCGCAGCTGGTTGCGTCGTTCGCCGATATCGTGCGGCAGGAGTATCTTGCCGTGGGCATACGATTGGCCCTGCATCCGATGATGGACCTGGCAACGGAACCCCGCTGGTCCCGTGTTCTGGGCACGTTCGGTGAGGACGGTGACCTGGCTGCCCGTTTGGGTCGCGCATACATCAGCGGGCTGCAGGGCACATCACTCGGCTCTGAAAGCGTCGCGACAATGACCAAGCACTTTCCGGGAGGAGGACCGCAGGATGATGGATGGGAAGCCCATTTCTCCTATGGCAAGGACCAGGTATACCCGGGAGGGCAGTTCGACTATCACTTGGCCCCCTTCGTGACCGGTGCGATGGCGGCGGGTACCGCGCAGATCATGGTGAGTTATGGCGTGGGCGTCGGCATCACAGAAGAGCCTGTGGGCTTTGCCTTCAGCCGGGAGATCGTAACAGATCTCCTGCGCAATGAATTGGGCTTTGACGGGGTCATCAGCACGGACTGGGCGGTGCTAAGCAGCAAGGGCGTGCTCGGCTGGATCCTTCTTGAGTCGCCAGGCTGGGGAGTGGAGGAGCTGTCGCCGGTCGACCGCGCCGAGAAAGCCCTGAATGCCGGCGTCGATATTTTTGGTGGAGAATCCAATCCGGAGTGGATCATTGAGCTGGTGGAAACGGGCAGGGTGGACGAAGAGCGTCTCGACAGCTCGGTAAGCAGGCTTCTGCGGGACAAGTTTTTGCTAGGACTCTTTGACGATCCGTATGTGGATGAGTATGCCGCCAGCGAAACAGTGGGAAATGCGAGCTTCATGGAGGCGGGCAAGAGTGCGCAGCAGGCGTCCATCGTCCTGCTCAAGAATGCGGAATTGGGTGGAGCCGCACTGCTGCCGCTTGAAGACGGAGAACGCCTGTATATCCAGAATGTGGACAGCAGCGTGGCGGCCCGGTATGCGACCGTAGTAGATGATCCTGCGGACGCCACCGTGGCGCTTCTCAGATTGGACACCCCGTACGAGCCGCCGCCCGGCAGCGGGATGCTGGAGAGCATGATGCACCAGGGCGACCTGGATTTCAAGGGGGAGCAGCTGGCTGGCATCCTTGCGATCACCCGCGCCCTTCCAACCGTTGTAGACGTCTTCATGGACCGCCCGGCCGTGATTCCGGAAGTGGCGGAGAGCGCTGCCGGGCTACTGGCCAACTTCGGCGCCTCGGACGAAGTCATCCTGGATGCGGTATTCGGGCGATTTGATCCTTCTGGGCGGTTGCCTGTCGAGCTGCCATCTTCCATGCGCGCGGTGCGGGAGCAGCTGGAAGACGTGCCGTACGACTCCGCTGATCCACTATTTCCGTTTGGATTCGGTCTCAGCTATTCGGGCCCTGATACCACGGAAGCGCAGGACACGACCCAGGTGGACACACAGCTTCAGGACACAACCGAGGTGCCGCCGCAACTAGAGATTCCGATACCGTGAGCGATCAAGATACCCCTGCCAGGTCCCGTTCCGGCCTTGTTGACCGGTTTCTGGGCGGCATAGAACTGGTCGGAAACAAGCTTCCGGACCCGGCGATGCTTTTCTTGCTGTCGCTGGTGATCGTTTGGGTCCTTTCCGCTCTTCTTACGTCGTCCACGTTCGACGTCATTGATCCGCGCACGGGATCCCCGCTGGTTATCAACAATCTTCTGGCCGGCAGCGCGCTGACCGCTTTCCTGTCGAACATGGTGAGCATTTTCACCGGCTTTGCGCCGCTGGGAGTGGTTCTGGTGGCGATGCTTGGGGTGGGCGTAGCGGATGAGGCAGGCTATTTCAATACGGGCATCAAGTTGCTGCTGGGCAGCACGGCGCGGAGCCTGCTGACACCCATGGTGGTCCTGGTCGGCCTGATCAGCCACAGCGCCGTGGATGCCGGTTACGTGCTGGTTATACCCCTCGGAGGAGTCATATTCTACGCCGCCGGCAGGCACCCGCTTGCGGGTATTGCTGCCGCGTTTGCCGGGGTATCGGGTGGCTTCAGCGCCAATCCGCTTCCCTCCGCGCTGGATCCGCTTTTGCAGGGATTTACGCAGCCTGCGGCGCAGATACTGGATGCCGCGATCCTGGTCAATCCTCTGTGCAATTATTTCTTCACGGCCATTTCCAGTTTCCTCATAATCGGGCTGGGATGGTTCGTCACGGATCGCATCGTGGAGCCGCGCCTGGACAAGGCCGTGCCAGTGGATCAGGATGCGGAAGAGGCCCCTCCCATGGACACCATGGCGGCGAGGGAAAGCAGTGCCTTCTTCATTTCCACGGGAGTCCTGGTACTGGGCTTGGTGGTACTCGTACTGGTGCTCTTGCCCGCCGATTCGCCGTTCCGCGACGCCGAAGGATCGCTCAACTCCTTCCAGGCGCCGATCATGCAATCGATTGTGCCCCTGATATTCCTGCTATTTCTGATTCCGGGTGTGGTGTACGGATTAGTGGCAGGTGTTTTCCGCAAGTCCAAGGACATTGTTGACGCCATGACCAAGGCCATGGATGGCATGGCCTACTACATCGTAATGGCCTTCTTTTGCGCGCTTTTCGTACATGCGTTTGGCGAATCCAATATCGGAGCGCTGCTGGCGCTCAAGGGAGCATCCCTGCTCAAGGCTCTTGCCCTTCCCGGCAGCGTCACGATAGTGGGTATAGTGCTGCTTACGGCATTTGTGAACCTGTTCGTAGGCTCGGCTTCCGCCAAATGGGCGCTGCTGGCTCCCATATTCGTGCCGATGCTCATGCAGGTAGGGATTTCGCCGGAGCTGACGCAGGCCGCCTACCGGGTGGGGGATTCCTCTTCGAATATCATCACGCCGCTCATGCCCTACTTCCCGCTCGTGGTTGTTTACTGCCAGCGCTACGTGAAGAAGACGGGTATAGGGACGCTTACCTCGATCATGATTCCCTACAGCCTGACGTTTTTGGCCCTGTGGACGGTGTTCCTGATCCTGTATTGGCTGCTCGGCATTCCGCTTGGCCTCGGAGCATCCTACAGTTACCCACCGATGTAGTGGTGATGGGAGGGCGCTTTGAGGCGCTGCAGCGCGTCTGAACCACGGCTAGGGCGGGCCTCTATGTTCGCGTGGGCGATTGGGAATCGCGTGCTTGCGGCTTACGGCGCGGGACGAAGCTTGCAGGAGAGTAGGCACCAATTTTCTGGGCCGGCATGAGACTGGCCGGTGACGCGGGCGTCAGTCTGCCACTCGCAACATCACGGTTTCTGGCCCTTTGTGAAACCGTGCGAGCACCATCTTCGCATTTTGACGAACCTGCTTTGCATTTAGATGCGTATTCACATGAATGGAGGACCCAGCAACGGACGAACTATCCTTGAACGGACGTCCATCCGGGTGCCTTGGCTCGGCATTGGCAATGCACGTTTTGCTAGTCGCCTTTGATCTTACCGGGAGATCAGACTCCAACAGATCACCGTCGCGATACAGCTTTTCCACTATGAACGTGAGGATTTCGTACCAGCGCCCAAGTTTCTGGCTGCTACCGTCCCAGTATTTGATGGCCTGAGGACAGCTTGTGTACGGCTCAGGGTCGTACGTGGCAAGAGTGACCCATCCCGCATGGGGTTCTATCGGATCCGGCATCAAAATGGGACGAACGGCCTGCACGGGGCTTCCATTGCCTAGATTTGAACGCCAGAGAAACAGCAGCCTGAGCGCACTGGTGGAAGCTGGGTCTCTGGATATGGAGACTTTCAGGACGCACTTGTCTTCCAGCGGAACGGGTTCGAAAACCTGATATACTTCCCAGTTGTCTCCATCGGTCAGTGCCGCATACTCAATTCCGGACGCAACCGCATAGCCTACCATTTGAGACCGGTGAGATGCCAAGTTAGTGCCGAGTTTCTTCGCCTCAATGACGGCCATTGGTTTGCCGTCGCCCTTCAAGAGTGCGTAATCCGCCCAGCCACTGCCTAACTGGTATTCGCCTATCACTTGGTCGGGGTCGTGGACGCTCCATCCGAGCATTTGGAGCAAAGGATCTATCAAAGCCATTCGAGTGCGCGTTTCGTTTTCCCTCAACAATGAATCGTGCTGTCGAATGCGTCCCTTGAGCGTTTCGATTAGGCTCATTGGTTCTTGGAGCGACATAGGGCATCCCTGATTTCGTTGGGGGAAGCTAATAATTCAGGCGATCAACTGTCTAAAATGTCACACTTCGATGCGGAGCGAGGCTGCAGCTAGAGCATTTGCGTAGAATTATTGGCCGTGAACGCACGGCTTTTCGACTTGACGAGCGTTGCCCAAGCGCCCAAATCGACATCGTCAGGCTGCGGCTTCCACAACGGCAGCCATCGATTTCGCGCTGTACTCGAGGCGCGGATCAGGCCCGTAGGTCAGTATCTGGTCTCGCTTGAGATCCGCGCGCTCCCGCGTCGTAGTGTCGACTACAACGCGTCCTGTGGCGTCTACCTCCAGGGCCAGTTCATACGCCTTCTTCGGATTGTGGCCGAACAGGCTGACCAGCATCTCGATTACGTATTCATACGTGTGTTCGTCATCATCCAGAAGTACGACGTGAAACTTCGGAAGACGCACTGTGCGCTCCTGGACGCCAGATTCGACGGACTCGCCTGGATGGGGCAATCCTTCTGCATACCGGGTGCCCAAGTATGTAAGAGCGACCCGGATCATCCTAACCTGCCGCGGAGTCTGCGACCGGGCGGTCCAGTAGTTGGAAGGAGACCGGCAGCCTCATGCGAACCCGCACGGGCTTGCCGTTGTGGTGACCGGGAATGAAAACCGTTTGTCGAAGGGCCCGCACTGCCGCGGAATCGCACAGCGGATGCAGGGACTTGCCTACGGTGATGTTGCTCGGCTTCCCGTCCGGTTCGACGACGAAAAGCAGGACCAGGCGACCCTGGATGCCCATAAGCCGGGCCCGTTCGGGATACTCGATGTTGATATAGTACGCACCGATACCGCCCTCGAGATCGGGCATGCGCTCGGCCACGTCCAGGACAGGGAGAGCCTCAAGTCCGTCAAGTGCCATGGAACTCGTAGACTCTTCGACCTGCGCTTCTTCAACACGCCGCCCGCGCTCCAGCTCGTCTGCGGGCTTGTCGGGCAGGCCGAAGTCACGAACAGGCACGCCGAAGCTGCGCGATTCTGTGCGCTGCCTGAGATCGAGCAGACCGAGCCTCTCCCGACTACCGGGTGCCTGGTGCCTCCACCCGGAACGTTGTACCTTGGACCCCAGCGGGATATTGAAGAGCACTCCGAGAACAGACAGGCTGACGCAGAGTCCTGCCATCAATCCGATAGGATAAGACGGCCGAGCGCGACTAGGACTTGTCAAGGGAGGCTTAGCTGATGATCTTCTTCTAACGTTGCAACGCGCGCGCACTATGTCAAGTCCCGACTCGCAGCCGTTTCGCGCTCTGGTGCTCGAATCTTCCGGAGAAGCCTTGGTCCGGCATCTCGAGTCCTCCGCACTGCCTGATCATGCTGTAGAAGTGGAAGTCCTCTATTCCAGCGTGAATTACAAGGATGCCCTGGCGGTGACGGGCAAAGGCAAGATTGTGCGGGCCCCGTTTCCGTTTGTACCTGGAATCGATCTTGTGGGCAGAGTTGTGCACTCATCGTCCGACAGTTTCTCGACAGGGGATTCTGTAGTGCAGACCGGAGGAGGACTGGGAGAGTATGAGTGGGGAGGATTCAGCCAGCGGCAACGCGTTTCCGCTGATACGCTCGTGCATTTGCCGGACGAGGTCTCGCCGATGGGCAGTATGGTGCTGGGCACGGCGGGTCTGACGGCCATGCTTGCTGTCATGGCCCTGGAGCGGCACGGTCTCGGGCCGGAAGGCGGTGAGGTAGTCGTTACCGGTGCATCGGGCGGCGTAGGCAGTCTTGCCACTGCGATTCTCTCGCTTCTGGGGTACGAGGTAGTGGCTTCGACGGGCAACAGGAGGGCCGGGCCCACGCTGACAGCGCTCGGGGCCTCCCGCATCATCCACCGAGATGAGCTGGGGCGGGGTGCGAAGCGCCCTCTTGAATCAGCACGCCACGCGGGTGCCGTGGACACATTGGGCGGTCCTACACTTGCGGCAATCATCAGCCGACTGGCCCGGCACGGCGTAGTTGCCGCTTGCGGCAACGTCACTGGTCACGGTCTGGAGACGACCGTATTCCCGTTCATCCTGCGTGGCATCAGTGTCCTGGGCATTGATTCCAACTTTCCCCCGATGGCCCTGCGGCGAGAGGCCTGGAGCCGGCTGGCAGGGTTGGTTACCGCCGATATCCTTGACCGTATAGCAGAATGTGTGCTTCCCCTGGCAGCAGTGAAATCACACGCGGTCAGAATGCTGGACGGCCAGACATCCGGGCGCGCGGTCGTCGATGTTAACGCGTAAATGCAATACTTTTGCACGTTTCGCGGCGGCAATGGCGTAACCACATGCATCGACATCCAATTCGCGACATGCACAGATTTATCGCCATTTCCGTTCTTTGCTGCGGTCTGGCCGCAGGCAGCTCTGCACAAGTTCGCCCGGAGTTCAGCGTCGACTTTGCCCTGGGACTTCCCCAGGGCGAATTCAGTGACCACGTTACCAACCCCGGGTTTGGGATTACCATGTTTGGCGGCGTTGGCCTGGAGGGCACTCCCCTGGTGGTCGGCCTGACGGGGACCTTCCTGGTTTACGGGGTCGAGCGCCGCCACGTACCGTTCAGTCTGACGATCCCTGACGTGACGGTGGAGGTCGAGACAAACAACAACATAGCTTCCGGCCATCTGGTGCTCCGTCTACAGCCGCCCCGGAGTCGCGTGCAGCCCTACCTGGACGGCCTTCTGGGATTCAATTACCTGTTCACGGAAACCACCGTAGAGGACGATCGGGGCAGCGAGGATGAGCGAATTGCCTCTACCAAGAACTTTGACGATGCGGCGCTCAGTTATGGCATCGGGGCAGGACTGAAGATCCGGGTACATCAGTCGCAGGAGGGGACGGTCCGAGTCGGTCTGGGCTTCAGGTATCTGGTGGGCGGCTCGGCCGAGTACCTGACTGAAGGCGCCATCATGCGGACCGGGGGAACGTTGACGTTTGACACGGAGCGATCTGCGACCGATTTGCTTGTTCCTCACCTGGGCGTTGCGTTTGAATTCTAGTTCTGGGTCCGGACGAAGAAGCGCATCTCTCTCGTGTTGTTCAGGTCGGGACGCGGCGTGGCCAAGGGCCGAAGGCCGATTGAATCGTGGACGCGCGTGGTTAGACCGGGGCTGCTATGCGGGTCCGCGACAAATCCTGACCTTACGTGGCACGCCAGCCTGGAGCCGGTTCCGCGCGCCCCGCTCCTGAATGCATGGATCAGGCCAAACGTGGGTGGGCTGCTTCTGCCTGGCTAATAGGCCTGGTGTAGGGGGCTCGGAAACTGTCGCATCGTAGGTAGCCGGAATGGGCCAACGTCCAGTCCAAAAGCTGCCAATGTGCTGCAGGCCCCATTAATTCGACTACGTAGCCAGCTCCACGCCGTAGGGGGCCCGGTAGCGCCAGCGCTCATCGATCCAAACGGGCTCGTTCCGGAGCTCAGCCGGGCATGTGCCAATCCTCGTAGCCTTCGGCAGGCACGCGTCAAGGAGACCAGCCATTTCGTGCAAGGCTTATTGTGCGGGTATCCTGGCGACTTGCAACGCACCAGCCAGATTTGGCATCTCTATAGTAGTTGCAAATAGACAACGTGAGCTTGGAACAAGCCATTCACCATTGCCGCACGAATGAGCAGATGACCCGATACGAATTCCTCCGACGCGCCGGACATTGGGTAGCTGCCCTGCTGACAGTTTTTGTCGTTTACTCCGCAACCCACTTTTGGGGCCAGCCCGATCCTGTCGCGCGATTCCTTGGCATGTTGGCCGAGAATCTTCCGGGTTTCGTTGCGCTCGTTCTCCCTCCAGCCGTGTTTGCCAGTGCCATGCACGGATTCGGCTTTTGGGGGACATCTGGAGCCGGGTCTGCGCGTCGCAACTGGGCACTACTCTTCGGATTGTCGCTTGCAGCGTACGGCTTTGGCGCACTCGTAGAGCCTATGCTCGCCGGGTGGACCGGCTCGAACTGGGGATTCCCCGCCTCCCTGCTCCATGTTGCAAGGGCCGAACAAGCAGCCGCTGAAGCTTCATCAGGCGCTGATGCCGCGCGCCATTTGCGCAGGGCAGGCAATGTGCTGGTGCAGTTCTACGTGCCGATGGCCAACGCGGCCTTCGTCATCGTGGCGGCCGCACTGGGGGAATCGACCGGCCGACTTTCTCGCGCAATGTCTTCCTGGAGCCGCTATGCTGCCCGCTGGCTTGCAGGCGGTCTGCTCATGATATCCTTCTGGATTCCAGCGATACTTGCAAGCGAATTGGTTGCATACAACGGAGCCTGGGAAGGCCTGCTACTCTTGCTCCCGCTCTGTCTGCCGCTTGCACTTGCCGGGATCCTCATCGGAGTCACGCGCCTGAGGCAAAGCGGAGCCCGATGAACCCCCACGCTGGCATGGCGACCGTTGACCACGAGCTGTTATACGCCGGAGACCATGCGCTTTTCCGGAAACTGGTGCGGGAAATGTCGCCGCGCCTGCTCCACCTAGTCCGCAATTACGCGCGGGATGATGCGCACGCGGCCGATCTGCTGCAAGCCAGCTGGATTCACATATACCAAAAGCGCGCCCGCTTTTCAGGGACCGGGTCATTTCTCGGCTGGGCTTTGGCAGTATGCAGGAATGTCTGCAGGATGGAGGCTCGCAAAGGACGCGGCGTAAGGCCGGTCCGCCTTGATGATATCGGCGACCTGCAAGACTCCGGCTCCGGACCGGCGGAGGTGCACATTCACCGGCAGCAGGCAGCGGCCCTCTATGCAGCGCTCGAACGCCTTACTGCCCGGGAGCGCGATGCCATAGTGCTCAGGATCATCGAGGGCAGGAAAACGGCAGAAGTTGCACACATCCTGGATGTGAAAGAGGCGTCGGTACGCTCGCTTGTTCACCGGGGACTAAAGAAGCTGCGCCGAATGAGCGGCCTCGCCGAGAGGATTCAGTAACACTAACACGGAAAAAGATGATCAAGAGAATGCGCACACTGCTCCTGAGGCGATCTGCCGTGGACGCCGGGATGGACGCGAACGCGACCGATCGGCTAGTCTCGGCTGTTGTGGACGGTGAGGTGGAGCAGGAAGCCGACAATACCAGCGTAGCCCGCGGCCAGGAAACAATAGAGCTCCTGCGCCTGGTAAGCGCGATCAGGCAAATTGGCTCTTCCGATTCCCCACTGCCGGAGTCAGGGGTAGATGCGATCATGCTAGCTCTGCAGGACGAGGAGAATGAGCCCGTCTCAGCAAATGCATGGCGCGAGCGGTTCGGTATGTTTGCGGGCTTTGCCGCATGCACAGCGACACTGGGATCAGGCCTACTATTGGTGATGGGAGGTTCTTGGACCATGGCGCCTCCTGCGGCAGCGCCCCCGGCGCCAGTATTGGCATTCGCCGTGGCCTCTGCTGCTGCGCTGGTCAGCCTGCTCCTGCAAAGGCGCTTCTCGCTGCGATCTCCGGCGCTCCCGCTGCTTGGTTTGGGATCTATTCTTGTCGGATCCTGCGCTCCGGCTGATTCTGGCATATCAACGGTGGAATTACCCTCGACGGCGCTTCATGTGTTTGAGGAAGGCCAGAAGCTGTGGGACGTGCGCGACATTCTCGAATCTGACGGGGGTATCTGGGTGCTCACAGCAGAAGCACCCTACCTCCGTGGATATGACAGATACGGTCGCATGCTTGGTGAATTCGGGGCCAACGGCAAGGGGCCGGGAGAACTCACAAATCCCTGGGCGCTGACAGATGCACCAACTGCGGGTGACGTAGTGGTTTGGGATTTTGGCACTCGCTCGCTCTTGACGTTTGATCAGAAGGGCGATTTCATGGCTTCATCACCAGCTCCATTCGCGGTGGAAGGTTTCGTGAGGGCGGATATCCGGGGCGTGTCGTTCGGGGACCCGTTTCGAGTTGTGGTAGAGGGCGCTGGGCACATACTTGCCGCGTATCCCGGCGGAATTTCAGGGGCCGGGGGTTTCTGGAATGGCAGGGTCCTGCGCGTGGAGGATGGAAGGGCGGAGCCGCGGGTGCTCGTAGACTTCGCCAGGGACCTTGCCGGAGCTGCAGACCACGTCTCTGCCATAGGGCCTGCCCCGGTGCCCTTGTGGGACCGTTGTCCGGACGGACGCGTGGCGGTCCTTGACCCAGTGGATCGCAGCCTTCTTCTTTATGCCCCCGAACATTCCGGAGAACCGGTCCGGATCCAGCTGCCATGGACCGGACGACCGTTCTCGCGTGAGGAATACCTGGCATATCTCCGTGCTGCTATCCTTCTGGAATTCAAGCAGGATGGCATCAGCGACGCAGAGGTTGACCGTGCTGCCGAAGGATTGCTGGCTCAAGTGGGCGAGCACTTGCCGGCGGAGACTCCCCTTGGCATCGACGTTCGCTGCTCAGCCGGCCGGGTATGGATTCAGGAGTTTGACGGTTCGCATCACGCGCTGGGCTACGGGCGGCTCTGGCGGAGCGTCTCCTTGACAAGCAGAAGCCCGGGCTTTCAGAGGATCGTGTTCCCGGATGGCTTCGGGGCCATGCGCTTCAGCGATTCGCTGGCGATCGGAGTATTTACGTATGCTGACAAATTGCAGCGCGTTGCGATTGTGCGCCTTGGCGGGCAGCTCCTCAAGTGATCGGAAGACACGGCGCTGAACCGTGCGCTCTTCCACGTAACAATTGCGCGCGGGCTCCGGTATACTAATCTGGCTACCGAGCCCGTGACTAGCCTGGTTGACCCGCAGTGTGAAATGCACTCCTTTCGCCGGAGTTTGAATTTGACTAATCCCTTGGTTCAGGGAGGCGGACGCTTGTCATTCGTATGCCTTCGGGCCCTTGGCGTGCAGTTGCCATTCGACGGAAGTACTTTGCCGCACCATGATGAGGCTTTCCTTCACTCGCCTGGCGGCTGCTAGCCTGCTGGCGTCACCGGCGATCGCATTTGCTCAGATTGACCTAACTGGGACTCTTCTTCAGGGGGACGGCGATCCTATGGTCGCTGCCCGCCTCGTCATTCAGAACGGCCCGCGTGACACGAGCCTGGTAGTCCCGGTGGATAGTGCCGGGCACTTCGCCTTCACGCTGGATGAACCGGGAGGATACGGCCTGTACGCGACCGGAGTGCATCACGAGACCCAGGAAATGCCCCTCATCCTAACGGATCAGGACAAGGTGGCGCTGCATATCCGGCTTCGGGCGAACCCGTTTGCTATGTCGCCTGATACGCTATACGCGGCCTTGGCTACGTCTGATGAAGCAGTGCTGATGCAGCGTCGGCCTAACGGGACGTATGCTGTCCGCCTGAATGCCTATGCCGATACACTGGCTTACCGTATTCGATATGGTTCCAAGGCTTCCGAGTTTAGCACGGACAAGATGACGGCGGGCACGGAGCAGGACCGGATTGTCTTTGATGATTCGGGTCCCTTCTGGGGCACTGAAGGTGATTACTTCAGCGTCGTGGATGTGGGAGGTGATTCTTTTGTGGACATCACGTTTGATGTTTCGGCTCTCCCTCAGCACGAGGCTGGCCTGTCGGTCTCTTCCGATCCACCCGTGATCGCGAGGATTGCCAATGTCTACCTCGACATTGAGGAACGGGAGCGTCGGATCGGGGGCACCGGCAATGCAGTCCAGTACATTGTCGTTGGAAGCCGGGAACGAAGAGCCATCAGGAAGCAGATTGCAGATGAGCGAGATCCCCTAGTCCGGCAGTGGTATCTACTGCGCTACTTCGACGAGCTGCCGCCCGTATTCCCTTTCGGCGGTGGTGGCAGGCGCTTTGCCCGCGAAGCCCTTGAAACCATTCCGGCGGATTCGCCGCTCTGGTCTTATGAAGCCTGGAGTCCGGTCGGCGCATCCAACATCATGTACCAGATCTCCCGCAAACTGAAGGGCAGGGAATTGCTGAGCAACTACGTGCGGCGTGTGACCGAGGACCATCCCGATCCGGATGTCCGGGCGCAGTTTCTCTACCATGGGCTGTATTACGCAAACAGCGAGGAGGATGAGAAGACAAAATGGCTGTACTATTCCATCCTCCAGGATTCGCATGCCGATACGCGGCAGGCAGAGCTTGCGCGTCGCGACTTCGATCCGGAAAGAAGGTTGCAGGCAGGTAATCCGGTGCCTCAGTTTTCTTTTGTTTCGTTTGATGATCCCGGCGTCACATTCACGAATGCAGGTCTTCGAGGCCAGGTGTATCTGCTCGATTTTTGGGGCACATGGTGTGCGCCTTGTATCGAGGAAATACCGCACCTGAACGAGGCGTACGATGAGTACCACGAATCCGGATTCGAAATCGTCAGCGTTGCATTTCTTGATGACCCTGTGGATATCGAGCAGTTTCGGGAAGACCGGTATCCCATGCCTTGGCTTCATACCCGCGTGGCCCGGGAGGACGACAATTCTGTCAGAGACCTGTTTGAGATAACCAGCTTCCCGAGGCCGATTCTTGTAGACGGGAACGGCATTATTCTGGCGATCGACGAAGATCTGCGAGACGGCAAGCTCTTGGACGCCGTTGCTGCCGCGCACGAAGGCGCCCGGTAGGCGCGGCACCCTGTTTGTAGCTGCTGCCGGGGCTTCTGCGTTCTGCGGCAGGTATCCGAGGGTTGGCCCCGACTCCTGTTCAATTCCTGCGGCCAAGACAAAGCCCGAATGCCGTCGATAGTCACTGAAGCCGAAAGGCCTTATAGCCGGATGAGTCGGGAATCTGCCTTCGGGGCGGCGCAATATGCCGCGGGTATTCGGACACGAGAGCCGTAGCTCGAGCCCCGTAGTTCACGAAGGACGGCGGCCCGGCACCGCCTTCATTGCGGGAAGGGGCGGTTAACTGGAAGAAGCGGCATTGCGCGCACGCCTAGAGGCCGCGCCGCACAAGCGGCTAACCGCGTCCGGACTGCCCGAAGATCCCCCGAATCTCAGCTCGGCCACATTATCGGGATGAACAAAATGGCCACCAGCGCCAGGAGCAAGTTGAGTATGCCGCCCACTTTCACGAAATCCATGAAGCGGTATCCGCCCACGGCGTAGATCATGACGTTGGTCTTGTAACCGAAGGGGGTCACGAAGGAAGCCGAGGCGCCGAACATGACCGCCACAAGAAGGGCATAGGGATTCAGCCCGGTAGTCTCGGCCACAGCGATGGCCACGGGCGTCAGCATCACGGCGGTTGCCGTGTTCGCGACCACGGCAGTCATGGTAGCGGTAAGCAGGTAAAAGGCAGCTATGATACCCGTCTCTCCCAGAACAAACGTGGCGTCGACCACGCCGGAGGCCAGCCACGCTACGGCGCCTGTGCTTTCCATCGCAAGTCCCAGTGGAATGAGCCCTGCCATGATGAATACTACCATCCAGTCGAGATCCTGATAGACTTCACGCATCTGGACGCATCCCGTGAACACCATCAGAGCGGCGCCCGCAAGCGCCGCAGTCGAAATGGGGAAAACATCGGTAGAGGCAAGCACAATCACGCCAACCATGATGGAGGCGGCGAATGCCGCGCGAGGCCGGCTCGCGACAGGATGCTCGATTTCGGCCAGGGGTATTATTCCCGGCTCCTCTGCAAGAAGTTGAAGATCGGAGGGTTTGCCCCGCACCAGAAGCATGTCCCCCACGGAGAATTCCCTTTGCGCCAGCCGGTCGGCGAACGCAGTGCTGTGGTGTTGCACCCCAAGGACCGTAGCATTGAATCGCTGGGCGAAAGACAAATCGCGCAGGGTCTGGCCTACGAGCACAGATCCCGGTCCCACGAGGAGCTCCACGAGCCGGCCGGCCGGGATATTTTTCAGGCTCCTGCTTTCGTGCAAATTGTCCAGGTTCTGACGTCGTACCAATCTCAACAGGTCCTTGACCGCACCCTGGGCATGCAGGATATCGCCGGCCAAAATGGCGAGATCCGACGTCGGAAGTGGTATCTCCATTCCGTCCCGCTCTATCCCGAGGATGGTGACCTTGAATCGCTCCTGCCAGCGCAGATCGGGAAGGGAGCGTCCAACGGCCTGCGACTTAGGCCCAACCCGGAGCTCCGAAACATATCGCCGCACGCCATAGCGCCTGGACAAGTCGGGTGCGCGCTCCCTGGCAGGCATCAATCGCCGGCCGGCCGTGAAAAGGTAGATGGTCCCAACCACCAGGTAGATAATTCCCAGCGGGGCAATCGAGAACATGGTCAGCTCATCGAATCCAAGGGCCACCGCCTCTCCGTGCACGATGAGATTGGTCGAAGTGCCAATCAGCGTGACGGTGCCGCCCATAATGGCCATGAACGAGAGCGGCATCAAGTACAGTGAAGCGGGCTCCTCAGCCTGCTCGGCAAGTGCCAGGAAGACCGGGATAAACACGATCACAACGGCCGTGTTATTGAGAAACGGCGAGAGCAAGGCGACCAGGACGCAGAGTGCGAACAACCGTGTCGTCTTGCCGCCGAGCGGAGCTGTTCGGGCCCACACTGCGATAGCCGATACCAGGCCGGTGTTGCTGAGTCCGAGACCCAGCACGAGCATCGCCGCAACCGTCACCGTTGCATCGCTTGAAAGGCCAGCGAAAGCTTCGCGAGGGCCGATTACACCCCCAAGCAACAGCACGACCGGAACCGCCATGGAAAGCTGGTCGACCCGAATTCGATCCATGGCGAAGAGGACCAGGGCGAGCCCGGCAACCGCCAGCACGAATACCATGTCGAAGGTCATGATCCTCTATCCAGATGCACGCCGACGCGTTGTCGCTGCTCAGTATCGCAGTCGGTCGTCAGATCCCGCAATCGTGGACAGTCGAGAGCAAGGTGCCGCCTATGAGCACCGCCCGTTAGCGTGTCCACAAAAGCTCTCCGATGTGGAGCCATTCTTTCCAAAGTGCCTCATTCAAGGTACTAATAGGCGAACTGCGTATCGCTGTTTGAAGGCGATCTCCGAACGCTCAATCGTGCCGCCTGAAAGCACATTCGCGGTACGCATCGAGAAATGCCTATCCGAATGGTGGCCTGACTGCGTTCTTGCCGGAAGATGCGCGGAGTGGAAGGACGCTGTTTTCTGGCAAGCCCAACACCGCCGACCTGATTGTAGCCGCCGTGGGGCTTGTTGGAAGTACCAATGCATGTCCCCGTGCCAGGACGGATCCAGGGGCAATTGCCGGCGTCGGCTGGGTCAACAGGCCACGCAGAGGCCTGCGGCCGCGCAATACCTAGGCAATCGCTGGTTTTTTCAGTCCCTCAAGACCGGATTGCACGACCCCGTACCCGATGCCGCCGGTGCCGGATCGTCACCCAGACTCGGATGCGGTGTCAACACGGTCTCTCAGCGCTTAAAATCCGGAACTCAAAGTGGCCACACGATGGGCAGGTAGAAGACCACGAGGACCAGCACAAGCAACAAGAGCAGCGCGCCGACGCGCGTGTAGTCTATGACCTTGTATCCGCCGGCGCTCATGACAAGAAGATTCACGGGATGTCCAAAAGGGCTGACGAAAGCGCACGACGAACCTATTGCTACTACCATGAACAGCGCCTGCACGGAAAGATCGAGCTCTACTGCCGTGCTGTACGCTATCGGCGCCACAAGTACAGCAACAGCGGATGTAGGAATAAACTGCGCCGCGAGACTGCAGAGCAGAAAGAGCGCTCCGATCAGCACCCGGGGACCTGCCACGGCGGCCCGTGCGATTACCTCATGAGCTATTAATTCCGCTGCACCGGATTCCTCCATAGCGAGGCCAAGGGCCAGCATACCTCCGAGCAGAACGATTACGCGCCACTCTATGGCCGAATACATTTCGCTCCCTTTGAGGCACCCCGTAGCGACCATGAGGAGCGCCCCGGTGAGGGTGGCTATGTACACGGGGAGCAGATTAAGAGCAGCGCAGAGAATAACGCCGGCCATGATAGCGCTGGAAATCGGCGCGCGACGCAGGCGGAATACCTCCTCGGATTTGTCCGTAAGCATCACGAATCGTGGGTCTCGGGCCACCGATCGAAACCTTCGCCTCGAGCCATATCCTAGCAGGGCGTCACCGAACTGGAGCCTTGTATCGCTGAGCCCTACGTCCGAGTGCAAGATCCGCCCGCGACGCCAGATGGTCAGTAGAGTAAGACCGAACGACTCCCGAAAATTGCTTTCGCCCAGCGTCTTGCCCGCGAAGTTGGAGCCCGGGGCAAGCGTAAACTCCGCAAATCCCACTCGCTCTGAGGTCAGCTCGGTCAGTGATGGAAGCTCATCGTGCACCTCCAGCTGCTGCAGCGCTCCCAGGACTTCCCAGGATTCAGGGTCTCCTTGCAAGACAAGCCGGTCGCCCGATCTCAAGGCTATGGATGGCCGAGGCAGGAAAATGGTCTGGACGCCGGAGTCTCGCTTCCGATGGATCTCGATGACAGTAAGGTCGAACCTTTGCCTGAGCTTGGACTCCGACAGCGGCATTCCGTGCAGTACCGATCCGGCCGGGATCTCAAGCCGCATGAGCCACCGGCCGAGGCCGTACTTTCGCAGAGCCTCTTGAATATCCATTGGCGCTAAGGAAGAGAAATCTTCCTCTTGACGGAGCAGCTTGAGACGGTTCTCTCTTCCGAGCAGCAGCAAATTGTCACCTGCCCGGAGGCGGAATCCTTCGAAGGCAGTCCTGTGAATATCGTCACCGCGCCGAATGGCCAGGATTTGCGCTCCCAGGCGGCTTCGAAACTCGGCTGCTCGCACGGTGCTGCCAATCAGGCTCGAATCAGGGGCCACTTCCACCGCCGCAAGCGCCGCCCCCTCTTGCATCAGTTCCCAGATGGCCTCTGGCGATTCGTCAAAGCGTGACAGGCGGCCCCAGGCGCGCAGGCGATTCAAGCCCCCTTGATGTCCCTGGCAAAGCAGTATGTCCCCGCTCATGAGCACGAAACCGGGCTCCGGTGCCCTGATGATCCGTCCGTTTCTGCGGACGGCAACCAGGTCGATGCCAACTGCCTGACCCATGCGTGACTGCTCCAGCGACTTACCATCAAGCTTGGAGCCTCGCGGTATGCGAAATGCGAGCAGCGATTCCTTAATTCCGTAGCGGGTCAGGTCAACCCGGGTAGCCGGCGTGTCCTGGCCGCTGCGCCTGTTAGGAAGCAGGAACCGCCCGAATAGGCTCATATAGAGAATCCCGAGCAGCAGCACTGCCGCACCGACCGGCGTAAACGAGAACAGGCCGAATGAGCCATGGCCGGACTGCTCAAGGAAAGTTGAGAGCAGAATATTCGGGCCCGTGCCAATCAACGTTGTCATCCCTCCCAAAAGGGATGCAAAGGCGAGTGGGATGAGGAGTCGCGATGGTCGTAGTCCGAGTCGCCGCGCCATATCTAGTACGACAGGCAGAAGAAGCGCAGTGGCGGCAATGTTGTTCATCACTCCGGACATGACTCCGGACGTCAACATGACGAGCACAGTCGCTCGGAAGGGAGACTTGCCCGAGAAACGCATCATCTGGGCACCAATCAGATTCGCAACGCCCGTCTTGTGGAGCCCCCCGCTCAAGACGAGCACTGCCGCAATCGTCAGCACAGCCGGATTCGCGAATCCTTCAATGGCGCGATCCATGGGAACTACGCCACTGATCGCGAGCGCGAGCAGTACGATCAGCGCGACGATATCGTAGCGCAACCATTCGGTCAGAAACAGGACCACCGCCATCGCTACGATTGCGAAGACAATTACGATGTCAACGGTCAGCATGTCTTATCAAAATGATTGACGTGCGGCATCAAGTTGCAGAATGGCGTTGTTTTGAGTCGGCGCTTGCAAACCGGCCCAGCGGCTCCTGAGGCTGACGTGGGGAGAGTTTATCCGGTGCGATAGCCCGAATGCCCGACCGATGCCGCACACACCAGTCTGGCTCCGCGACGCGGTTCAATCCTCTCGGGCAGGCCGCGCTGGAAGCGTCTCCTTTTACGGATACAGGGTCTCTGTCGGCCATGGGATTCAGTTACTCGCGGACCTGATTCGAACGGCAAAGCGTTCAATTATCACGCTGAAGGTAAGAATTCGGAGTGTAAGGCCCTTGCCGGCGCCAGAGCATGGACGGAGCACGCTGGCCAGGATACAGGCCTACGGCTTGCTCACTCCTTCAGTTGGTGCCGCACCGGATACGCCTCGGTTCGGCAACCATCTCGACTCGCTGGACTTCTCCGACTCCGGTGGTGTACGAAGGGCAAGACTTGCGCATGTTGTGAAGGGCATTGACAATTGGACGGATCAGGCAGCACTGCCTGACCAGTACGGGCGCATAAGGCCCGCCAGGGCTGCGCTAACAGTCCACAACCGTGTTTCACATTCTGTTGGCGCACAGGGCAGGAGCTACACCTTGTGCCCGACGCGGAATGAGCTCGCTGGAATCGGCGGCGATTCGCGTGAGGACACCCGGCGGCTATCGGGACCAATCACTTGCCTGACGGGTGCAGAACATGACCGTGTACATCAAGAATTGAGTCGGTAACCCGGAATGAGGGTCAATCTGCCGCGCGTAACGCGCATCCCGAACTTTGCAATATCTGGTTTGCGCTTTTGTGTCCGAGTCCGGGAGTCGGCAGTCTTGAGAAGTGTCTACGCTATCTGGCAACTGGCAGTCGTTTTGTTCCTGGTTACATCCTCCCGGGGTCAAGACCAGGGAGCCTACCAAATCCGCGTAGTCGCCGGCGACGCAGATCGAAGCGGGTCGATCGTGACTTTTCCACTGCCGGATTCCTTGCGTGCGGGCAGTTGGAGCCTCGTAGCTGAGGACGGAAGCCAATTACCGGTGCAGGTGGGCCAGGACGGTGTTGCCAGCTTCGTGCTGGGCTCTCTGGGCAAGGGGCAACTGGCTGAGTATAGACTCGCGAAGAGCGGCCGGTCTGCAATAGACGGTACGAAGGTCCGGCACGATGGTGGCCGCGTTCATCTTTCGGTGGCCGAAAGGGAGGTGTTGCAGTATCACGCTGAAAAGAATGCGCTGCCGCGCTCGGGAATCGATTCGCTGTACCATCGCAGCGGCTATCTTCATCCCGTGATCACGCCCGACGGCCGCGTGGTAACGGACGACTATCCGCCAAATCATATCCACCATCACGGCATATGGGCTGCGTGGACCAATACGCGCTTTCAGGGCCGCCGCCCCGACTTCTGGAATATGGGAAGGGGGACCGGGCGCGTGGAGGCGGTGGCGCTGGAAGCGACGTGGGAGGGCCCGGTGCATGCCGGGCTTCAGGCCACACACCACTACGTCGACATGACACCGGAAGAGGATGTCACGGCTCTCGTGGAACGCTTTGCAGTGCGCGTATACGACACGAGTGATCTGCCGTACCATCTCTTCGATCTGGTGCTTGAGCAGTGGACGGCTACGGACAGCGCGCTTGTGCTGCCGAATCATCTGTATGGCGGGGTCGGGTTTCGAGGTCGGCGCGAGTGGGACGGCGCGGAGCATACCCGATTCCTGACTTCCGAGGGCCTTGACCGTTCGAACGGCCATGCGACAAGGGCCCGCTGGTGCTACATCGGTGGGCTGATTGGTGGAATGCCGGCCGGACTTGCCATTCTGGGGCATCCGGAAAACCGGGAGGCACCGCAGCCCATGCGCATACACCCGACGGAGCCGTTCTTCAACTACGCTCCGTCCCAGGCAAGCGAGTTTGCCATTGAACCCGGCGAGCCGCACATTCTGAGGTATCGGATCGTCGTGCTTGACGGAGACCCGGACGCGGCGCTGCTCGATCGTCTCTGGGACGACTATGCCCATCCACCGGCGGTTATTGTCCAGGAGCCCTAGGTTATGCCAGCCAGCCGAACCCGCAATTGAGCATGCATATTCACCAGCGCGATATCTTTGACGCCATTGTGGTCGGGTCCGGAATGTCCGGCGGCTGGGCCTTGAAAGAGCTTTGCGAGAAAGGGCTTCGTACGCTGGTGCTCGAGCGAGGCCGAATGGTCGAGCACATTGCGGACTACGTCACCGAGCACAAGGCACCATGGGAGCTGCCGCATAGGGGACGCGTGCCGCCTCAGGTAGTCCAATCGGATTACCCGGTGCAGAGCAAGACCTATGCTTTCTCGGAGGCGACGCGGCATTTCTTCATGAAGGACCGCGAGCATCCCTATGTACAGGAGGAGCCCTATACATGGATCCAGGCCAACGTTGTGGGAGGCAGGTCCCTGATGTGGGCGCGTCAGTCCTATCGCTTCGGCCCGCAGGATTTCCTGGCCAACCTCGAGGACGGCCACGGAGTGGACTGGCCGATACGGTATGCCGACCTGGCGCCGTGGTATGACTACGTGGAACGAACCATTGGGGTGAGCGGCCAGCCTGAAGGCCTCGCTCACCTTCCGGATGGCATCATGCAACCTCCCATGGAGATGAACGCCGTGGAAAAGGTAGCCAAGGCGCGCATCGAGGCCGCGTTTCCGGGGCGGATCATGACTATCGGCCGCTCGGCAACGCTCACCAGACCTCTCGGAGACCGGGCAGCATGCCACTACTGCGGTCCGTGCGAAAGGGGATGTTCAACCGGTTCCTACTACAGCACGCAGAGCGTGGCCCTTCCGGCTGCCCGTCGCACGGGCAACCTTACGCTGCGTCCCCACAGCATGGTAACGTATGTCGATTACGACGAAGCAAGAGGAAGGGCGACGGGTGTGCGGGTAATAGATACTGAGACGGGCGAAGAACTGCACTTCCGTGCCCGCCTCATATTTCTGTGCGCTTCTTCCATGAATACGGCGCGCATCATGCTCCTATCCAGGAGTCGAGCCTTTCCTGACGGCATTGCCAATACAAGCGGCGCGCTGGGCCACTACCTCATGGACCACCACTATCATGTAGGGGCATCCGGGTTCTTCGATGGCTATGAGGATCGATACTACCAGGGGAACCGGCCGAACGGGATCTATATTCCCCGCTTTCGCAACCTGAATGAAGCCTCCAGACATCCGGACTTCGTGCGAGGATATGGCTTTCAGGGATCCGCAAGCAGGCAGGGGTGGAATCGCGGGAGCAGCTCGCTTGGACTCGGTGAAGAGCTGAAGGAAAGGCTGCGCGTGCCTGGACCGTGGCGCATGGGTCTTGGCGGATTCGGTGAGGTGCTCCCGAGATTGGAGAACTATTGCGAGTTGGACGACGAATTGAAGGACACCTGGGGCGTGCCGGTGTTGCGCTTCCACGTCACGCGGGATGACAACGATCGCGCGATGCGGAAGGACATGATGGCTACAGCAGCCGAAATGCTGGAGGCTGCAGGCGCCAGGGACATCCGTCCGTACGACGATTACCAGGACGCACCGGGCCTGGGCAACCATGAAATGGGGGCGGCACGCATGGGCCGCGATCCGGATACGTCCGTACTCGGTGCATTCAACCAGTGCCACGACGTGCCCAACCTTTATGTCACCGATGGGGCATGCATGACTTCGTCGGCCTGCCAGAATCCTTCACTCACGTACATGGCCCTGACTGCGAGGGCTTGCGACCACGCCGTTCGCGAGCTGGAGCGCGGTGCTCTGGACTAGGACCAGATCTCGAATGTGTCCGTCGCTGCCCGGTCGAAGGTCAGCGCTACGCTCGAAAACCCCTTCAAATGGGCAGGGGCCGCGTTACCAGAAGCTGGTGTCGTCCCGCCTGCTTACAACATGCAGGCAGTGCTCTGCCATCCGGCGGATCAGGTCTTCCGGGAGGGACTCTGTGTAAGGGACCTTGAGCGTATACTTGGTTGTCTGGTGCGCGGCAAGCTCCTCCCTGAACTCCTTGATGGCCTCCTCATGCGGGCTGAAGCTCAGATGGGCCTTGTGGGCGGAGAAGGCGAACAGAAATCGTGGTTCGACAAAGAACGGAGTGCCCCACTTGATGGCCTCTTTGGCCCCCGGGGCTACACTCTTCAGCAGCGCATGAAGCCTGCGCAAAAGAGGCTGGCCCTCGGGTGGAGCCGACTCTATGTACTCCTCGATGGTAGTCGGTCGCTTGCGAGCCATGGACGGTCTTCTAATTCCGGCGAAAGAGTCGGCGGCATGGGCGAACGCCCAGGGGCAATTGCCGATCCGTTCTCATTGGCACGTGTCCCGGCCTCTGGCACCCGGGCATGTCATTTGCGATGGCATCTGCCCGCCAGCTTCGCAAATTGCCGGCATAGCGGCATGCATGCTTCGAATTGCAAGGCATATCCTTCGCCAGGCGTTACCCCCGTCAGTAATACCACTGCAATGACGCGAAAAGAACGTGATGGCTATCTCCGTATTCGGTACCCTGCCCACCGAGGAAGAAGTATGTGCTGGCAGCGAATTCCAGATTTCGGGCCAATGAGTACCCAAGCGACGGTCCTGCCAGCACGCTGCCGTCATTGAGGTTGGCAAGGCCGTACAGGGCACCAGCGAGAAGCGGCGAAAGGGACGCGCTAACGGAGACTGCCACGTAGTGCCTGGCGAGGCTGTATGTGCGAATCGGTCCAGACGAAAGGGCGGCATAGTCACGCTTGTCGCCCTTGCCCTCCCCGTTGAAGTACCACTCTGCGAGTCCGTAGACGCCTGCGGCAAACGAGTAGTCGGCGTTGAGCACCGTGCGTACGGTTCGGGTGCTTGAGCTGTACGCCGCCTCTCCTCGCAGGCCGGCTCCACCCAGGTAACCCGCAAAGTCAGCTCCGGCCACCCAGCTGCCTCCGATGGCAGCGCCCATAACCGACACGTCATATGAGCGGTAGTTTGTGCTTGCCCTGGCCGCATACACATTGTTCTGGTCGGTGAGTGCCCCAACCAGTTCGATGCGGCTCGTTGCATTGAGCTGGAGGCTTGCGTAGGCTGCATCTGCCCCGGAGCGCTCTCCCAGCTCAATGGCCCCCGGGTTGAACGGATTGATGATGTCGGTCGGATTCCATGCAAAGCCGGTGCCCCACGCCACCCGCTGCCGACCAACCGTGACATGCGACTGGCCAAAATAGACCGTGGCCAGAGCCCGAAACAGCTGCTGGTGGATTTCAATGGATTCACCCGAAACCACCGGCCAGTTGAGGTCGAATCGCTGGGGCGGATTAAACTCCTTCGACAGCGCAAATTCGTCCGTTTCCAGAAAGCTGCCAAAAAGGACCTCCGTGTCCAGCCAGGCTTCGGCGACAAGGCGCGGGCCCACGTGCATTTTTCCGGCGGCGCGGTGCCGGCCCAGGTTCAGAAAGAAGGGCTCACCCGTTACCATGGAGGCCGACCGGATCCCAAGGTTCTTTGCGTAGCCGTGCAGTTGCAGGCTCGTCTGCGCATGCGCCAAGAGCGGCAATGCGGGCAGGCAGGCGATCAAAAGAGCAAGGCGCGCTACTTGCCGGTAGGTGCTTTGGCAATTCCGACGCACAACGCCTGTGTCAGGAGAAGAATTCGTCACCCACAACGCGGCCGTCGCGCAGCGTAACAAGGCGGCGCGCACGCTCGATTACCATTGGATCGTGCGTCGAAAAGAGAAAGGTGATGCCTGTGCGCTCGTTCAGATCGCGCATCTTGTCCAGCAATCGGGCACCGGTCTTCGAATCGAGATTGGCTGTGGGCTCGTCAGCCAGAATGAGTTTGGGCCTGGAGACAAGCGCTCTTGCGATGGCAACGCGTTGCTGCTGTCCGCCACTGAGCTCGTTCGGGCGCCGGCGGATGAGCTCTTTTTCAATCCCAAGGTCCTCGAACTCACGAACAACGCGCGCGTGACGTTCTCGCGCCCTGACGCCCTGAAGCAGTAGCGTGAATTCGGCGTTTTCCTCGGCGGACAGGACGGGAATAAGGTTGTAGGCCTGGAAAATGAATCCGAGGTTGTGCAGTCTGAATTCAGCCAGGGCGTTGCGGCTGAGCTCCGACAGATCCTGGCCGGCCACCTCGACGGAGCCGGACGTAGGCTGGTCAAGGCCGCCTACAAGATTGAGCAGCGTGGTCTTGCCGGAGCCCGAGGGGCCGGCGACAGCGGTAAATTCACCGCTGGCCATGCCAAAGCTGACTCCGTCGAGAGCCGTTACCGGCAGGTGGCCTTTGGCCTGGTACACTTTCACAAGGTCCTGCGTGCACACGAGACCCGCCGCCGGCCCCGGCTCGGTGACCGCCTCCGGGTTGGCGCCAGCCACACGTGAATGGTCAGACATGCGTCATTGCGTCTACGATCTTGAACCGGCTGGCCTTGATGGCCGGGTATAGCACGGCCAGCAGAACGATAAGAAAGATCAAGGCGAAGCCACTCACGATGTGGCCCCAGTCGACGTACGGATAGATCACCGATGCTGCGCCAAAAGAGCTCAACCCCTCGGCGAAACGGCCAAGGTCCAGCCCGGCGCGACTCCACCAGGCAATCATGCCGAGAGCCAGTGCGCTGCCCACGAGCGTTCCGATCAATACCACAAAGAGCGCTTCCAGAAAGAGCATGGTTCGTACCTGCCGGGGACGCACACCACCGGCCGCCATGATGCCAATCTCCCGGATGCGCTCAAAGATCACCATGATGAACGAGTTTACGAGCGTAAAGGCTATCGCCGTAAAGAGGATGATGACAAGAATCACGTTGGCCAATCCCGTCATTTCACTCATGAGTACGAGTACCGGCATCCGGTCTTCCCAAGTCACTACCTCCAGGCCGAGTGGTTCCAGCTCTTGCCTGAGCGGCTCCGTCGCGGAGTTCAGGTCCATGCCCGTGGGCAGCACCAGGGAAAACGCGGAGACCGCATCCGTGCCGTAGCCCAGGAGCGCGCGCGCTTGGTCCGCATGCAGGTACACGTGCGTCTTGTCAAAATCGCGGCTGCTGGTCCGAAACAGGCCTGCCACCCGGTAGGCGCCCGCGGAGATTTCGTTGTCCACATCGTTGGCCATCAGGACAATCCTCTCTCCAGCCAGAACATTCAGCCGCTGCGCGAGCGCTTCTCCCAGGAGCACCAGGTTTTCTTCGCCGGTAGCCGGCAGATAGGCTCCTTCCACTACCGACTCGGGAATGGGCGACAGGCCCACTTCGCGCTCCGGATCCACACCGACAATCAAGACACCGGAAGCCTGGTCCGCACTGTTGATCATGCCGGGCGTACGAACGGATGCAGAGGGTCTCAGGCCGTCCAGATTCTCGACAGACGCCTGTACCGCGGCGGCGTCCGCGATATATGACTGTATGGTCGGGTTATCGCCGTAGCCGCTACGCGCGATCTGGATGTGTCCGCCCTGAAGCTGAATGGCGCCTCTGATCATTTGCTGAAAAAAGCCATCCACGTAGGCGAGCCCTCCCACAAAGCAGAACACTCCGATGGCGAGCGCTGAAATCAGGACCCAGGACCTGCGCGGGTTCCGCCAGATGTTGCGCCAGGCGATCTTTGCGAGCATGCTGCTAGTTTCTTCGAAGGGCCTGCACAGGTGAGAAGCGGCGCATTCTGAGCACCGGATAAATCATAGACGCAGCCGCTACAAATGCCACGGAAGCCAGGGGAAAGACAAAGATGGCCGGGCGCGCAAAAAAGAAAATGCCCTCCACGGTGAATCCGAAGTCGTCGTACATCTGACGCATGTCGTCAGAAAGCGGGATGGGATTCTGCGACAGAAGGAGCACAGCTATGTAGGCAATGGCAAATCCCACAGCAAGCGCCAACAATACCTTGATGACCAGCTCCAATACCACCAGCGAACTGATCTGGCGCGGCTTGACGCCGAGAGAGAGCATTACGCCGAATTCGCGCACGCGCTCCATCATGCTCATCGTCGTCGTATTGAAAATCTCGAACCCGATGAGCAGGACCAGAAAGAAATAGAACACGTAATTGCCGGCGTCGTCCAGAGCCCGCATCTGTTCCAACTCGGGCATCATGGAGCGCCACGCGAGAGCCTCGTACTTGTCTTCGGGCAAGGAAGCCTGCAAAGCGGCCGCGTATTCTGCCGCCTTCCGAAAGTCGCTTGTGCGGATCACGTATTCCGTGAATCTGCCTTCCATCGAAAATAGGTACTGGCTGTCGGCCAGCGGCATTACCACCAGGGCACGGTCAAGGGCCGGCGTGCCCGTACGCACAAGCCCCTGGATAGCGTAAAGGTCTGCTCCCATCACGTTCTGGTAGCCCTGTGTAAGCAGCACCAGGGTATCGCCCACAGCGACTCCCAGGTTTTTCGCCAGCGTCTCCCCGATCAGCACTGCGCCGCGGTCTCCGGCTGCAAGGGCCCGGCCGGAAACCGGGTTCGAGGCGAATGTGGTCAGGCGGCTTTCCGACTCGGGTTCAATGCCGACGATGCTCGCGCCGGCGCTAGAGGAATCGCTGCTTGCCAGCCCGTATCCGGACAGGCGCCTCGCCGCGGCCTGGATCCACGGATAGTGCTGATCCATTTCGTGCCACGGCCGTTCATCCTCCTCAAGGGATGCCAGGAGAGAGGGTTCCTCCTGGTATCCTGCCCGGTGGACCTGCAGGTCGCTGACGAAGGTGCGCACCACGGTGGCCTCCATGGCGTCGTAGGTGCCGAACTGTACGGAATTGGCCAGGGAAATCAGGAGGACGGCAAAGAGCACTGCTCCTATCGTCAGTAGGCTGCGTCTACGGTTGCGCCAGACATCGCGCCATGCCAGCTTCAGGAGCCTGCCCATTTCCGCATTATCCGGTGGATTTAAGGATCGAGCACCCCGCTTCTGCCGCAGGAAGAGGCGCCTACCTTGTGCGCCGCAGGTTGGACTGCGTAAAGATAGACGGATTGATGGGCTGGTCGAATACAAGATCGTCCAGTTGCATCACGGTCTTGCGGTCCGGCCAGCGATCCTCCACCAGTTCCAGCCGGCTTGGGATGGTACGGCCTCCAAGGTTTCGAATATCCTCGTAGCGTATGGTACGGACCCGCTCTCCACGCTCATTGAAGAACTCGGCCCTTAGCGGCACGAAGTCCTCCACACGCACCCAGTATAGCAGGCGGTCCCAGGCGATCGGCGCATCCTGCTTGGGCCTGAGCGCGATGCGGTAGGCGGTGCCTTGCTCCAGCTCCTCTGTTGTTTCCAGCGCGTGCTCGTAATCCTCGAGGATGCTGGATTCCCGGACCAGATCGTCATTCGTGAACCCCGAGCCCATCCATGACTGCATCATCATGGAAGGCGGGATCTTGATTACCCTGTTGATCCTCGGTATATACTGCCACATTTCCCTGCGGATCTTGAGAAAGGCGACTCCGCGTTCCTTGACGGGTGCCTTGACCAGTATGAAGGCTCTTTCCTGGCCTTCGCCCCAGAAATCGAATTCGATGGTGCGTTCCCAGTCCGGGCGCTGAATGAGCAGGCTGTAGGAGCCCGTCTGCGTAGTGCCGCGCATGAGGTCTTCGGAGCGGCGCAGGATTTCAAGGGCGGTCGGCTCGGATTGGGCAAGGACTGGCCGCGGCGTGTGCCCAAGAACAGCCAGCCCCAAGACCATGATGCGTACCGCAGACACGCGAATCCGCAAGTGTTCTTCGATCCGGGTGCAAGGCGCACGACTGAGCATGATCCAAAGCAGCCAATTTGAGGATACAACGATTATGCCGGCCTGACGAGTGCGGGCAACCAGCCCCAAGATAAGCAAGTGCTTCCCGAGTCACAGTGTGTATTCGGAAGCCGGAGTCCTTTCCGGATCGGTGCGCCCTTGACGGTGAGCGAGTCCAGGAACTATTGGAGCCGGCAGCGTTTCGGCTTCACCTGCAACAGAAGGTTCGGTCGCAGGACGACTACGGATGACCAACTCTCTTGACACCAACTGCACCATGCTTCATGCACGCACTGGCCCGATGCTCTACAGGAACCTGTTGGGGGTGGCTTCCCTTCTCCCGATGCTCTGCCTCGCGCTTGTATCATGCGAGCCGGCCGACACAACTGAATCCACTCAAGACCAATCCAGCGAAGATGCACTGGACCGCGCCGTAGCGGCACACGGTGGCATGGAGGTCTGGCAGTCGTATGGCACCCTGGCATTTGACATCCAGCGGGGCACCGCTTCCGTGGCCAACCTGGTGGACCTGAAGACCAGAAAGGCGCTCATGACCAGCGAGGATTACACGATCGGCTACGATGGTGAGCAAGTATGGATTACGCCCGGTCTTGACGCGTTCGCAAGCAGTCCCCGGTTCTACAATGGTCTGGATTTCTACTTCTTTGCCATCCCCTTTGTCCTGGCAGATCCGGGAACCAGAAGAGAGAGCCTGGGACGTGTGTCAGTAGGGGACGAGGAATTTGATGCCGTTCGCATCTCGTTCGATGAGGGAGTAGGCGCATCGCCGGGCGACTACTATGTGGCCCACTTCGATCCCGATACGCATCTGCTTAGACTGCTGCTCTATACGGTTACGTTTTTCAGCGGGGAGCCGAACGAGAATTACAATGTCCGAATGTACGACGAATGGCAGGAGGTAGGCGGGCTCCTGGTTCCGCTGACTGCGAGCTCCTACGCGTGGGATAGCGAGGCGGGTGTTCTTGGCGAGAGGAGGGGCGAGGCATCCTATGCCAACGTCAGGCTGATGCCGGAGCCGCCGGATGCCGCCACTTTTGCCCGACCTGACGGAGCCGAAGTGGATGAAGCTCCGCAGGCAGAGTCCATGTGACGTCGGTCCTGGCTGCTGCATTGGCAGGACTGAATACGTCCCGATTTCGCGACCGAGCCATGGGAGTCGCACGGTGTCCGCTGGCCGGTTGACGTGCCACCGTTAGGTGCCGCGAATGCCCATCGGATCGCGAATACCCCGACCGTCCGGGCGGCTCGCTGAGCCCGCGCTGCACCGGGCGCATTTCTCTCGCCTGCCTCGACCGAAGAGTCCGACAGAACCGCAGACGCTGATTCTCGTGGAATCGGCATGTATGGGCAACACGTTCTGACAGGAATTAAGCCTATCTCAGGCGCGTACCGGGTACCGTCTGTTGTTGCACACCTGAGCGCAGTACCGCGTCCGGACGTGCAGGCAAGAGAGCGATGAAGTCCGCTTCCGTGACCAGACGCCGCTGACCTGGACCGAAATGCGATCCGTGCGCCTCAGACAATTCCTCGTCATTGCCGCCGTTCTTGCCTTGGCATTGGCCGGAACCTGGTGTGCTTGGCTGTGGCATGCCGGCAGGATGCAGGAAACCGACGAGCGTCGGCTAGAGGCCTCCGCCGGCTCTGCACTGGGTGAGGCAGAGGAGCTGTTCGGGAAGGTCTTGCAGGAACTGCAGGTCTATGCAGGCGATCTTGCCGTTGAAATTGGCCGGAGTCCCGAGCTCCTGCAACAGGGCGAAGCCACGGAGGTCCTTCTGAGGAAGTTTTCCGGCCTCGATCTGCCGGATTGGCGGTCGGTCGAAGTGTATGACGCCTCCGGCGATCTTCTGGCCTGGAAAGGCCGGAGTTTTCCGCTGGACACGGCGATGGCCGTCGGGATGACAAGGCCGACCTCGGTGGTTGCCGAGGACGGCGAATGGAGGCGCGCCATTGTCGTTTGGGTTCCGTTGGTGGGCGCGGACGATGCGTTAGGCGCGGTCCGCGTGGTCCAGGTTATTGCTGCCCGGCATGCCGTGCAGAATTACTACGTCCGGGACTATGACGTCCTGGGAGCCTGGCAGTCCCGCGTCCGGTTGCCACTCGAATTCACTTTTGGCAAGGTTTCTCCGGGCGGAGCCAATTCGCGGCCCTTGCGCGGCGTCGATGGCGAAGTGATGGGCCACGTGACTGTCCTGCTGCCGACGGCAGAGGAGCTCCTGGCGCAGTCTAGGCGCAGATATGCCGATGTAATGGCATTCTGGGCTTCACTCCTGGCTGGATGGCTACTGTTTGGTGCTTGGACTCTGGTCAAGGGACATCCCGGTCGGCTCGGGTTTCTCGTGCCTTTTGGATTGTTGTGGTGGCTCGGCCGCTTCGGATTGTTGTTCATGGATGTGCCTGCCAGATGGCAGCTGGGCAAGGCTCCGCTCAATCCGCTATTCGATCCGGCGCACCTTTCTTCCACGCTGGGGGCTGGACTGCTGCGCACATCGGCCGACGTGCTGATTACGGCCATCTTTGCCGTCGTCTTCGCCCTGGTTGTCCATCGTGCTGCAATGCATCGCTACGCGGGCCTAAGCCTGCAGCGGTGCCGACGGATGAGGGCATCCGTTGGCCTGTTCGCCAAGCTACTGGCTTGCTCGGCTATCGGCGCAGCCCTCGTTGCTGTTCTGGCCGTCGTGGCGAGAAGGGTGATGCTGGACGGCGGCCTCGAACTATTTGCCCGCGACGGACTCTTGCCGGCTCCACTGGTTCTTGTGGTGTTCTTCTCGTTGCTGCTTTTGACGCTGACGATCCTGCTGCTTGCCTCCAGCATGTTCATGGCCGCCTTTGGATCGTCGGATGAAAGGCATGACAGCAGAGGTGCGTCCGGTCTCGCGGCGGCATTGACTACCGTAGTGCCCGTTGCCTTTGTTGCCGCCTGGTTTGAATTGCAGGGATGGACTTCGTGGACGGTCTCGGCCCCTTTACTGATTGTCTCGTTGTCGCTGGCGGCGGCAGGATTTGGCGGCAGCGGCAGCGGTTTGCGCTGGATAACGCTTCGAAGAGTGCTTCCTTCCGCTTTCGTGCTTGCAGTGCTGCTCTATCCGCTAGCATTCAAGGGTCTTGAAGAGCGCCGCCAGGTGCGGATGGAGAGCGCCTCGCATGCATTTGAGCGGGAACGCGATCCGGGTTTGTCAGGCGGTCTCGACGCCTTGCTCCAGGCTGCGATCGGCGATGCGCGCCTGGCGAATCTGGAGGGAGCAGCTCTGGATTCGGTTGCCGCACAGCTCTTGCAAGAGCATGTCGGGCACTTGACTACGCCTGTCGACGCAGCCTTTCTGATTCTGGATGGATCAGGTAACCTGCGCGGGAGACATCACTTGGGCGACGGCCGAAAATGGTCGCAGGAGCTGCTGTCGGATGAGCTCCGCCGCGTGGGCGCGACGTACCCTGCCGTCGTGCCGGACCGGGTGGGCGACAGGGTGAGGTTTACAGGTGTGGCAGCGATAGAAGGCGATAGCACCAAATGGGCTTTGGCGGTGGCAGAACCGCATGTGGATTATCCGGCCATAGATGATTCCCCGCTCATGCATGCGCTGGATGCTTCGGGCATCCAGGACCAGCGCGCGGGTCTATCGTTTGCTGCATTTCATGGCGGGAACCTGGTACACAGTGTCGGGAGAAGTTTCCGGCGACACAGGCTGGACGCCGAGGTAACTCGCGCCCTGGAAGAGGCACCTGAGCTGTGGCTGAGCGAGGAATTGCGCGGACGCCGATATGAGACATTCTACCGGCAGTTGGAGACGCAGGGCTTCCCGCCCCGCGTCCTGGCGGTCAGAACGTCAGCGTATACCACATTCGACCACCTGTACTACCTGCTGCGGTTGACGGTGGCCGGGCTTCTGGTCGGGTTGCCGTGCTTTCTGGCAGGACTGTACTGGCGCATGCGCGCCGGCCTTCTGCCTGCACCACGCGTCCAGTTCCGCGACCGAGTGCTGAACGCGTTTCTGGTCGTCGGTATCGTCGCCGTTATAACGGTAGGATTCGTTGGAGTCGAAGTCGTAACCGAGGAGAACGATCGTGCCGTGCAGAGCTGGCTGCGGCAACATCTGCAGAGCATCGAGGCGGCACTCGAGCAGGAAGCGGCAGTTGACGAGCCGGTCTACGGCGTGCTCGAACGTGTGTCGCTCGACTCACTTTCCGCGCGCGCCGGACTGGACTTGGTGCTTTACAGGGACGGCGGCCTGGCAGGCGCCAGCCGGGAGCGATTGGTGGAGGAGCGGATTGTAGATACGCGGTTGCCCATCGAGGTGCACGAATCGCTGGAGCTGGACGGATACAGCCTTGCCTTTGTAGAGAACAGTCTGGGTGCAATTTCCTTCACATCCGGATACAGCGCGCTTCTGGATGCCGCCGGCCGTACCCGGTTTGTGTTGTCTGTACCGGCATTGCCTGAGCAGGAGCGCATCGAGGAGGAGAGAGCGCGTACGCTGGCCTATCTCTTCGGCGCACTCCTGGTGATTCTGGTCCTGGTCATGGCCACTGCCTCTCTTCTGGCCAATGCGCTGGCCAGACCGATAGCCCGGCTCCGTGCAGGACTGGCAGCGGCAGCCAAGGGCCGATTCGAGCGGATGCCGGCCATAGCTTCTAGGGACGAGGTGGGTGAGCTGGTCGAAACCTTCAACGAGATGCAGTCGCAATTGGCCGAGAGTCGAACGCGGCTTGCCCGCCAGGAGCGACAGTTAGCATGGCGAGAAATGGCGCGCCAGGTGGCGCACGAAATAAAGAACCCGCTGACACCGATGAAGCTGTCCGTGCAGCATCTTCGAAGGGCGCTTGAAGAAGATCCCCCTGCGACTTCCGGCGGCAGGTTCCGTGAGCTGTTTGATCGCATTACCGTCACGCTCGTGCATCAGATGGATGCTATGGCCCGGATTGCCAACGAGTTTGCCGGATTCGCACGCATGCCGCCGCGCACCGTCGAGACGCTGGACCTAGGAGAAGTAATCGGGGAAGCTGTATCCCTGATGCAGGAGGAGGCACCGCCGCACGTGGAAATCCGGACCGAACTGGTCGAGGAATCGCTCCGTATCGAGGCTGATCGGGAGGAGCTGCGCCGCATCTACATCAATCTGGTCAAGAACGCGCTGGAGGCAGTGCGGGATCGGGAGGCCGGCACCGTAACGATTGCGGCGGAAGCAAGTGACGGCGGCGTAGCCTACAGTACGGTAGCCGACACGGGGCCGGGAATTCCGCCGGATCTCTGGGAGCACATTTTTGAGCCCAGCTTCTCCACGAAGACCAGCGGTACGGGTCTTGGGCTGGCCATTGCGCGGCGAAGCGTCGAGGACCTTGGGGGCGAGATCGGCTTCCGCACCTCAGAGGCGTCGGGAACCGAATTCTGGATGCGCTTGCCGCTTCGCGGCGCCTGATGCTTCTCTGTGCTGGCAGCCTTCGGATCGCTGCCGCAGTGTGGCGCCGGACCCGACGGGCTGCAGGGTTCTGTAGGCAGCCTTTGCGCCTACTGGTCCGAATAGTCCCGGTAGCCCAGAAAATGGAGCACGTACTTCAGCTTCCCCGACTTGGTGGGACCGAATCCCGGAAGATTCTGCACGCGCTTTTGCACGGTGACTGCGTCTGCACCATCATTCCAGAGATTCGCGGCGTTGCCGTCCAGGTCTTCGGCAACCACCCTGGCCACGCGCTGCGTGAAATCGGCCATCTTATTGGAAAACCTGTGTACAGCAGGCGATTGGGCAAACGCCGCATGGAACGCTTCCGGGTCCATGCCGGCGATTTGCCTCATGTCCAGATGGCCAAGACGCTCGTAGAGCCGGAAAGCGCCTGTAAAGGCCACTTCCGCGCGTATTCGCTGTTCGTAGAGCAGGCCCAGGATGATGGCGTTCGGGTCGGTCCTCAGAAGCTCGTCAACCTCTTCGTTGCCGGTGAAGGAGCCTTCCTCCAGGAGGCGGTTTACCAGGCGGGCCATTCCGCCGGTAAGCTTGTCCGTGTTCATGGCCTTGATTTTCATGGGCGTCAGGGAATGTGCACTTTGCGGCGCCAGGTCGTGCCGCTGGGCGCGTCCATTACTTCGATTCCGAGTGCGTCGATGCGGTCCCGAATGGCATCGGCCCGGCTGAAGTCCTTGTTCTTGCGCGCATCGGCGCGCTCTGCCAGCAGGCGTTCAATCTGTTCTTCGAGAGGATCGGGCGATTCCACGGAGGAGACCGCTTCCTCATCGTATACAATGCCCAGTAGTCCGTTGATGCGACCCAGAAAGGTGCGGCCGCTGCGTGCTGACGCCGCGCTCAGGGACGCCCCGCTACCAAGGATCTGCTTCAGGCCGTCGAGGGCCGCAGCAATCGCCGCAGGCGTGTTCAGGTCATCCAGCATTGCCGCCAGTGCCCGCTCGAAAACTTCCTCCAATGCGTTGCCGAGGAGATCCGGTCCTTCCGCCGCGGCCTGGTTCACCAGGGCCCATCCTTCGGAGAACCGCTGTACGTGGCGCGCGCAGTCCCGCAGCGTGGCAAACGTGAAGTTGAACGGCTTCCTGTACTGCCCCGAGATGAGCGCAAGCCTCAGCGCCAGTGGATTCACCGCGCCCGTGCCACCGGCCGTGCGGGACACCAGATCGCGGACGGTATGAAAGTTGCCCAGTCTCTTGGACATCTTCTGGCCCTCGACCTGAAGAAAGCGGGAGTGGACCCAATGCGTGGCGAACGGCCGCCCGGTCAGGCTTTCCGCCTGGGCGATCTCGCATTCGTGGTGGGGAAAGATTAGGTCCTCGCCGCCTGAATGGAGGTCGATGGTTTCGCCCAGGTAGGTCTGGGCCATGACGGAGCATTCTATGTGCCAGCCCGGAAATCCCCAACCCCACGGGCTGTGCCACTGCATAAGATGGTCCGGGTCTTTCTTCCATAGCGCAAAATCACGCGGATCGCGCTTTTCAGGGTCCACCACGACGGCCCTGACGGCAGTCTCGAGCGAAGCCGCGGCATCGTTGCCGGAGAGTTTTCCGTATTCCCGGAAGGTCGGAACGGCAAAATACACTCCCTGCCGCGTCTCGTAGGCGGCTCCATTTGCCACGAGCGCTTCAATGGCCCGGATCTGTTCCTGAACATGCTCCGTGGCACGCGGGCGCACATCCGGCTCGCGCAAGTTGAGTGTGCGCCAGTCCTGGATCAGGGTCTCCGCGTAGTAGCGTGCCAGGTCCCAGACGTTGGCGAATCGGTCGCCCTCCTTGGAGCGTAGGGCCCGCGCCATGCGGTCCTCGCCGGAAGGGTCAATGTAGTCGTCGGCTGTCAGGTGTCCGACATCCGTAATGTTGGTGACGTATGTCGTCTTCCATCCTATGGCCTGTGCAGTGCGCAGGATGAGATCTGCCGTCAGAAACGAGCGGAAGTTGCCGATATGCGCGTACGAGTAGACGGTCGGCCCGCATCCGTAAAAGCGCAGGTGCCCTTCCTCCTGGAGCGCAAGAGGCTCCGTCCTGCCGGTTAGCGTGTTGTGCAGCGTAAAGGTCCGGGACATCGCAGTCGGCAAACGACGGGGCAGGGGCGAGGTGCCCTCTTCAACAAGATTCAACAGGGCAGTCGCGTTCAGCTAGAGTGCTTCGCCCAGGGCCTTTTCAATAGCCGCTTCGATACCCCGGTCAAGCATCAGAGCCAGGTAGTCCGCAACGGCTTCGGCGAAGCCTGGCAAGCTGCCAAGGTCCGTTCCCCACAAGCCGGCGTCCGAGCAGACAGCGCGGGCGACGCTCTCCGCATCTTCACGCTGCCAGTAAGCAGCCAGGACACCGGCGCGGTCGTCATTAATGGGATAGCGCGCGTCCTGCCAGGAGCCTGAAAAGGCCTCGCTGCTGCCCTCGCCCCGGCTGAACAGCAGATAGGAGGCGAAGCCTGCCGCCATCAGGTGGGGCACGCAGTGGTGCGTGGCGTAGAATTCTCTCAGCGACGGGACTACGCGATGCCGCATTTTGGTGGTCCCCTGCAGCGTGATATCGATCAGTGCGTGGCGCAGAAACGGATTCCGCCAGCGGTCCAGAACTTCATCCACGTAGGGCGAAACACTGACGGGATCCACGGCGAGGACAGGGCCAATCTCTTCTCGGAGCAAGGCTTCGATATACCTCTCGGTGAGCGGATGCTGCATATTTTCCAGAACCGTGCGATTTCCGGCCAGAAAACCGAGAGGGACGCTGAGCGTATGGCCGCCGTTTAGCAGCCGAACCTTGCGAAGCCTGTAGGGCGTGATGTCCGGACAAACGACAATGGACGAGTCTCCGGTTGCAAACCCGGGTGAACGGTCGGCTTCAATAGCCCACAGACGGTACTCCTCCGCCACGGTCAGCAGCTCATCCCGGTAACCTATGCGGTCTTCGAATGCCGCTATTTCGGCCCCCGAGGGCAGGCCGGGCACGATGCGGTCCACCAGCGTGTTGCAGAAGACGTTGGCCGAGTCCAGCCACTCCTCAAGGGGACGCTCCACGCACCAATTTCTGGCGGTCTCGAGAACCAGATGGCGCAGCAGGTTCCCGTTATCCTCAATGAGTTCGCATGGCAGGATGACGAGTCCGCGATCCGGGTCGCAGTCGAAGTGCCTGGCGCGGGCAAGCAGAAGCGCTGCCAGCTTTGCCGGGAATGACTGTGGAGGACGCCCCTCGGCGCTGTCATGGGCAGAAAGTGAAAGACCCACTTCGGTGGTATTGGAAAAAACGGCCTGGAGGTCCGGGCTTCGAGCAAGTTCCAGGACGTCCGGCCACTCTTCGGCGGCCGACAGGCCACGGCTTACCGAGGATACCACGCGGTGCGATTCCCGCGGCTTTGAAGGCGCGCCCCCGCGAACCCAGAGCGTGTAGAGACCGGCCTGCCGCTGCAAGAGCCGTGCTCGGGCACGTCCGGTCGACTGCACGGCGACAATGCGGCCATCGTAGCGCCCGTCCTGGTTGGCCTCGTGAACGAAGCAGTCCGCAAATGCTCTCAGGAACCGGCCGGTGCCGAATTGAACGATCCGCTCCGGCAGCGCAGCGGCCGGTGCGTGAATGTGCGGGCCAAGCATGGGTAACGCCATGAGGCAGGCCTCTATCCAATCAATCCAGGAGCAAGGCTGGCAGCCATGCGCTCAGGGCCGGCACATACGTAACCACGAGAAGCGCCACAATCATGGCCAAGAACAGTGGCAAGAGCGGCCGCACAACCTGGGACATGGAAGTCCTGGCCACTCCGATGCCCACAAAGAGCACGCTTCCCACTGGCGGCGTACAGAGCCCGATGCACAGGTTCAGCACCATGATGATGCCAAAATGAAGGGGATCTATGCCGAGCTCTACGGCAATGGGCAAAAAGATTGGGGTAAAGATGAGCACTGCCGGCGTGATGTCCATGAAGACGCCGACGCAAAGAAGGATCACGTTGATGATCAGCAGTATTACGATGCCATTGTCCGTCAGCGATACCAGCGTTGCGGTCACGGTCTGCGGAATGTTGACATAGGCCATAATCCAGGACATGCCCACGCTGGTAGCCACCAAGAGCAGCACGACGGCGGTCGTGCACGAGGCATCGACAAAGATCCGGGGCAGGTCGCGTAACGTGATTTCGCGATAGATGAAGGCCAGCACAAGGGCATACAGGACCGCTACGGCCGCGGCTTCCGTGGCGGTAAAGACGCCGGCAACAATGCCGCCCATTACCACGATGAGCAGCGTCAGGCTCGGAAGCGCGTCCACAAATCGTCGCAGCGTGGTCGCCAGTGACGTGGCCCTGGCCTTTCCGTAGCCCCTTCGGTTTGCCAGGTAGGCAGCAACGGCCATGAGGGAGAGGCCGACCAGAATTCCGGGCAGGTACCCCGCCAGGAACAGTGCGGCTATGGAGACGCCCCCGCTGGCAAGGGAATAGACAATCAGGATGTTGCTCGGCGGAATGAGCAGCCCCGTGGTTGCGGACGTGATGTTGACAGCTGCGGCGTAGTTGCGGTCGTACCCTTCCTTTTCCATCTGCGGGGCCATGACTCCGCCCACTGCGGAGGCGGCTGCCACGGCTGACCCGGAAATGGCTCCGAATAGCATGGAAGCCATTATGTTGACATGGGCGAGGCCACCAGGCAGCATCCCCAGTAGGGACTTGGCAAAGTCAATTAGTCGCCGTGCCATGCCGCCCCTGTTCATGACCTGGCCGGCCAGGATGAAGAACGGAATGGCAAGGAGTGCGAAGCTGTCCAGGCCTGTAGCTATGCGCTGTGCCTCGGTGGTGAGGGCCGGCATCGTCTGCATGCTGAGCACCATGGTAGCCAGCGTCGCCAGACCGATACTGTAGGCGATAGGCACACCGAGCACCAGCAGCGTCGCAAACGCAAGCGCGAGGATGACAGCGTCAATCGCTTCCATCTAGCACCTGCAGAATGTGTGCGCAAGCGTAGAATGCAATGAGCACGCCGCTTATGGGTACTGCCACATACACGAAGCCGAGCGGAATCTGAAGAGCCGCAGACGTTTGGCCCAGGTAAAGCATGGTCCATACCAGCCGGCTGCCGCCGATGATCAGGGCAAGGATGGCAAAACAGAGCGTGCACGCCTCGATCGCAATCTCGACTTTGCGACTCCGCCGGAAGAGGTCGATGCTCAGGTGAAGGCGCTGACCGGCCGCATAGCCGGCCCCCAACAATCCCAGCCATATCATCAGGTACCGGGCGAGCTCCTCTGTGTAGGAGCTCGGATCGCGCAGCACAAAGCGGGTGAAGACCTGCCAAAGAACAGCCAGAACCAGCACTGCCATGATGGTGGCGAGTGTGCCGAAAAGAATCCGGTCCACATAGCCGCGAAGTCTGATCATGTGCGTGGACTAGGGCGTGCCCAGGTTCTGGATGCGCTCGATGAGAGGGTAGAGGACCGCATCGCCCCGGTAGCTTTCGTATATCGGGGCGACGCGTGCGGCAAACGGCGCCTTGTCCGGATACAGGATCTCAACGCCGGCCGCCCGTACGGCATCCAGGGCTTCGGCCGTGGCAGCCTTCCATAGCTCCTTCTGGTAGGCTGAAGATTCCCACGCTGCTTCTGTCAGCCAGCTTTGTTCCTGATCCGAAAGTGAATTCCAGACAATGGTGCTAATGAGCAGCACGTCCGGCATCCCGCTGTGTTCATCCAGGGAATAGAACTTGCAAACTTCGTAGTGCCGGGAAGTATAGAAGGAAGGGGGGTTATTCTCGGCGCCGTCCACCACTCCCTGCTGCAGGGCGGTGTACAACTCTCCCCAGGATATGGGCGTTGCGGATCCACCAAGGGCGTTGACCATCTGTACCTGTGTCGTACTCTCCAGCGTCCGGATCTTGAGACCCTCAAGGTCATCCGGCGAGGCGACCGGATGCTCCTTGGTATAGAAGCTTCGTGTGCCGGCGTCGTAATAGGTCAGGCCGCGGAGCCAATAGGCCTCGCTTGATACAAGGAGTTCCCGGCCGATCTCTCCTTCCAGAACAGCAAAGCGGTGGGCCTCGTCGCGGAAGATGTAGGGGAGGCTGAGCACCTTGTATTGGGGGGCAAAGCCCTCCAGCACAGCGGAAGCTACCTTGGTCATGCCGAGGCTGCCCAGCTGAAGCAGTTCCAGCAGCTGCCTTTCCGTTCCCAACTGCTGGCTCGGATAAATCATGATGCGCAGGGAGCCGCCAGATTTCTCCTCGACCCGCTGCTGCAGGTACACCATGGCCTGATGTACGGGATGGTTGGTATCCAGGCCGTGGCCGAGCCTTATGACGCGGGCATCTTCCGCGCGGCTGCAACCGAGCAGGATCAGCGCAGCGGCAATGCCAAGCTTACCATTCATTCTCGTAGCCCGGCCTCGTTATGATTCTGGACCAGTCGCGCGCGTTCTCCGTGTAGGCCCCCAGGCACCATACAAACATGAAGTCCACGGTGGCCGGGGCAATTGTATCATGAAAATTGGGTGTGACGTTGATCGCCTGCTCGTCAAACAGGTGCACATAGGTATTGACCGGTTCGCCTGGCCTGGCGCAATTCTGCAGGACGTACGGGACATCTCCCGGAATCACGCTGGCACAGCGGAAATGATAGATCTCCTCCTTGGCATCGGGTCCCAGCCCGGATGGTCCACCGGGCCCGTGAAAATGCGGAGGGTAGCTTCCCACGCCCCCTACGCTGGCCATGAACGTGTCACCAAACAGCAGCCGGCAGGCTCCGATATTCTGGTCGACGAGCTTGTACACCGTGCGCCGCGACATGGGTCGCTTCGTGCCTACATCGGCGGCCAGTTCCGTGCCTTCGATATCGCTGTGCCTGACCAGCGCAATCGGGTACCTGGTGTGGCAGTCTACCGCCCGAAATTCGCTTACGTCGCACAATCCGCCGTCGCATGCAATGGTCACCGTCTCCCCAAGCCCGACATATAGCACGTCTCCCATCCCGAGCGAGTACGTGCCGGAGCCGGTGTCGATGGTGGCGCTGCCGCGATTGACGTAAAAGAGGGCCTCCTCTGCTCCGCCCACCTGTACAGGTACCGGGGCGTAGCCGGAGGCTCCGGCGTCCAGGGCTATGCGGGCCTGGCGGAGGAACCGGAAACTGGAGTTCTCTGCAGTGATGATCTCCACGCGCCGGTTGAGCGCAGGGCGCGCATCGAACAGCTCTACCTCCCGCAGCTGGTCAGCGCCCGGTACGACCGCGCGACCCTTGATCGCGCGAGCCGCTGCCGATTTGGGAGACGTGGATACAAACGGGCCAATAATGCGAGGCGGTACCATGGCAAGATCTTTTGCCGTGAACGTACTGCAGGGGCCGGGCGATTGTCAAGGCCGGCAGGCGTATCTTGCCGGGCCATGATCCTGGCGCCATGACCGCATTTCTGCACGATGATTTTCTGCTTGAGAGCGCCCCGGCCCGGCAGCTGTACCACGACCACGCGTCGCGGATGCCGATCATCGACTATCACTGCCACCTGCCGGCGGAGGATATCGCGCGCGACCGCCGGTTCGATACCATTACGGCGGCCTGGCTGGAGGGAGATCATTACAAGTGGCGAGCCATGCGCATCAACGGAGTGCCGGAGCGCTACTGCACGGGAGCTGCCACCGACTGGGAGAAATTCGAGAAGTGGGCCCAAACCGTGCCGTATACGGTCCTCAATCCGCTGTATCACTGGACCCACATGGAGCTGCGTCGGCCGTTCGGAATCGAGACAATCCTGGCGCCCGGTTCAGCACGAAGCGTATTCGACCGCTGCAATGACCTATTGCGGGAGGATGATTTCTCGGTGCGTGGAATCCTGCGACAGATGGACGTTCGCCTCGTTTGTACAACCAATGACCCGTGCGAGACGCTGTGGGAGCACGACCAGCTCCGGGACTTCGACATCCGGGTACTGCCCGGATTCAGGGCTGACCGTGCGTCCGCGATACTGCATCCGGAGTCTTACAACGCTTACGTCGACACGCTTGCCGACGCGGCTGGCGTGGACATCAGCGGTCCGTCTGCGCTAATGGACGCTCTGGAGCGCCGCCACGCGTACTTTGACGAGCGTGGCTGCTGCGTCTCGGATCACGGAGAAGAGGTGCTCTACGCCGAGCCGTACAGCAAGCGCGAGATCGAGGACATATTTTCTGCAGTACGAAAGGGACGCATCCCTTCCGCGCACGACGTGGCCGTTTTCAAGTCGTGGATCCTGCACGAACTGGCACTTCTGGATCACGCCAGGGGATGGGTGCAGCAATTCCACCTCGGGGCCCTGCGAAACACGAACACATGGGGTGCACGCGAAGTCGGGCGGGATTCAGGGTTTGATTCCATAGGCGACTTTGCCATTGCCACGGATCTTGCCCGGTTTCTGGACCGGCTTGATCAGACTGACAGCCTCGCGCCCACGATCCTTTACAGCGTCAACCCCGCGCACAACGAGGTTCTGGCGACGATGGCTGGCAACTTTTGCCGCGGCAGCAAGCCCGGCAAGGTCCAGTTCGGGACGGCCTGGTGGTTCCTGGATCAGGAGGACGGAATGCGGCGTCAGCTGACGGCGCTGGCCAACATGGGACTCTTGAGCAGGTTTGTCGGCATGCTCACGGATTCGCGGAGCTTCCTTTCCTTTCCGCGCCACGAGTACTTTCGCCGCATACTCTGCGGCATGATCGGTGCGGAAGTGGAAAGGGGCAGCTTGCCTTCAGAAATGGACTGGCTGGGGCAAGTCGTGGAGGGCATCTGCTTTAACAATGCGCTGGAATACTTCGGGTTTAGTGTCTAGGCTGGCGTCCAAACTTCCCCGCCGGTCCGAGTGCCCTTGACAAGATTTCTTGCCGGGCACCGCAGGCAGAGAATGCCGCCACCAAGACTCCGCCGATTTGTTGTATGCAGCCCGAATATCCTGGCAGCTGTCGTTTTCTCCGCCTGATACCAAGAGCCTGTAGGTGACATGCCAATCTCTTGATTGACTACGGAACGTGGACGTTCTACCCGAACATTTGGTATGCCACCACCGACATATCAGATCAGTCCAGGAAGGCGAGCGGTTGGACCCTTGCCCATCCAGCAGCGGGACCAGGCCCTGAGCCTGTAACAGCCCGGCTCAAGCGCCGCAGCGATTCGCTGTAGTCTTGCAATTGGCCCACCATGTCGAAATACTGGTGTGGTACAGATCTGCGTAGCGCCCTCCCGTCTGCCATAGCCCACACGACTGCAATCGAAAGCACACCGGCACGCTTTGCCGACGCGACGCCCGAAGACAAGTAGCCGACGTAGCAGGTAATACCGGCATCGACTAACGCCCGGTCCAGCGCTAAAAAGAGGCCAAGCGGACTTGGTTAGCGCTGCCTGGAATCATGTCACCTAACAAGTCCGTCAGGTTTCCTTAGCAGCGGACAATGTTGGGTCGCAACTCGGGGTCTGAGCCGCAATTCCAAGCGCTAATCCGCAACCTGCAGCCGAGCGAACAAGAGCGTCGACGCCGGCAAAAGGACGAAGCTTGCGAAGATACTCCCGTACTGACCCAGCTTGTCGGACTCACGCAACCAAACGAGCGGCCGTGTCCACCACTGATCAACGTCAATATAGATTGAGGCCGACGACAATTAAAATTGGATTAAGAGAGGCCGAGCTTCGAGGCGGAGCAGCGAGCTGCGGAGCCTCGAAGCTCGAGGCCGAAGGAATTTTTTCCGGGCCCTTTCCACAGTGCG
>CAZXEU010000028.1:0-26121 GCA_964639665.1 uncultured Rhodothermaceae bacterium | reverse complement strand
CGAGACTTCAGAGCCGGCCTGCGTAAAGCGGAAGATATTGTCGATGAACAGCAGCACGTCCCGGCCGCCCAGGTCCCTGAAATACTCCGCAATGGTAAGACCGGAGAGGCCCACGCGCGCCCGTGCGCCCGGAGGCTCGTTCATCTGGCCGAAGACCAGGCTGATATTGCTCTCCTTGACGAGGTCCGTGTCGACCGTGGAAAGATCCCACCGGCCTTCCTCAAGGGCTTCCCTGAATGCAGGTCCATACTGCATGACGCCGCTCTCGATCATCTCCCGCAGCAGGTCGTTGCCTTCGCGGGTTCGCTCGCCAACTCCCGCAAAGACCGACAACCCCTCGTGCGCCTTTGCTATGTTGTTTATGAGCTCCATGATAAGGACGGTCTTGCCCACGCCTGCGCCCCCGAACAGGCCGATCTTCCCGCCGCGGGCGTACGGCTGTATCAGGTCCACGACCTTGATGCCTGTTTCGAGCATCTCCACGCTGGTCGAAAGATCCGCAAAGGCCGGTGGCTCGCGGTGGATGGGCAGGCTTCCTTCCGCCTCGGGTTGAGGCAGACCGTCAATGGCCTGGCCGACCACATTGAACAGTCTTCCGCGGATATGCGGGCCGACCGGCATGGCAATGGGCTGTCCCGTACTCGTGACCTCGTCGCCACGCGTCAGGCCATCCGTGGAGTCCATGGCAACGGCCCGCACCCGGTTCTCGCCCAGGTGCTGCTGGACTTCGAGCACGAGAATTCCTTGCTCTCCGCGATCTATCTCCAGAGCGTCCAGTATGTCTGGAACGGCGCCGGGGGTAAAGGCCACGTCGACGACCGGACCGAGCACCTGCACGACTTGCCCACCTGACGCATTAGTACCCATCAGATATCAAACGATTCGTCCACAAGAGTGTGCCAAAGATAGTGTCCGCCAGCTGTCCTGGCATCGGGGTCGGCTGGTGGACAGACCTGTAACAGGCAAAGAAATTGGGAATTCAGGCAGAATCCTGAAAATCCATGGGCGGTAATATCCCTGAGCGGGCAAGCGTGATCGGGTGCCTTGCCGCCTTTTGCGGCGGGTAGCGCTCCTGCTGCGCGCTTCATTGATAACAAGGGCAACCAGGCACAAGACATGCAGACTTACAAGGGCATTGCAGGCGCGGTCGTTCTCTTCTTCGGAGCAGCGACCGTGCATGGTCAAGACATGCCTACGATCGCGGAGAAGACGGAAGGCTTTGTACAAAGGGACGGCTTTTTCTCGCTGTACTGGGATGCCGCAGCTGGCAGGGTATACCTGGAAATCGAGGCATTTGAAGAGGATTTTCTCTATGTCTCCTCGCTGACTGCGGGCCTGGGATCCAATGATATCGGGCTGGACAGGGGACAGCTGGGCGCTACCCGGCTGGTGCGCCTCGAGAGAATCGGCAACAAGGTGCTCCTTGTCAGGCGCAACCTCCGCTACCGGGCAGAAAGCACGAATGCACACGAGCAGAGCGCCGTCCGGGATGCTTTCGCTGAAGGCATCCTATGGGGCTTCGAGATTGCCGCCGAGGAGGATGGACGCGTGCTGGTCGATGCCACTGACTTCATAGTCCGGGATGTTCACGGGGCGGCGCGCACCCTAAGGGCCGCAGGGCAGGGCAGCTACAGCCTGGAGCGATCGCGCAGCGCCCCTGTGCCGGAAATGCTCAGGTCCTTTCCCCGGAACACGGAAATGGAGGCCCGCATCACGCTGGTTGGCGAGAGTCCGGGAAGCTATGTACGCGAAGTGGCGGCAGATCCGTTCGCTGTCACACTGCGTATTCGCCACTCTTTTGTCATGCTGCCGGAGCCGGGCTACGAGCCGAGAGCCTTCCACCCTGGGTCCGGCTACGGGACCGTTACCTATCGAGACTACGCCACCCCTGTTGGCGAAGACCTGGTCAGGCGCTACATAAGGCGGCATCGACTCGTAAAGCAGGACTCCACGCTGGAGGTGAGCGACCCGGTAGAGCCCATCACGTACTACCTTGATCCGGGCACGCCGGAGCCTGTACGTACCGCACTTCTGGATGGGGCCCGTTGGTGGGCAGGGGCCTTTGAGGCTGCGGGCTTCACCAATGCCTTCGAGGTGCAGTTGCTGCCGGAGGGGGCGGATCCCATGGATATCCGGTACAATGTCATTCAGTGGGTGCATAGGGCAACGCGAGGATGGAGCTACGGCTCAAGCGTCACGGATCCTCGCACGGGGGAGATCATCAAGGGGCATGTAACGCTTGGATCCCTGCGTGTCAGGCAGGATTACCTCATTGCGGAAGGTCTTCTTGCCCCGTACGAGGATGCGAATGCGACCGGAGTTGATCTACAGCACGACCCGATGCTTCGCATGGCGCTTGCGCGCATACGGCAACTGTCCGCACACGAGGTTGGGCACACGCTGGGACTGTCCCACAACTTCGCGGCATCCTACTCCGGCCGGGCCTCGGTCATGGACTACCCCGCTCCGCTTGCCACCGTCACGGAGGCCGGCACGATTTCCCTGGAGGAGGCCTATGCCCCGGGGCTTGGAGCATGGGACAGCGTGGCTATCGCGTTCGGCTACGCACAGCCGCTCGCGGGCCAGGCAGATAAAGAGATGCTCACGGGCATACTGGATGGCGCGCGAGCCCGTGGGCTGCAGTATATCACGGATGCGGACGCCAGGCCTGGCGGTTCGGCACATCCGGCGGCGCATCTCTGGGACAACGGCGATGACATGGTAATCGCGCTCCAGGACGAAATGCAGGTGCGGCGCATTGCGCTGGAGCGCTTCGGAGTCGGCGCTGTGCGAAGCGGCAGGCCACTCGCGATGCTGGAGGAAGCCCTCGTACCCCTCTATCTCAGGCATCGCTACCAGGTGGAGGCGACGGCCAAGCTGCTCGGAGGAGTCAGCTACAGCTACGCCGTGAAAGGAGGCTCGGAGCCGCTGCCGGAGGCCGTTCCGGCCGCAACGCAGCGTTCGGCCCTCAGCATGCTCACGACGGCGCTGCAGCCCGAGGCACTCCGCCTGCCGGAGAATATCAGGACGCAGCTCCCGCCAAGGCCGCCCGGATTCGGACAGCACCGGGAGCTGTTTCCGGGTCATACGGGACTGACGTTCGATCCGTATGCTCCCGCAGCCGCTGTTGCAGGTCTCGTGTTGTCGACCATTGTGCATCCGGAACGGGCTGCGCGCCTTTCCTACCAACAGGACTTTGACAGCAGCCTGCCGGACTTCAAGGAGGTGCTGGAAGTGGTAAGCAGTGCCACGTGGGGCGCAGACGTACCGCGCGGGGCCTACGATGCAGAGCTGCAGCGCGTAGTACAGCAGGTCTGGGTCGACGAGCTGGTGGATCTGAGCGCCAACGAACGGGCCGCTCCTGCGGCACGCGCGATGGCCACGCAAAAGCTGCACGAGATTCGCGGCTGGCTCGTCGAGAATCCGGGTCCGTCGCGGGATATCCGCACGGTGGCGCACCGGGGGTTTGTCATGGACCAGCTCGACCGGTATCTCGCACGTGAGTACCGCGTGGAGGAAGGCCAGGTGCCGCTCTCCATGCCTCCAGGCTCGCCCATCGGATCGCTGGAGCGCAAGCGGCACCGCGACCAGTTCCTTGCGGGCATGCCCGACGCAGGCTGTGAGGCGCCGTGGTAACCTCTGCTCTGGGTCCACACACTCTGGCAGTCGGCGCCAGCGTGGCCGCCGGGTGCCTTCGGAAACCTGCAGCCTGACGGTTACACCACGGCGCGCGGCCGAAGGGGCAACGGACTCGCCAGACGCAGCTCATCGTAAAGGCGTTGCGCTTCCGCCACTACCTCGGCGTCACGGAACGCTGCATGCCTGCGGGCCACCCACCTGTAGTGTAGGCGGAAGAGATGGTCGTACCTGAAGGCCGCCCAAGCGAAGAAGAGCACCATCAGAATCAACGGCGCACCATCCAGCACTAGCCAGAGCGCGTCAATCCTGCCGTCCACGATATACGGCAGTCTTTCAGGGGATCCGGTAAGGACCGGCATAAATTCGATGAGCAGCATCAAGGCCGCAGCCAGGCTGCTTACCCATTGTACGCGTTTGCGATTGCGAAATACCTTCTGCAATCCGGCAACGCACTGCAGGGGACGCCAGTGAGAAACGGGCAATTGTGATCCTGCGGACAGAGGCGGGTTGCCCCGACTGGCGAGTTGGAAGAACCAGCCAACCGTAAACAGGCATGCTAGCAGCAATGAAAGGAAGAATGCGCCGCCGGCCGCGCCGTATCGTCCGTTCCTGGACAAATCCCACGAGAGCATGATACCCGCCATGCATATCGGTATCGCTGCAATGGCGAGCCTCCCGCGCCAGCTGTGCTGCGGATAGCTAGGCTTCATGCAAACGCGAAGCTGGCGATGCCTCCTTCGTCTCCGGGCGCATCCCTTTCGATCATTACAATTCAGTCAACCGAGAGGGCGGCATTGCGTTTCGGGCAGTGCACGAATATAAGAGCCTCTTGCCGCCGGTGCGGGTCCAAGAATCCTTGGCTGCCGCGCGGCGCGCATTGCCGAGCGTGGCGATTTGCCCGCATCTGCCGGAGAATAGCCGTCAGCTTGCCCCATCCCCGCTGGCGGGGCCGGACAAGATGGGCGCAGTGTCTGGCCTCGTGCGCATGGAGGCCCTGACCGAGGCGTGAAGGATACGGCAGTAGCCCGCAGGAATCCGGTGCCGATTCCACAGACTCCGCCCAGGCCTATGCCGGCAGGCAGATCTTGCCGAGGACAGCAGCCCTGGTAGCACCGGTTACGGCGGGCATGCCAGTTGGCACCGCATTCATGGTTTCGTGGGCAAGAACGGCCATGCAAAGCGCCTCCTTGGCCGAGGCGTCAATGCCATATTCCACAGTTGAGCGGACGGGCACAGGGTGGAAGTAATGCGCAAGCCTTGCCACGAGGTGACTATTCAGGCTTCCGCCCCCCGAAATGATGAGCACATCCAGGCGGTCGTGCACGTAACGCGAACAAGCGTCGAAAACAGAGGCGGCCGTCAGTTCCGTGGCCGTCGCCAGAAGGTCTTCAGGCGAGGCATCCTTGCCCCATTCGAGGAACTTCCGAAAGAAATTGTCACCAAATCGCTCGCGGCCGGTGGACTTGGGCGGTGCCTGCTGGAAGTATCTGTCCTGCAGGGCCCTGGCTAGCAGCGGCTTGTCCAGCCGGCCGCGGGCGGCCGTGGCGCCGGAAACGTCGAAGGGCGCGCCCAGAAGCCGGCTGGCCAGCGCGTCAATAAGCATGTTGGCCGGTCCGGTATCGAAGGCATATACCCGCGCAGGGTCCCGACCGGAAGGGAGGACGGTGATATTGGCGATTCCGCCCAGATTCAGCAGTCCTCGAGTCTCCGTTTCGTCGGCGAAGAGAGCGTGATCAAAATACGGAACGAGGGGTGCACCCTGGCCTCCGAGCGCAATATCCGCGAGACGGAAGTCACCGACCACGGGAATTCCGAGCAGATTGGCCAGCGTGGATGGGTCACCAATCTGGAGCGTTGACCGAACGTCCAAGCCGGCGCAGCGGGCGGCATCCGGAACATGGCGAACGGTTTGTCCATGACATCCGGCCAGGTCAATGGTGCCTTCCCTGATCCCGCCCGATGACGCCGCGCTACGAACGGCCTCTGCATAGGCGTAACTAAGTCTCACATTGAGTTGGGAAAGCGTCTCCACGGAGAAGCGGTCGGCACTTGCGGCTTCGTGCAGCAGCCTGCGGAGCGAGGCATCATACGGCACTGCAAGATGGGCCACCTGCTCCATCCACAGATCGTCTCCGCTTCCCGACACGTTGGCAAATGCCACGTCGATGCCGTCCAGGGACGTGCCGCTCATTAGCCCGGCTACCAGCCGCGGCCGGGACTCGGCGATTGCCATGGCCGTGCGGGCAGGCCGCGTGTCAGGAATTGCCGTCCTCTGATTGCGCTCGCAGCTCCGCAGCCCGCTTCCGGAATCGGTTTGCGTCTTCCGGCCGCTGCGCGGCCAGCTGCTCAAAAATGTCTGCCGCCTCCGCCAGCTGTCCCTGCGAGACGTGAATGCGCGCCAAGGTTTCAGACACCATGCCCTCGACATCATCTTCCAGCTGGGGCGCAGGAAAATCGTCTGCAATGGGCATGCGCGTCATTCTGGCTGATTCCAGTTCCTGGATCAGGTGCTGCAGCTCTTCCTCGCTCTGTGGGGAGGGCTCAGAAGGCACCCTGCCTCCTGTCAGGCGAGGACGCAGCAATATCTCCAGTGAATCTTCGAGTTCGTCGGTCAACTCAAAGTGGACTGCCCGGGACTGCAATGCCCGCGAATTCCGCTCCGCCTTTAGTTCCTGTACAAGGCGCTTTGCATCCTGCCAGACGGCCTCCGCTTCGGGCCACTGACCGGTGGACTCGTACGCGTGCGCGAGCACATAGCGAGCGGCCAGATCCAGGGGTTTCTCCTCGGTCCAGGCGACCAGTTCCTGCAGGACGTACTGGGCGTGCCCCTTGGCAATCAGCGAAGTGGCCTGAGTCAACGAATATAGCGGCATTCTGACGTGCGGTTCATTCAGCGGCAACGGCGACCGGCAATCCGGCCTTCATGTGCAGCCAGGCTTCCCTCAGATTGTACTGGCTGACCAACACAAAGGCGGCTGCAAAACAGGCCTGGAAGAGGCCTGCAGCCCAGTCCCGCTGCATGAGGAGAATGGCGAGTCCTGCAAGGCAGTACAGCGCAAAGAACAGTTCAAGATACAAAACCGGCGTAATCCTCATGTACGCGTACCTGGACTGCCACCAGGTCCCGGTGCCTGCTGCGTCGTACTTGGGGGTGCGAACAAACGCGGATTTTCGCCTCCGAACGGCTTGCCAGACAGCATGGCTGTTGCTGATTGCGAGCCCCATGCTACTTGCCATGAATACCGGAAAAAACAGCAGGCGCCTGGGCCAGTCCGGATACAAGGACCGCTGAGCCAGGGCCTGTACAAGGAAGAAGCCGAGAAAGCCAATCAGTCCCAGCCCCATTACGGCGAAGTAGATCCGGCCCGGGCCGTCCCCGACGTATTCCAGCCTAAGCAGTGGAGCATGAAGGAGCATGGCCACGGTCAGGGCCGGATATACGAGGTTTGACGTGAGGTGAAGGCTGCCCTCCAGCTTAACGCGCGCAGCGTGCTTCGATTTCCAGAGTCGGGACAACAACTTGATGGCCGCTTCGCAGGCCCCCTTGGTCCATCGGAATTGCTGTGCACGATATGCCTGCAGATTCCGCGGCAGCTCGGCAGGCGCCTCAACGTCGGGCAAGAACCGGAATTGCCATCCCCGCAATTGGGCCCGGTAACTGAGATCCAGATCTTCGGCCAGCGTGTCTCCCTGCCAGCCTCCGGCATCCTCAATGCATGATCGACGCCAGATTCCTGCCGTGCCATTGAAATTGATGAAGCAGCCGGCCTGCATGCGGGCGGACTGCTCAATGGCAAAGTGCGCGTCCAGACCGTAGGCCTGAACGCGCGTAAGCACCGAATCCTCGGCATTGAGATGAGACCACCTCGCCTGCACCATCCCGATCCTTCCATTGCCGAATACGGGAATAAGGCGCTTGAGCAAGTCGCGCTCAGGAACGAAATCGGCGTCGAATACGGCTACGAAATCTCCTGCTGCCTTGCTCAGGCCGTATGCAAGCGCCCCTGCCTTGTACTCCTTCCGATGCCTGCGCCGCAGGTGGTGAATATCGATCCCCCTTTCCTGCCAGTATTCAACACGAGCGCCGACAATGGCTGGCGTATCGTCTACCGAATCATCCAGCACCTGTATCTCCAGATCCGGGTAGTCCAGCCGTGCACAGGCGTCGATGACGCGTTCCGCCACCAGGGCCTCATTATAGAGCGGAATCTGCACAGTAATCCGCGGCCAGCGAGACCGCGATTCCGGCGAGCAGCTGACGCCGGGACGTTTGCGCAGGCCATCTCTCCGCGTGTGGACCCAGGCCAGCCAGAAGAGATTCGTCCCGTACAAGACAAGCGCCGCGATCGCTCCTGCATACAAGACGGAAAGCACTACCATATGCTACCGGCCGCGGCGATTCCTCCGGGATTACCAGTTTGAGGTTGCGGCAGTGAACAGATCGTCTGCAATGCTTTCCAGCGCCGCCAGCGCGGCCGTTTCCTCGGCCTCAAGTCCGCCTTCCAGCGGATCATAGTCGTCAAAGTTGCTAAACGAGCGTTCCAGCGCGTCGTCGTCGACGCGGTTGTAGTAACGGGCCGATACGGTCACCGTAACGCGGTTGAATTGTGCTCGCTCCTGTCCACTTACCGCAGTAGGTGCATTGGTGTAGCGGCTGATCCGCGACGTCAGCAGAATATCGGCCTCATTGTCTTCAGTTGTCAGCACAAGTCGAGTCTGGCGCACGAACCTGTCGACAAGCAAATCAGTCAACGCCTGGTCGAGCGCCGTCAGCGGGCTCAGGCTGTTGTCCTCCGCCAGCGGGATGGCGATGGTCGTCAGGTGGGAAGGGATGCTTGCGCCGCTGAAGCTGTAATAGCCGCAGCCTGGCAAAAGCAGGCTAACAATGACTCCATACCGCAGCATTATGCTTCCACGTCGAGCTCCTTGAGAGTTCTGTACAGCGTACGTTCACTGATGCCCAGCGCCTTGGCGGTCTGGCGCCGGTTGCCTTCGTACACGGCCAAAGCCTTGGTTATGAGCTCGCGCTTGGCGTCTTCGAGGGTTGGCAGAGAGGCGTGGTTTTCGGCGGGCAGCGGCGCATCCTTCTGCGGTTCGTCAGAAGAAGCGATCTCGAAAGTCGTATCCTCGATCAGTTGCGCTTGCTCGTCCTTTCCCGGCAGAAGCGGAATGTCGCCCACGTGCTTGGCCGTCTCCTCTTGACGCAAATCTCCGCGAATGGCCAGGTGTCGCAGAATCTGAGCCACGGAGGTCATTTCCGTCTTCAACTCTCGCAGACCGATGCGGAGCTCAATCAGAGCTCGGTAGATCAGTTCCCGTTCATGCAGATCTCCCCGGTCCTCCGCAATGTTTCGAGCCACGGGCAATACGGCAGTCACGGCCTCGGCGGAAACACCGCGCAGAAACTGGCGCAAAGCTGCCGCATCGACGGTCTTTGCGCGGTGAAGGACCACTGCCTGCTCGGCTACATTGCGTAATTCTCGCACATTGCCCGGCCATCGATAGCGGACAAGAAGCTCCCGGGCGTCATCCTGCAGGGACCGAAGAGGCGTGCGGTATTTCTGCGACAATTCGAACAGAAACGACTCGAAGATGGGAAGAATGTCTTCCTTTCGTTCGCGCAAGGGCGGAATCCGGATAATGACGGTGCTAAGCCGGTAGTACAGATCTTCTCGGAAGCGCCCGGCGGCCACTTCGTGGCCCAGGTCCTTGTTCGTGGCCGCAATAGCACGCACATCGGTTGTACGCACGGCGGATGAGCCTACGCGATTGAAAGTGCCGGTTTCGAGCACACGCAGCAGGCGCACCTGGGAGGCCGCAGGCATCTCGCCGATTTCGTCAAGGAATACCGTGCCCCCGTCCGCATCCTCGAACAGCCCCGTTCGTCGCTCGGAGGCTCCCGTGTAGGCGCCCTTTTCAGCTCCAAAGAGTTCGGACTCTATCAAGCCTTCAGGGATGGCACCCGTGTTGATAATCTTGAGCGGTCGGTGTTTTCTCGGGCTGATCTGGTGAATGGCATGCGCAATCAACTCTTTCCCGACTCCGCTTTCCCCCTCGATAAGTACCGTGATGTCTGTGCGGGCCACTTGACGCGTACGGTCTATGACCTTTCCGATCGCAGCTGAGGTACCGATGATTCCGAAGCGCTCCTGAACAGCCTGACGATCCATGTCGTGCGGTCTACATGCATGCTAATACGCAGCAAATAACGCTTTTTGAGGTCCTTGGTGCCTGCAGGTGAGGGAGGGAGTGCAGGGCGGTGCCGTGCAGGCGTTCATCATCCCGGACTTCTGGTCGGGATGCCCTACGATGTAAGCAAGGCGCCGTCGCGGGCCTCGAAAGAATGCACTAGGCTCTGCGCGGGTCCACGGGATTCAGACTTGCGCGCCGGTCGATTCGCCCAGTAGTGTAGCCGATGTACAGTCGTGAATACGAACCCTGACATAATCGCCGGGGCCCTCGCGGCGCCGAGGGAACACGACCATTTTGTTGGTATCAGTCCGGCCGCAATAGTGATCATCGCTGCGGCGGCTCGGTCCCTCTACCAGGACGACATGCGTCTTGCCTATCTCCTGCCTGTTGCGCTCCAACGCTATGCTGCTTTGCAACGCTATGATCTCCGCCAGACGCCGTTTCTTTACTTCTTCCGGCACATCATCCCGGAATTTGCGCGCCGCATACGTATCCGGACGCTCCGAATACATGAACATGAAGGCGTGATCGTACCGGATTTCCGATAGCAGGGTGAGCGTGTCCTTGTGCTCGGCCTCGGACTCGCCGCAGAAGCCGGCAATGATGTCAGTGGAGAAAGAAATGCCGGGTACGGTAGCCCGGGCACGCGCGATCAGCTCCTTGTACGAGTCCACGGAGTAGCCGCGGCGCATCCTGTCCAGCACATCCGTATTGCCGTGCTGAACAGGCAAGTGAATAAAATTGCACACGTTCGGCCGCCGTTCGTGCACGCGCAGCAGCCTGTCGGAGCAGTCTTTGGGGTGGCTGGTCGAATAGCGTACCCTCAGTTCGTCCGAGAGCAGGCTGATCCGTTCCAGCAACTCTGCGAAATCCGCTTCGCCGTCGTGATACGAATTGACGTTTTGCCCGAGTACCGTGACTTCCCGATAGCCCTCTTCGACCAACTCCTCGCATTCCGCAAGAATGGACGATGCTGGACGGCTTCTTTCCCTGCCACGGGTGAAGGGCACCACGCAGAACGAGCACATGTTGTCGCAGCCACGCATAATGGACACAAAGGCGCTCACGCCGTTGGTGTCATACCGGACGGGCGCAACGTCCGCATACGTTTCTTCGCGGGAAAGCTGCACGTTGACTGCGGTCTGTCCCGTCCGGGTCGATTCGTCCAGCAGACGCGGGAGGTCCCGGTAGGCATCCGGCCCCACGACAATATCCACCAGGCGTTCTTGCTCCAATAGCCGGTGGCGCAGCCGCTCCGCCATGCAGCCGAGGATGCCGATCGTGAGCTGCCCCTTGCGCCTGCGCTTCTGCGCGCGAAAGTAATTCAGTCGGCGCCGCACTCTCTGTTCGGCGTTTTCGCGGATGGCGCAGGTGTTGATCAGTACTACGTCAGAAGCTCCATCATCCTGCGTAATCCCGAAGCCGTCCCGCAGCAGCAGGGAGGCGACGATTTCGGAGTCGGAAACGTTCATCTGGCACCCGTAGGTCTCCAGGTAAACCTGCCTCCTCCCCGGGTGCGCTTCCGTCGCTGCGCCGGGATTGTTCAATACGGGAATGTCGAGCAGCAACGCGCTAGTGTCTGGGCCGGGCACAACAGACGGGCAAACGCCAACGACAGCGGAGTAGTTCGCCGGCACCAGGCGGACGGATCACGATCGAAATTCGTACGTTTCGATACATCCACGTGTCACCAAGGCCGGAGTTTCCCGATGCACCGAATAGTTGCCATTCTCATTCTCGTCGCGGCGCCGCTAGCGCTCCACGCCCAGCCCAGCCCGAACCATCCCGAGGACCAAAACCTGATTACGCCTGGCGATTGGATGGTCCGCACTGACCGCCCCATGGAGGACCTGGTTGTGGGAGATGACCAAGAATCGGCTAACATTTATTTCGTGAACATGACGCCGGGCTGGCATATCACGACCGGACCGGCCGCGATCCTGTATCATCCGGATACAGAAGCGAGCGGCCAGTATCGCCTTGAGGCCAAAATACACCTCTTCGACCCGGGAGAAAGGAGAGAGGCTTTCGGCCTGTTTTTCGGCGGAAGTAACCTCGAAGGCGACGACATCCGGTATGACTACTTTCTGCTGCGCAATTCAGGAGAGTACCTCGTGAAGAATCGCCGTGGGGAGGCCACGAATGTGATCAGTGACTGGTCGGCAAGTGACAACATTGTGACCTTCGGTCCGGACTCCGAGGGTTCGGTCGAGAACACTTTAGCCGTGGAGGTAGGCGGCGAAGACGTGGGCTTCTTCGTCAACGGCCACGAGGTAGCGCGACTGGCTCGCTCTGCCGTCGAGACCGATGGTATGGCGGGGCTGCGAATCAACCACGCGCTGAACGTCCACGTGGAATCGCTGTCGGTTACGTCAATGGAATAGGGTCCCGGACCGTTCCATATGGCGGGCAACATACTTGCCCACGGCGTCAAACTCCACATTCACATGCCGGTCGGCCGCCCATGTTGAGCAGGCCGTATGCTCGTACGTGTGCGGGATTATGGATACGGCAATGCCCGAATCGTCCAGACGGGCAACGGTGAGGCTGATGCCGTCCAGGGCGATCGAGCCGGTGGGAATGACATACGGCATTTGCGCTTCACCCAGCTGCACGCGGTAGAGCCGCGAGCCGCGGGGGGACGGGAGCCGGCTGACGGGCGCGGTCGTGTCCACGTGTCCAAGGACCAGATGGCCGTCCAGGCGGTCGCGCAGGCGCATGGCCCGTTCGAGATTAACGGGTGTTCCGGCCTGCAGCGCATCCAGCGTGGACTTCCTTAGCGTTTCCTCGACAGCCAGTACCTCGAATTCCTGCTCTGCCGCTGACAGCACGCTCAGGCAAACCCCGTTTACTGCGATGCTTTGGCCAATCACAAGCTCGGCCGCCAGATCTGTCCCGATGCGGATCCTTCTCGCCTCGCCCTCCGCACAGGCACGTGAGATTCGCCCTACTGCTTCTACGATTCCCGTGAACAATCCAGATTGCTGATGTTGGTGGTCTTGTCAGGCCTGCCGCAGATTGCCAACAAAAAGGCAATCGCGGCCAATGGGTTCCCAGCTGTGTTCCACGAAGTTCAGGGCACCGCCCAGTGTTCCGATACCCAGGTCAGTTATGGTCGGTAGGCCCGATCCCAGAATTGACGGAGCCACAAAGGCGTATAGACGATCGACCAGGTCGGCGCCGAGCAGTGCAGTCGCAAGGCGCGGACCCGCTTCTATCAGAAGTGATTGAAGCCCGTCAGCGGCAGCTAGCCTGTCCAGCAGTGCCGCCAGGTCCAGGTGCCCTTTGTGCTCTGTGATCTGCAGGATACTGCCTCCTGCTGCTTCGAGAGAGGGAGCGTACAGCGGACGCGCCCCTCCGCCTACCACAGCTGTAGTAAGGTGCGCGTGGCTGTCGGTAAAGAGCTTCAGACTGGCGCGGAGAGAACCGGCGCGGTCCAGTACGTATCGCCGCGGATTCTTCCCCGCAACATGCCGTACGGTCAGTGACGGGTCATCCCGCTTCGCTGTACCGGCCCCTACGAGGACGCCGTCGCTCCTGGCTCGCCACGCGTGTACAAGGCTACGCGCTTTCGTTCCGGTGATCCACTTGGAGGTGCCGTCGGCTGCTGCTGCGCGGCCATCAAGCGTTTGGGCGATCTTTAGGCTGACCAGAGGTCTTCCTGTAGCCATGCTGTGCAGGAATGCCTCGTTCAGGCGACGGCAGCGGCCTTCCTCTACGCCAAGCGTAACTTCCACTCCATGCCTGCGAAGACGGGCCATGCCTCCTGCCGCCCTGGAATTCGGGTCGGCACATCCTATGACAACGCGCGCGATGCCCTTTTTCAGGATCTCTTCCGTACACGGCGGCGTCCGTCCGAAATGGTTGCAGGGTTCCAGATTGCAGTACAGGGTGGAGTCCTTCAGCGCCGCGGCACCGTGGCGCCCGATGGCATCGGCTATCGCATGTACCTCGGCGTGCGGACCGCCATATTCTGCGTGCCATCCCTCGCCCAGCAGTGATCCGTCCTCGCGGACGATTACGGCTCCGACCAGGGGATTCGGATGGACGGTACCTTGCCCGCGTCTGGCAAGCGACAGACACTGGCGCATCCAGTGCGAGTGGGATGGCTGCTGCAGGTTCGGATTAGACAAGCTGGCGGACCTATTCTGGTGCGGATAGAACAGGAGCGTTGACGATTCCGTTTCCGCCGGTCAGAAACGGCTACCTGAAGTGCTCAATGGGGTTGGCCGGCGTACCGGGACTATGCTCCGATCCCTCCCTGCGGAGCAGAGGATCGGATTGAAAGGTTAGCGGGCAGCCTTGTTGACGCCGGATACGAGTGCGCAATTGCGGCACGTGCTGGCAGGAACCGGCCGTACGCCAAGGCATCTCCCTCAGCGACCGCCGCCGGCTACCGGACAAGGTATGAATGTCCTTTGCAATCCTTCGGGCAAGCTTCGCGCCAGTGGCATCAGACGGGAGGCAGTCCCAGCGCACCGGCGAGGTCAAGCAAGCTTACGCGCAATTCGAACAATGCCCGATTGCGTACCTGGCGCGTGGCGGCGAGTTCACGTTGAACGTCAAGGAAGTCGATGAGAGCGGTCTCTCCCAATTCGTATGAAGCCTGGACAGCGGCACTGAGCTCACCAACAGTGCTCTCGAATTGCTCCGCCATCTGGGCCACGCGTTGAGCGCCGATGTTTACTGCCTCAGCGGCCATCCGCAGCTCGGCCGCTATGGTGAGCCTGGTATCCAGCTCTTGCACTTCGGCGCGCCGGCGCTCCGCGATTGCTCTCTGAAGACCACCGGGATTGATATTGCCGAACAGCGGAATCGGGAGTTCTACGGCGAAGTCCATGCCGCCGTGTCCAAAATCGCGGCGGTATCCAACGCCGATGCCGATGTCGGGGACTTGCATTCTCCGCTGAAGCGATACTTCAGATTGCGCGCGCTCGCGCGCATGGAGGCTGGCCTGCAAGTCCGGTCTTGATTCCAGCGCGTAAGCCAGAAGGGCTTCAGTGCTTGCTATTACGCCGAATCGCGACGCAATTGCGCCTCCGTCCGGGCCAAACAGCGGCGGCGAGTCCAGTGGATCGAGCGATTCCGGATCAAGCGTGCCATCGGGCATCCCGAGCTGACTCAGAAGCGCTACCTGCGCCGCAGACATGTCCAGTTCGGCTGCCAACAACTCGTCCATGAAGTGCAAGCGCTCCACTCGAAGGCGGCGAAGGTCCATCCCCGCAGATTCTCCCGCACTCACGCGAGATTCGGTAAGCGCGATGACCTGGTCGAGGTCCCGGACCATTTCTCGCGCCGCGTCGAGATTGGCATGTGCGAGGGCCAGTCCGAAATAGGCCCTGCCGACCTGCAGGAAAAGCTGTCTTCGGGTCTCGGACTCAAGGGATCGGGTCTCCTCTACGAGACTGCGGTAGGCTCGTTTGCGAAACTGCCGCTGGCCAGCCGTTTCGATCTCCTGATCAAGTCTGACAATCAGTGCCTGTTCGTCCCAAAAGTCGGGCAACGCGGACTCGAAGGCGGCATACTCTTCTCCCTCGACTGATAGAACGGGGTTGCTGCGGCGAGTTGACGCACGCGCATCGGCCACGGCAATGTCTATCTGGTTTTGAGCAGCGATGAAGGCGGGGTTTGACGCTTCCGCAATCTGCAGCGCATCAGCGAAGGAAAGCTCGCGGGGAAGCTCCACCTGCTGACCCCATCCGGATGCAACGGTCAGCTGGCATAACACGACCAACACCAGAAACACATTGACCCAGATCCTGGCGTTTGTTGCGTTCCAGTCGGGCCGGCGATGTGAGCGCGCAAACCAAGAGGACGGCATCCTTGCCAGTCTTGCCGGCGGATTACTTGAATGCGTCGTGCGAAGCGACGCGCGAAATACGTGTCGCCAGGTTATGCCTGTACTTGTTACCATGACCAAGCTCCCTTTCCGAAAATGACCGCGAGGCTGTCCGCCGTTGCCCCGGCTTGAACAACAATCAGAATCTAAGGTCCGGACCCGTTACTGTCCCAGGCGATTCCAGGGTGTCGCGGCGATGATGATCTGGTCGTGCCCGCGAAATCATCCGGAACTTGGCGCGGTGTCCCGAGCATGGCAAAAGGGTGGAACCGGCACGGAGCTTCGTTGCAGGCGTCCTGGCCTTGCCACGATTCCGCATTCGGTCGCGGCACTCGCGCCGTCGCGCCTTTACAGCCGCAGCTCACTTTCGGGCCGGGGCGCCCCCGTGCGGCAAGGCTCTACCGGATGGTCCGTCCGCGAGAGGGCCACCTTCTTGACGGATGATGCGCATGTAGCTGAGGTGGCACGATGTCGATGCCACGTGTTGTCACGGGTTCTCCGAATCGATTGTCCTGCGTATTTGAATGCATGGCATTCAACCGTTGGCAAACGGGTACGCAAGCTAGGTCGCCAGGACTTTCCTTCATGAGGACCAAACAATCCTTCGGTTCGCTTTGGTTCGGACAGTTTGAATACGGCGGCTATCAGTGCCAATCACCGTGGAAAGCGGGAACTGCAAATCGCTAAGCCGTGCTTTACTATCTTGGCAAAGGGCGCGAGGTTGGGTGCGGGGCCCACGAGCATAGATCGACTGGACCTTGGCCTGCGGACATTTCAATGATCTACCCTCACGGCGGTATCTGCAATCGGCTTTAAGCTGGGAAGCGGGATGCTTGGAATTGTTGGCGGTTCTGCTTTCTTGTTCGGCACGGCGGGCGAATCAATAGCACGCTGGAATGCAGGGCGATTTCCAATCATGCGCCGCACAGTATCCGGGAGCTAGGGTGTGATGTTGGCGAGGTCTAAAGCGGTAAAGGTGGCGCCTGAATTTTGCCAGTGGCACCTTTGGTTGAGCATGATATTCCTCGCCATGATGGCTTCGGCCTGTGGTGGGCACAGCGAATCCGAGAGCGATCACGCGCACGAGGCGGAGGCGGAAGTAGAAGCCAGTGCAGTGGATGGCCTGGAGATTTCTGTAGAGGCCCAGCAGAACGCGGGCCTGACCTACTATACACTTGAGCATGTGGAGCACCCGGTGCCACTTGAGGTGACGGGGGTCATCAATGCGGTTCCTTCTAGACAGGTACATTTGCGTCCGCTGGCCGAAGGCGTGATTCGGCACATTTACGTTAACCTGGGCGACCGAGTGCGCGCGGGGCAGCCGCTGGTGGAGTATGACAATGTGGCGCTGGGAGACCACGTAGGCGAGTATCGCAGCGCGGTGGCCGCGCTTGGAGAGGCTGATGTTACCGTGGACGTGCGTGAGCGCAGCTACCAAAGGGCGCAGCGATTGATTGAGCTGGAGGCTATTGCCGAGGCCACGCTCGATTTGCGGCTTGCTGAACTTGAAAACGCGCGGGCGGCCCGGCTGAGTGCTCGTGCAGAGGCAGAAAGGATCGAGGAGCGCCTACGGCGTTTCGGGCTGTCTGAGGATGAAATCCGGGATTTGGTCTCGTTTAGTGCTGCTGATGAGGCCGCACCGGCGACCCATCCGGGTCACGATTTTTCGCTGAATGTGATCCGGTCTCCGTTCGACGGGGTGGTGACCGAGTATTCCGTGGCGCTCGGCGATCTCGTTTCGCCTGACCGGGAGCTGTTGACCATCACCGACATCTCCACGGTGTGGGTGCTTGCTGACGTGTATGCCTATGACATTGGTCGGCTTCCGGCCGAGGCGGAAGTGGCAATTCGCGTGGACGCTTATCCCGACCGTGTATTCAGGGGTCGCAGCACGTATGTATCCGACACGATCGAACTCACTACACGGGCAGCGCACGTCAGGTGCGAAGTTCCCAATCCGGACGCCGCGCTGAAGATCGGAATGTTCGCCTCCGTGACTATTCCCTCGATAGACGCTATTTCATCTCTTGCGGCGCCCATCGAAGCCGTACAGCACATAGACGGGCAGCCGGTGGTGTTTGTCCGAACCTCGTCTGACACCTTTGCGCGCCGTGACGTTACGCTTGGATCGGTGGCTGCGGGCATGGTGGGATTGTCCGGCGACCTGCATAACGGCGAAGAAATCGTAGCGGAAGGAAGCTTCTATCTGAAGACGGAGTCTCTGCTCGGACGGATCGGTCACTCGCACTAGGCAGGTCATGCACCGACTTGTCGAATTCTCCCTCCGCAACTGGGTTGCCGTGCTGGCATGCACCGTAATCGTGGCGGGCATTGGCGTCTATTCGATGTTCCGTCTGCCGATTGACGCTGTGCCGGATGTGACACCTAACCAGGTTACCGTCTTGACCCAGTCACCCGGACTCGGTCCGGTCGAGGTAGAGCAGTACGTTACCTTCCCGGTCGAGTCCGCAATGAGCGGATTGCCAGGGATCACAAATATCAGGTCGATTTCCCGCTTTGGACTGTCTTCCGTCTACATTTATTTCGAGGAAGGGCTCGACATCTACTTTGTGCGGCGGCTTGTAATGGAGCGGCTGCCGGAGGCCCGCGAAATGATTCCGGAGGGCTACGGCACGCCTACCATGGGTCCCATAAGCACGGGCCTCGGGGAGATATACCAGTTCGAGGTCCGCGGAGAAGACTACGCTCCGATGGAATTGCGAAGCATCCTGGACTGGGAGGTTGCCCTGAGGCTGCAGTCAGTGCCGGGCGTTGTCGAGGTAAACTCGTACGGCGGCGAATTGAAGACGTACGAGATTCAGCTCGATCCAGACCGCCTGGTCTCCTACAACGTGTCGCTTGAGATGATTATCGGTGCGCTCCAGGAGAACAATGCAAACGCGGGCGGCGCCTACATCGAGCGGGCTCAAGAACAATATGTGATCCGGGGAGAAGGTCTGGTTACGACCATAGAAGATATCGAGCATATCGTGGTCATGACCTCCGAGGATGGTACGCCCATCTACATGCGCAACCTTGGGACCGTTGCCCTGGCGCCCATGGTGCGCCAGGGCGCAGTCACGCGCGATGGGCGGGGAGAAATTGTAACGGGCGTGGTGATGATGCTTCTGGGGGAGAATCCGCGCGTTGTTACCGCGCGGATAGAGGAGCAGCTTTCCCAGATCGAAGCGTCACTCCCCGAAGGGGTAACCATTGAAACTTACTATAACCGGTCAGACCTGGTACGGCGCACCGTTCGCACCGTCCAAAAGAACTTGGTCGAGGGGGGACTGCTGGTAATTGCGGTACTGCTGCTGTTCCTGGGCAGTCTGCGCGGCGGCCTGATGGTTGCAATCGTGATCCCGCTGTCCATGCTGTGCGCATTTACGGGCATGGTCCAGGCCGGGCTCACAGGCAATCTGATGAGTCTTGGCGCTATCGATTTTGGCCTGATTGTAGACGGCTCAATCGTGATGGTGGAGAACATTATGCGGCGTCTCGACCGCGCCCGCGACGGACAGATCCGCAGTAGCGTCATTTCGTGGGCAGGACGCGAGGTGGCAAGACCCGTGTTCTTCGCCGTTCTCATCATCATTATTGTGTACCTGCCGATTCTTGCGCTGCAGGGCATCGAGGGCAAAATGTTTCGCCCCATGGCACTGACGGTCATCTTCGCACTTATTGCGTCGCTCATACTGGCGCTGACCCTGATGCCGGTTTTGTCAATGCTGCTCTTCAAGAAGCGCGTTCGGCACAAGACCCCGGTCGTAGTTGCCTGGCTCGCCAAGAAGTACCGTCCGCTGCTTGAGTCAACCCTGGCGCATCCGCACCGTTCTGGGCTCATTGCCGCGGCCTTCTTTGCGGCTTCGCTTGTGCTGGTTCCGTTTATGGGAGGCGAGTTCCTGCCAAAGCTGAACGAGGGCGCTATTGCGGTTCAGGCCTGGAGGCTTCCGAGTGTGTCGCTCTCAGAATCCGTGCACAGCACGACGCTGGTGGAAGAGGTGCTGCTGGAGTTTCCGGAAGTGATAACCGTGGTATCGCGAACGGGGCAGGCAGAAATTCCAACCGATCCCATGGGCGTGGAGACGAGTGACATTTACGCCATCCTTATTGACAAGAGCGAATGGGAGACGGCGCACTCCAAGGATGAGCTGGTTGAGCAAATGGATGCGGCTTTGGAGCAGCGTGTCCCAGGCAACATTTTCAGTTATTCCCAGCCCATCGAACTTCGCATGCAGGAAATGATCGCCGGGGTTCGTTCCGATCTGGCCGTTACAATCTACGGACCTGAGCTGGGGGAATTGCGTCGCCTTGGCCAGGAGGTTCAGTCAGTCGTTGCCGACATCAGGGGAGCCGTGGACGTCAAGGCCGAGCAAACGTCCGGGCTACCCTTCTTGCGCGTCAGGATCGACCGCGACCGCGCAGGAAGGTATGGGATAAACGCGGCAGAAGTGCTGCAGGTAATAGAGACGCTGGGAGGGACCACGGTAGGCGAGGTTCTGGAAGGACAGGCCCGGTACCCGCTCCGGGTCCGGTTTACGGAAGAAGCGAGGCAGGAAATTGAGCAGATTGCCAACCTGCGTATCCCGGCTTCGGACGGGGCCATGATCCCGCTTTCGCAGATCGCCGAGATCTGGACAGAGGAAGGCCCGGCGCAGATCAGCAGGGAGCAGATTCAGCGCCGGCTAAGTGTTGAGGCAAACGTCCGCGGCCGTGACCTGGGCAGCTTTGCGGCCGACGTGCAATCTGCTGTGGCAGATTCCGTGCAATTACCGCCAGGCTATTCTCTGGCCTATGGAGGGCAATTCGAGCACATGAACCGGGCAGGCCGGCGTCTGGCCGTTGTAGTTCCCATCGCACTGCTGCTGATATTCTTTTTGCTGTACATGGCATTTGGAGAGATTACGCCGGCGCTATTGATATATGTCAATATTCCCCTTGCCGCTACCGGCGGAATTCTCGCGCTCTTTCTCAGAGGGTTGCCGTTCAGCATTTCGGCAGGCGTCGGATTCATTGCATTGTTCGGCGTTGCTGTGCTGAATGGAGTTGTGATGGTTTCCTACTTCACGGATTCGCGAAAAAAGGGCGCAACGGCACTGGAGGCGGCTCGTGAAGGTGCGGAACGCCGAATGCGCCCTGTGCTGATGACCGCACTTGTCGCCAGCCTTGGCTTTTTGCCGATGGCGCTGGCTACCAGCGCTGGTGCAGAGGTTCAGCGTCCGCTTGCCACAGTAGTAATCGGCGGTCTGATCACGTCGACTCTTTTAACGCTATTCGTGCTGCCGTCGCTGTATGCCTGGCTGGAGGGTCGGCGAAAGGAGGTAACGGCGACATGAGTCGCGCTTTTCCGACGCGTCTCTCGAAGGGCGGTTTGTTTGCCAGGCTGGCATAGGGCCGGATCGACGGGCTCGATGATGCCTCATGGCGCAGCAAGCTCGGCGTCGATCAATAAACCTGTCCGCTTAAGACTTCCGGTACGCGCGTGCCTGGCAGGTCCTATGCCGGGCCAGGCTGTGTCCACTATGCCACTGCCGACAAGGCGGCGAAGCCCAAAGATGCGTGGAAACCGCAAGCGCGGTTCTAGCTCGGAGCGTGTGAGTGGTCGTGCCTGCTTTGATGGAATACTACATGGAGCAACGACCCGCCAACAAAGGCAACGTACAACTGCGCGCCTGCTCCGGTGCCAAACCAGTGCGAACCCAAAGCGAAGCCCGCAACAGTTACGGCTATGGTGGCCCCAAGTCCGCCGAGCGCAACCCAAAAGCCAAATCGCGGCCTGAGCAGCCACCAAATCATGAGTCCGACCAACAGCCGGTGCGCAACGATAGCTGCTTTGAAGCCGGCTCCTTCAAGGGAAAGTGCGGCACCCTCGAGAAGGATATGAAGGAGAAGTCCAGAAAGACCGATGGTCAGAGCGAGGTTGTCCGTATGACGTGCAAGCGAATGAGATATGCGCTCAATAACCAGTGGTAGCGCCAGCCCCAAGGCCATTACGCCAATGGCGAGTAGCCCGTATTCGGACCATGAATGCTCCACTACCTGCCAGATCACCAGTAGCGGGACGAGGACATACATGCACGCGTCAAACACGCGAGCCGTACGAGGCAGGCCATGCAGCCAGCCGTAAAGAAGCGCGCCAACTACAGGGGCCGCGAGTGACGCGTAAAAAAGGAACATTATGCTCCCGGCAAGAAGCCGCGATTCACCATCCCAAACGTCGCGTCAAATGCACGCAACGCCGCACTTTGTGCCCGCCCGATACTTCTGAATCTCACGGGCACTGGAGCACTGCCTTATGTCGCATACAGCGCAATACTCCGAACAGGCAACGCGTGCCCGCTAAACGGCGCCGTGATCGTCGCAGTGGCCACCATGCGGGTGATGCAAGTGTCCACCGACGAGATAGTCGGTATGATCACCGTGCGGTACCGCCTCGTGTCCGCAATCAGGGCCATGCTCGTGGTTGTCAGCGTGGCCTTCACAGCTGTGGCTGGGCGTGCATGCGTCGGGATTGGCGTCTGTCACCGACAAGGAATGCTCATCGTAATGACCAGCATGCTCATGGTGAAGGTGCCCGTCGTGCAAGTAGTCGGTGTGGTCACCGTGCTTGATTGCGGTATGACCGCAGTCCGGCCCGTGCTGGTGGTCGTGATCTCCGTGTTCGTGATGGTCCGACATGGCGATAGGAATCTGGTTAGACATTTAGGAATGCGTTCTACTTCGCAAGCGTCAGCCGTGTTCTCTTTCAGAGGCAATCCCACGATTGAGTCAGGCTGCCGCGACAGCGCAATCTGCGCCAGTATATATCAAATAAAAGCCCTGGAATCAAGGAATGGAAGCCCATCGTGTGCACAATGCCACGAAAGTTGTATGCAGCTTGCTTTGAAAACGCACTTCAGCCCGTACATCTGCGTCCGGCTGCAAACCCGAGAATCCTGGCATGGCAGCCCGTAGGGGAAACTGGCGGGGCAAGTACAGTCCAACCGAATTCGGGATTCTACCTCTGCGTACGACCCGGCCTGCCATGCAGCGATAGCGCTTGATTCGCGCCAGCTAAGTGTTTTGCCCGGATGGCCCTGCAAGTCAGGCCAATCTCGGCGGGGTCGACTAGCGGGTTGCGCGCGAGGTCGCCGATGCCGTACAGTAAGACTGCCGGTTTCGCCTGCCGTAGGTTCGCGACTCGCTGGACTGCAAGCAGGATGGCAAGTTCAGGCTCTATTGACAAGGGACCAGCTTTCCGAGTACATTTCTACTTCGGCCTGAGGGCAGAACTATTCGCGCCGGTCGATGGCGGTCAAGGCGCCGTATTTCGCGATATCTCCGCTGCTGTGCAAAATAATCAGAGAATGTGATGGGTTCCGAATCTGACCACGATCACGGCCACGACCATGGGCATGATCACGACCACGGGCACGATCATGGCCACAGCCACGGGCACGATCATGGCCACAGCCACGGTCATGGCCACGGCCACGGCCACGGCCATGATCACCACCACCATGGCCTCGGAGGTCATCATCATGACCTTCGTGGGGCTAGCAAGCGGAGCTTGACGAGTGCGCTATTGCTGATCGTCGGCTACATGTTCGTTGAGGTTATCGGGGGTATTCTCTCGGGAAGTTTGGCCCTGATCGCGGACGCCGGGCACATGCTGACGGATGCAGCTTCCATCGGATTCGCACTCGTTGCACTGCACTTTGCGTCCAAGCCGGCATCGGCCGAACGGACGTTTGGTTACCATCGTCTGGAGATCCTGGCTGCGCTGGCCAACGCCCTGACGCTCTGGCTTATCGCCGCATGGGTCGTATTTGAGGCGTACCACCGGTTTATGGACATACCGGAGGTTGAAGGCGGGCTGATGCTGGCCGTGGGTTCTGTAGGTTTGCTGGTCAATGTAGTAGCGGCATGGATGCTGCACCGGTCGGCTGAGCACAGCGTTAACGTGGAAGGAGCCTTTGCGCACGTCATGGCCGACCTGCTCGGCTCCATAGGGGTCGTGGTCTCTGGAGTACTTGTCTGGGCCTTTGGTTGGCACCTGTCAGATCCCATATTGAGCGTAATCATCGGCCTTCTGATACTACTCAGCACATGGCGCTTGCTGGGCAAGGTTATCAATGTTCTGCTGCAGGGAGTTCCTGAGCACGTGGATGTCTACAGACTGTGCAGCGAGATGGAGGAATCGCCCGGAGTCGTGGTGATACACGACGTGCATGTCTGGAATCTGGCGCCGGGCTATGATGTGCTTACGGCACACGTGATTGTAGACCCCGCGCTGAATATTGGTGAGGTTGAGGACTTGAGGCAGGGTCTCCGCAAGATTGCTGTAGACGAATTCGGCATCCAGCACATCACGTTGCAGCTGGAGACGTCGCCTGCGGGGTGCACGGAAGACCATCATGTGGATCACTTGCACGCCCGGGTAGGGACGCGCAAGGTCAAGCCTTCGCTGATCCGTCGAATCAAGGATACTCTGGGCTTGGACCACGATCATCACCACGGGCACGGCCATGGCCACGGACACCACCACCATGCTCATCATGACCACGAGCACGGGCCGGATTGCGGGCATACCGCCGTACAGCATGGAGACCACACCGACTACCTGCATGACGGGCACCTGCACCATGACCACGGCGGCCACTACGATGAGCACGTGATTGAGGTGACCGAACAGAATCCTGATACCTGTACGCCCGAACACGGATGTACCGGGCACGTCCAGGGCCATCAGCATGGCCCGGGATGTGGGCATGAAGCGGTGCCGCATGGTGACCATACGGATTTTCTGGTCGACGGGCACCTGCATCACCCTCATGGTGAACACTGCGACGATCATGGCAAGGTTGCCTAGCTTTGGCACCAATTGGTAGTGGCGCCTGGTGCGCGTTGCCGGGGGCGTTTCCGGCCAATTGGCGATGGCAGTAGCGGGCATACATACTATAGCGTTCCGCTTCCGGCAGATGGACTGGTAACACCCCGTGCGCAGGATCGCAGGAATTCCGCTATATCGGGTTGGCGGATAGCAATCGGCCCCGGCCGATTCCCGTTCGTGCAAGCCGGCAGCAAGAAATGCACCGCCCAAGTCTTTTGGGCTGCTTATTTTTGCAGACCCAAAATGCACGTGTAGGGGATGCGCTCGCGCACGGAATCGGTATTGACATGGGTCGGTATTGCCGGGCTCTTTGTGCTGTTTCTGCCCTTGGTAGGCATCTACCGCCTGGTGGACCGCGATCCGGCGCACTATAACTGCGGCCGCTTTTTCAGACGCCTTGGCTGGTGCATGACCAAGGTCAGTCGTGCCTGGAGAATCGAAATAGACGGGGAGCGCATCGAGAATCCCAGAAACCCTTACGTAGTGGTCTGCAACCATCTGTCACAAGCCGACATACCGATCATCAGCTGCCTCCCATGGGAGATGAAGTGGGTGGCGAAGAAGGAAGTCCTGAAGGTGCCCTTTGTGGGATGGTTGATGCGGATCGTTGGGGACCTGCCTTTTGATCGGTCCAGCAAGGCCAGCGGAGCGCGGGTACTTGTCGCTGCACGCAACTACCTCAGGAATCGGTGTTCCGTGATGTTTTTCCCCGAAGGCACACGCTCGCGTGACGGTCGTCTCGGGGCCTTTTCGGACGGAGCGTTTCGGCTGGCAATCAAGGCGCAGGTTCCGGTCTTGCCGCTGGTCATAGACGGGTCCCAGGATACCCTGCCGGGTATGGGCTGGCGCATCGGCCGTGCCTATGTGCGACTGCGGGTACTGCCTCCGGTGTTGACGGAAGGCCTGAATTCTTCTGACACCTCTGCCTTGAGGGAAACGGTGCGGCAGCGCATTGCTGCGCAGCTGTCTGCATGGCGGGGCCTTCCTGCTGCTGCCGTGGATGCGCAGCCTGCCGGCCGCTGAGGGAACCGACAAACTTGTATCAGCATTAAGCCCGCCCTTGCCCTGTAGCTCAATTGGCAGAGCGCCTGGCTCTGGACCAGGAGGTTCCAGGTTCGAATCCTGGCGGGGCAACGCCTTCTCTTGGAATTGCCATTTCTGGTTACCGTTGAATTGTTGGCGCAGGGGAGGTATAGTGCCCGCGCCACTATGGCCTTCCCCAAGGTCCATTTTGCAGACCGCTTGACGGACAAACTCCCGCAGGTATAGTGCCTGAATTCGAGCTTGCGCCACTCGATCTTCTCATGGTGGGCCTCTATGTGGTCTTCATCGTGGGCATTGGCTTCTATTTTGCCCGGCGCACTAAGACCACGGACGACTATTTCCTGGCTGGCCGCACGCTGACATGGTGGCTTATTGGATTCTCTCTGTTTGCCTCCTGATCAACGTCAATATAGATTGAGGCCGACGACAATTAAAATTGGATTAAGAGAGGCCGAGCTTCGAGGCGGAGCAGCGAGCTGCGGAGCCTCGAAGCTCGAGGCCGAAGGAATTCTTTCGGGCCCTTTCCACAGTGCGT
>CAZXEU010000027.1:0-13750 GCA_964639665.1 uncultured Rhodothermaceae bacterium | reverse complement strand
GTGCTGCTTTAGCGGGAATCGCTCCCGCTAAAGCAGCACGGGCCGCTGATCCTCGCCTTCAGCTTCAGCGCCGTCGCCTTCGCATGGCTGCTGCGCTCGCCCGAGGGATGGCCCAGTCCGAAGTCTGCGGTGGTGGCGTTCATCTCCTGCCTCATCTTTTTTCTTCAGCTGCGCATCGCGGACGAATTCAAGGACGCGGAAGAAGACGCTCGTTATCGGCCCTACCGCGCCGTGCCCAGAGGCCTAGTGACCTTGCGGGAGCTGCGTGGCCTGTTCCTCCTCGGGGCCCTGGTACAGGCGAGCCTGGCCCTGTGGCTAGATGCGCGGCTGCTTGTCTTGCTGGTTGTTACCTGGACGTACCAGGCCCTGATGGGCAAGGAGTTCTTCGTGGGACACTGGCTGCGCGGCAAACACGTCACATACATGGTCTCGCATATGGCCATCATGCCGCTCGTCGATCTTTATGCGACCAGTACCGACTGGCTTGCATTTCAGGGCCATCCTCCGTCCGGGCTATTCTGGTTCTTGTTAGCCAGCCTGTTCAACGGCATGGTTATCGAGGTCGGCCGCAAGATTCGCAGCCCGCACGATGAAGAGCGGGGTGTAGCCACCTATTCCGCCGTCTGGGGCCGGCAACGGGCGCTAGGTACATGGTGGCTGGTCATGGGGCTTGCACTCGCCAGCGCGTGCATCGCCGCGCGCCGGATCGGTTTTTTCCTTCCACTGGCGATTGTTCTTTGCATCACCCTTGCTGGTGCGCTGCTCGTCGGCCTCGCTTTCCTGCGCCGCCAGACGCCCGGAGCGGGCAAATGGATCGAGACCTGGTCCGGGATCTGGACGCTGGTGCTGTACCTAGGCCTTGGACCGGCCCCGCTTCTGTGGAGAGCGCTGATATGAGCTTTGTTCTCTCACCCCTGGATGGGGTCGATCTCTGTCGGATGGGAGGCAAGGCTGCGGCCCTGTCCGCGCTTTCCGGCACCGGACTCAAGATACCGGCGTGGCTGGTCATCGCGCCGGAAGCCTTTGAAGCCAGTCTTTCGCCAGATCAGTACCGGGCCCTGCTTCGGGCCGAAGATCAGGACCAGATCCGGGCCTTCTTTGCGCAGCTGCAGCCAGCGCCCGGGGTAATGGCAGAGCTTGAGAGGCACATCGCTGCGCTGGATTCTGACAGCCGCTACGTCGCGGTGCGCTCGTCCGGAGTACAGGAGGACGGCGCAGTGCACTCCTTTGCCGGCCAGTTTGACAGCTTTCTGTTCGTGACGCACGAGCGCCTGGCAGCCCGAATCGTCGATGTGTGGAGATCCGGCTTCAGCGAACGCTTGCTGGCCTACCGGCGTGAGAACGACCTGACGGATCTGCCGCAGGCTCCGGCTGTGCTGGTGCAGGCCATGGTGGACAGCGAGGTATCCGGGGTCGCCTTCAGCGCCGACCCGGTAACGGGGCGCCGCTCCGTGGCGGTGGTCTCGGCGCTGCGCGGATTGGGCACGGCGCTGGTCGGCGGAGACGCCGATGCCGACACGTGGCGCGTCCACTTCGACGGTCGGATCCTTGAGCGGAGTATTGTGGCCAAGCCGCTTGCGCACCGGCCGGACCCCGACAGTTCTCTCGGCGTGGCCGCGCAGGAGATCCCCGAGCCGGCAGCTTCCGAGCCGGCGCTCACGGATGAGCAGGCTGCGCGGATCGCAGAGATCGCCCGCCGTGCGGAGCGGCACTTCGGACGGCCCCAGGACATCGAATGGGCAATGTGCGGCGGTGAGTGCTTCCTGCTCCAATCCCGGCCGGTTACTTCTCTGGCCGCCACTCCGGATCCAGACGGCGTCCATGCCATCTGGGACAACTCGAACATCGTGGAGAGCTACAGCGGCATCACTACGCCACTGACCTTCAGTTTTGCACTGCACGCCTACGAAGGCGTGTACCGCGAATTCTGCCGCATCCTGGGCGTACCCAAAGCCAGCATTGCCGCCAACGACCTCACCCTTCGGCGGATGTTGGGGCTCATTCGCGGTCGCGTCTACTACAACCTCCTCAACTGGTACCGCGTCATTGCGCTGCTTCCCGGCTACACGTTTAATCGCCGATTCATGGAGCAGATGATGGGCGTCCGGGAGAGTCTTCCGGATGCCGTCACTGCTGCGGCATCCCGTGCGTCCCGGTTGGCACGCCTTGTCGACCTGCTTCGAATGACCCGGGCTATGACAGGCTTGGTAGCCAATCAGATGCGGCTGCCGCGCATGATTGAAAGGTTCTATGAGCGCCTCGAAGGGGCGCTTGCGGCGCCTGATCCGCCACTTGAGGCAAGGCGTCTCGATCAGCTTGTTGCCGACTACCGGGTGCTTGAGTCAACATTGCTCACGCGCTGGGATGCGCCACTGATCAATGACTTCTTTGCCATGATCTTCTTTGGTGTCCTGGGGCGCCTGACGGCCAGCTGGTGCCCGGAAGAGGAGCACGACTCCCTGAAAAACAACCTGGTCTGCGACCAGGGAGGTATGATCAGCGCCGAGCCTGCAAGGCGCATCGTGGAGATGGCAACGGTCGCAGCGCGCAGCGCCGAGCTGACGAACATCCTGTGCCAGGGTTCGAAGCCGGCGGCCGTCCGCGCCTTGCGGGGCCACAACGACCTGGCGCGCCTTTACGACGACTACCTCGAGACTTTCGGCGACCGCTGTCTCGACGAGCTCAAGCTCGAGTCCAGGACGCTCTTCGATGATCCCGAGCCCCTCTTGCGTTCGATCGGGCACGCCGCATCCAGGCTCGCGCGTGGCCAGACCTTCGATACCGGCATCTCTTCAGGGGTGCGCCAGCGTGCAGAAGAGCGTGTACGCCGTGCTCTTGGCGGGCGAATGCTGCGCCGCGGCGTATTCGCCTGGGTACTTCGCAATGCCCGCCAGCGCGTGCGCGATCGTGAGAATCTGAGGTTCGAGCGCACCCGTCTCTTTGGCCGCGTGCGGAGGATCTTCCTGGAAATCGGGCGGAGGTTCACAGCTGAGGGCGTGCTCGACGATCCGCGTGACATTTTCTATCTGGACATCGACGAAATCCTGTCGTTCGTGGAAGGGGCTGCGGCGTGCGAGGACCTTCGCGGCCTCGCGGCAGTGCGCCGTCGCGCCTTTGAGCGCTACGCCGAACTGGAGAAGCCGGCCGACCGGTTCGAAACCTTTGGAGCTCCCTACATCGCCAACAGCTTCGCTGCAGGGGCAGCGACCGATGCGACAGACGCCGGACCGGACGGACTCCGCGGCACAGGCTGTTGTCCGGGCATTGTCAGAGGGCGGGCGCGCGTAATCCTCGATCCGCGCGGGGCCGAGCTGCAACAGGGAGAAATCCTGGTTGCGGAGCGCACCGACCCGGGATGGATAATGCTCTTTCCCGCCGCCGCCGGCATATTGGTCGAGCGCGGCAGCCTGCTTTCGCATTCGGCGATTGTCGCCCGCGAAATGGGGATACCCGCAATCGTCTCCATCGCTGGCCTGACCACCCGCGTTGCAAGCGGCAGCTGGATCGAGATGGATGGCACAAGCGGCACGGTGCGCCTGGGTGTCGAATCTGAGTCCGGGACCCTTGCGGACCTGGAGGAGCACGCGACGCCACCGGAAGATGAGGTCCGGGCATGAGCACCGAAGCTGCAGCCCGGGCCGATTTTTCGTTCGTTCGCTACGCGCAGTGCTGGGAGGATGCCGACATCCTCCTGGAGGCCCTTGACGTCAGCGAAGGCGATGTCTGCCTTTCGATTGCATCGGCGGGAGACAACTCGCTATCGCTGCTGACCCGCAATCCGGCGCGCGTAATCGCCGTTGACATGAACCCGGCGCAGCTGGCGTGCCTCGCGCTGCGCGTTGCGGCCTACCGGGTACTCGATCACCATGAGCTTCTGCAACTGATCGGGTCAAGGGATTGCGATGATCGGGAGGCCCTCTACCGCCGGTGCCGCGGCGGTCTCGAAGCCGGAGCTCGGGCCTTCTGGGACGCACGCCTGCCCCTGGTCCGGGCCGGCATCGGCAGCGCCGGAAAATTCGAGGACTATTTTGCCGCCTTCCGCAACAAGGTGCTGCCCTGGATCCACCCCCGTCACCGTGTCGAGCGACTTCTTGCGGGGGGCACAGCAGGCGAGCGTCGTCGCTTTTACAACCGGCAATGGGCCAACCGGCGCTGGGAGCTGCTATTCCGACTTTTCTTTTCCCGCTTCGTGATGGGCAGGATGGGACGTGATCCCGCCTTTTTCCGCTATGTGGAGGGCTCGGTTTCGGAGCGCATTCTCTCTCGCGCAAGGCACGCCCTAACCGAGCTCGACCCCGCGGCCAATCCCTACCTCCAGTGGATTCTCACGGGCCGCCATACCACGGCCCTTCCTCACGCCTTGAGGGGGGAGAACTTCGAGGTCATCAGGGAAAACCTGGACCGACTCGAATGGCACTGCGTGTCGATAGAAGAGCTACTCGCCTCCGAGCCCGAGCTCAGAGTCGACTGCCACAACCTCAGCGACATCTTCGAATACATGTCGGACGAGTACTTTCACCAGCTGCTATCAAGACTGGCAGCGCACTCCCGCGAAGGGGCCCGGCTGGCGTACTGGAACATGCTGGTGCCCCGTAGCCGACCGGCGGAGCTGGCTGGCAGACTCATCCCCAATACAGAGCTGGCCGAGCGGCTTCATCTCCAGGACAAGGCGTTCTTTTACAGCCGGTTCGTGGTCGAGACGGTGGCGGCGGACGCGAACTGCCGCGCGAATGACCAGGCATCTGCCGGCCCGAGGGACATGGCGTGATGACACTTGCTTCCGATCTTCTCGCCGTGGCGGCTATGCTTGCCGCGCTGGCCCTGCTTCTGGTTGGCCTGAAGGCCGCAGAGAGGACCGGTCGGTTTCACGCCGAGGCCGTCCGCAAGGGAGTCCATGTCGGCATGGGGCTGGTAGTGCTTCCGCTGCCGTGGGTGTTTGATCAAGCATGGCCGATGATTGTGCTGGGAGTTCTGGCGTGTGCTGCGCTGCTGACAACACGATCGATTCGCAGCCTGCGCAGCGGTATCGGAACCGTTCTGGGCGGCGTAAACCGGGACAGTCTGGGCGAGATATATTTTCCGATTTCGGTCACGCTGCTCTTCGTGGTAAGTCAAGGCGAGTGGCTGCTTTATGTCGTTCCGATACTTACGCTTGCACTCGCGGACGCAGTCGCAGCTTTGGTGGGCATTCGATACGGGCAAACCCAATACCAGACTTCGGATGGAGTCAAGAGCATTGAAGGATCCCTGGCCTTCTTCCTGGTGACGTTCTTCAGCGCTCACTTGCCCTTGCTGCTTCTGACCGATACGGGTCGCGCCGAGGCCGTTCTCATCGCGACGATCCTGGCGCTGCTCGTCATGCTGCTTGAACTGGTGGCATGGCGTGGGTTGGACAACCTCTTCATCCCCTTGGGCGCCCACGCCTTTCTGCGTCTTTATCTCGGTGAGGACACCCAGCTGCTCCTCTTTCATGTGGTGGTTGCCGTCCTCTGCACTACGTTCGCGCTCGCCTGGCGGCATCGCAGCAAGCTCGACGACAGCGCGCTGATCGGCTGCGCGCTCTTCGGCTTCGCCGCATTTGCGCTGGGAGGCTGGCAGTGGCTGATCGCTCCGTTCGGATTCTTCGTGTTCCACGCGCTTGCGTGGCCGCGCTCCAGCAAGCGCCGCTCGCACACGGTGTACACCATGCTTTCGATCTCCGGTGGTGCACTGCTTTGGCTGTTCGTGTACTCTCTCGCCGGAAGAGGCTGGCTCATTATCCCGTTCGCTACTACATTCGCAGCCCAGCTTGCGCTTTACGGGGTCTCGCGCATTGGTCTGCAGCCCGATCGTGGACACCGCTCGCTTCGGCTGGTCAGTGCGGTAGGGCTCGGCTGGGTACTCGTTTATGCCCCAACCGTGCTCGTTACCTTCAGCCGCGGGATAAGTCTAGGGGACCTCAATTGGCCTGGGCCTGCGGCCGTTGGCCTACTGAGCGACCTCGGCCTGGGCCTTGTGGCCATCGGCATCGCGGCCGCAGCATTCTACGCGATGATGCCGCGAATCTACGGCCCGCCCCTGCGCGCGAACTTGATCAACCCCACCTTCGCAGTCCTCGGAGTCTCGGCATCGCTCCTTGTCAGCCTGCGGTGGCTTACATAGCCGCATAACATGACCGGGATCCAGCGCGCTCTTCTTCGAATACTTGTAGCCGGGATGCTCCTCCCGGTCGCGCTTGCAGCCAAAGCACAGTCACTGGGCAGCGCGAGAGCGGCCTTTGCCGACGGCAGGTTCCTGGAAGCAGCGTCACTGGGCGAAGCCCAGAAAACGTCTGCCGGTTTCGCGCTGGCGGCCCAGTCACTTGCCGTGTACGCCCACTTTGAGGCAGATGGCTCGGAGTGGAACGAAGTCATCCAACGTGCAATCCAGGCAGGTGAGAATGCTGTGCGTGCCGACAGCCTCAATCCCGAGGCCTATTGCCAGTACGCCCACGCCGTCGGCCGGTACGCCCAGGGCGTGGGTACACTCACAGCCATTCGCAAGGGCCTCGCTGGCAAGGTCCGCGATGCGATTGAAGCGGCACTTGAAGTCGATCCTGACTATCCGGGTGCCCATCTTACCCTCGGCGGCTGGCACGCTGATGTTGCTGCTGCCGGTGCCCTTGCCCGACGGATTTACGGCGCAAGTAGGAAAGCGGCCATTTATCACTACGAAAGAGCCCTTGAGCTAGTACCGGACTCGAAGATTCTGCTCTACGAATACGGGATCAGACTTGCCGGTCTTGACAGGGAAAGCGGCGAGCAGCGGGCCAGGGAGATGCTGGAAGAGGCACTCAGCCTTCCTATGCTGGACAAGTACGACGAGTACATCCACCGGGAGATCGTAGACGCTCAAATGAGCAGAGGCTTGGCGGTAGAGGAGCTTCCTTCCCGAACCTCAAATGTTGGCCATCGGTGATTGGTGCTCGGCTTGGGGTCGGAAGCCCGCGACGAAACCTTTAGCGCGTAATCTGAAGCCCCATCGGCACGAGAATCCAAATGACTGGAGGCATTCGGGGTGATTCGGGGGAGCTCCTTGCCGGCCGCAAGACCCCAGAATGTCCCCGCCAAGCACACGAATAGCCCACACTTGTACTTGAAACCTCCGATTGCTGTGGCCCGGAGCAACCGTTCGTCCGGCTACTTCACCAGCAGCAAGCGCTGCGTGCGCGTCAAGCCTGCCGCCTTGACACGGCTGAAGTAGATCCCGCTCGCGTACGCCTGGGCCTCCCATGGAATGCGGTGCGTGCCGGCTCCAAGCTCCGCGTCCACGAGTGTGGCAAGCCTGCGGCCCGTCACGTCGAATACGCTGAGTTCCACCTGCGCGGGCGCGCTTAGCGTGAACGTAAGCGTTGTCCGATCGCTGAACGGGTTGGGATAGTTCTGCTCCATCCTGAAGACTTCGGGCACGTCAGACACAGTCTCTTCCGACGATACCACGTGCGCGAGATCTACCGTCCACACACCGCGTCCGTGCGTCGCGGTAAGGATTTGGCCGTCTACAAGGCGCAGCCTCCAGATACTGACAGCCGGCAGCCCGAAGTTGCTGTAATGCCAACTGCCACCCGCATCTTCGGAAACGAATATTCCTATTTCCGTGGCGGCCCAGAGGATATCGGGGTCGTGGGGCATCACGAGAAGGTCGAATACGACTACGTCCGGAAAGCCGTTAGTACTTGTGCCGTCTGCCGACTCCGCAAACCCGGACAGATCCGTCCAAGTCTCACCGAAGTCGGTCGTGCGAAGGATCTTCGGCCGGTAAGGAACCGAGAAAAGCACATACCCCGTGTCGCCATCATGGGGATGCGTGGACAGGCCCGATAGCGGGGCCTCGGGCGCGAAGTCCGGCACGGTTACCGGCTGAAATACATGTCCCCGGTCCCTGGATACCTGTACGGTTCCGGTGACAGGAGGCCTGTCGTCCAGGCGAAATCCGGCCCACACCACCTTGGGATTGGCCTCGGAGATGCGGATCTTGCCGGTAGTAGGAAATCCCCCGGTCCACTCTTTTTCGGCCACCGGAATAAGCCTCCAGCTCACTCCGAAGTCCTCTGACCGCCAGATTCCCGACGGACCAATGGTATACACGATGTCCGGGTCCTTGTCCGAGTTCGCCAGAGCGGTCAGCGCCTGGCCCACGCCCGTGCTGCCAAATGACTCCGGTGACGATTCCTCCCAGGTGCGCCCCATCGTTGTGGAGCGGAAAATCCGGCTCCGCGGCAGAGTTGTCAGCATGAGCGTCTCGTCCCGCGCATGCCATTCCGCGTCGATGCCGTCCCCGCCGAGCACAGGCAGCCAGCCTCTGGCTGCCGAGGCATTCGCATAGGAACGCCAGGTGCCGTTATCCTGCATGCCTCCCACGTATTGATCCACGCCCGGGCGCTTGTCCACGCCGTAGAACTGGGTCGAGTTGTAGTAGCGGCCGGCATATCTCCAGGTCGTGCCCGAGTCCGCTGAATAATACACGCCGCCATCGTTGATGCTGATGATCTCGAACGAGTTGGTTGCCTCATCCTGTGGCAGGATAGCAATGCCGTGATGGTCCACATGTACGACGAAGCCGTTAGCCTGGATGGAACGGCGATGAATGGGCGCGGTCAATTCAGCATGCACGATGCGCACGGCGGATTCGGGCAGGGAATCCGGATCCCAGACCTGGTTGCGTTTCAGGTGAGGCCAGATTCTGTACAGCATCCTGTGAAGCACGCCGCCGTCTGCCGCGATTGCGGGATCCGGCCCCGATGAATCGTAGCGGGCGGCGTGCACAAATACGTGTTCCCATGTCTGACTGTCACGCGGTCCGGAAAAGCTGAAGGTCTTCAGGTCGAATTCCCCGTCGTTCGCCTGATCCCTGAACGAAGCCATGAGCTGCCTGTTGTTGGTTATGTCCCAGACCTCGAACGGTACTTCCACGTAGTCACCGTACCGATAACGGTCGAGGGCTACTCCGGAGGTCCCGTTGCCTGCCGTCCCCGCGGTTTCGTCGACGGTAAACCGGTGCGCCATCTGGGATTTGCCCGGGCCAAACCGGATTTCGGCGGTCACGTAGTCGGCAGGCGAGATCTCGCGGGCGGGAGGGCTGCTGTGGTCCCCTGTCAGAAGCAGGTTCCCGAAGTGTGAGCCCCGGAACGCAACGAGGCCCATAAAGAGCTTGGTATTCTCTTCGACCAGACGCGTTAGCGCAGACGTGGTACTGGATGCTCCTGTCCATGCCGATCGCCAAAGCTCAATGCCTCCGAGAAAGACGGTGTCCGGCGAATACGGGTGTACCGCAATGGTCTGGTTGTAGTCGCCCTGGGGGCCGAGCCAGTCGGTTGGAACGAACCGGTTGGAATCAAAAACGGGAGTCCAATTCTCACCGGCGTCGTCACTGCGGTAAAGACCGGAGCTGCCGTCCAGCATTTCTGCCGAAGCATAGACCACTGCAGGGCTAGATGGCGCAAATGCCACCTCCATTCGCTCCCTCTTCTGGTCAGGCAGGCCCGGGGCACGATCCCAGGTGCGCCCACCGTCCGTTGATCTGAGGATACCGCGTCGATTTTCGGTAGCCAGTTGTATGCTGAAATCATCCGGGCGAAACTTGAGGTCCTGCACCTGCCCGGCCGAGCGATAGGCCTGTTGCCAGGAGCGGCCGCCGTCCTCTGTCCGATAGATGCCTGCATTCGTAGCCGCAAGCACAACGTCCTCGTCGCCGGGCGCGACAATTAGGCGGTTGACAGACCGGAATTCCTCCTTCCACGCCGTGGCGCCGAGGGCATCCCAGGTCTGTCCCCGGTCCTCCGTCTTGAAAATGCCCGTGCCGAGCACTCCGAAATCAAACAAGCCTTCACCGGTGCCGACGTAGATGATGTCAGGGTCGGATTCGGCCATGGCCATGGCGGACACGCCTAGGTTCGGAAGGTGGTCGGTCAGCGGTTCCCACGAAAATCCCGCATCCGTCGTCTTCCACACGCCGCCTCCGACAGCGCCGGCGTACCACGTCTTGCGAGTCGGATCATCCGGATCCACCAAAAGCGAACGTGTTCGCCCTGCCACGTTGCCCGGGCCGCGCTCTACCCATGGCAGGTTTGCGCGGGGGGACTTGTAGGCAGACATGGCCTTGTCAAATTCTCTGAGGATGTGCCCGGCCGGGTATGTCCCTCCGTCCTCGCCGGTCCGGATAGCCTCGTGATAGGCTCCGAACAGATGCGGATCGCCCTTTGGCAGTGGCTCCTCTTTCATTGACGGGGCCCCGGCTTCCGGACGCCGATCTTGCGCAGGACCGAAATAGTGAAGAGCTGCCGCGAACAATCCAATCAAGGCAGCGATACCCCACAAGAGCACGTGCCGAGAGGGTGTGCGGGCCATAGGATTAAGAATTCTGGACACTACAAGGAAACATAATGGCAATAACTTGTCTACGAAATATACATCATCATTGAGAATTCGTTGCTGCCAACGGAACTGTCTTGGCGGCTGGGATCCGTATAGCCGCGAGAGCCAGGGGCCTCGGGAAATGGGCCGTCCAAGTCGTCCGATACCCCGCGTCTCACAACCTGGTGCGGAAACGACTGGCCAAGATGTCTTTTTCAGTTACGATCCCCTGATGCGAGCTGTGAAATAGGCACGGGGGGCCCTACGTGCTGCTCTAGCGGCCTTCGCCGCCTGATCATGTGGGCGGAGACGATTTGCACGGTAGCTGCAGCGCACAGGCCGATCCTTTGCCCAGGCCTCCAGGTCCAGCTCTTCCGCCGTACGCTCCATACCTGTCACTGCTTGCCAGCACTGCCGGAAGCACTCCACTTGCGGAATCCGCGGGCCCGCCGCATTTGAGTGAGTTCTCTGCTGGGGAGCAGGTCACCAAAGGCAGTCTGGCGCATCGCGGCCAGCGGCGCTTGGGACATTTGGGTAGGGCGCAGCCGGTTTTCCTAAACAAGCCCAAATGCTCCCGCGTATGGGCCGTTCGAATACGCCAATCCAAAGATCCATCAATTGCTCTTGCCGCCGTGGGATCTCTTGGGTTTTGCAAATTGATTCCGGCCTTCTATCTGGGTATTCTGACTAAAACGAACGCCTGTTCCAATTGAATTCGAACTCCCGTACCGACCTAAACCGAACACTTTGCGAGGGTCTTCCTGCTCTAGATTGTGAGTGGTTGAGCAGGGCGTTGAAGAGCGCCGATTGAGCCTGGTGTGGTGCAGGTCAGTGGCAGTGCCGCTAGTATAATAGAGTGTGGGCAGTGCCAGGAACCGGATGCGGTCCGTGTGTTATTTGCAGTGGTTTTCGGAGGAGTCTGACGGGGTTAACAACGTAACCGTCGCGGCAGACCGGGGGCTGCTGACGCACGCCCGTCTCGAAGAGGAGGTAAAGCCCGCGGGCTATGACTGGATCACAGCCCTGCGCAAGCCGGCCATCCGCAAGCTGGCGCAGCAGGACGGCTTCCAGCTGTCGTTCGCGGGCGTTATGGACATGGCCGAGATCGCCAGTGACGACTATCCGGGTGAGCGCCTGGTGGTATGCCGCAATCCGCTCAGGGCCGAGCGTGCGGCGCGCAGCCGCAAGGAACTCCTGGAGGCTACGGAGAAGGACCTGGACAAGCTGGTCAAGGCCACGTGCCGCCAGAGGAGTCCGCTGCGGGGGATGGACAAGATCGCGCTCCGCGCCGGAGCCATCCTGGGCAGGTACAAGATGAAGAAGCACTTCAAAGTGGATGTCACGGACGCGTCGTTCTCGTACAGCCGCAACGAGGAGTCCATCGCGGAGGAGGCCAAGCTGGACGGCATTTACGTAGTGCGCAGCAGCCTGGCCGCCGACGAGCTGACGGCGGAGGAGGCGGTGCGCACGTACAAGCACCTCTCGGTGGTCGAGAAGGCCTTCCGGAGCATCAAGACGGTGGATCTGAAGGTCAGGCCCATCTACCACTACAAGAGCCGACGCATACAGTGCCACATCTTCCTGTGCATGCTGGCCTACTACGTGCAGTGGCACATGATGGAGCGCTTGGCGCCGATGCTGTTCGCCGAAGAGGACAAGGATGCAGCCAGGGCCGCGCGCAAGAGCATAGTGGCACCGGCCGTACCGTCACCGGCCACGCTGAAGAAGGCGCGCACCCGCAAGGCCACCGACGGCACGGCCGCACTCGGCTTCCGGGTCCTGATGGACCATATGGCGCTGCTCACCCAGGATCACCTGGAGGAGAAGACCGCCACCGGCAAGCGCAAGTCGCGCATCGAGCTCCTCGCAGAGCCTACGCCGACGCAGAGCAATGCGTTCAATCTGCTCGGCCCGCTCTGGTAGTACGGTGGGCCGGCCGTTTCCATGGGTGCTCCCTACCGACCGCAGATCTCCGAATTGGACCCCTCAAACGTACCCGTTGCATGCTCCTCTACTTTGGAATTCCGTCTAATCGTAACCAATCTGTTTATCTGGCTGGCACCAATGGGGCATTTTGTTTCTGTATAATGTATTTTCTGTTGCCACATCGTTATTCGTTGTTGACAGTAGCCTAATCAAGCAATCGGGGATTACCATGACATGAGCATTCAAGAGACTGGCACTGCCCATAATGGTGGCCTGCGCGACGAATACGGTAGCAACAGCTCAAAGTGATGTTGGGATCGGGGTTGTCTGCGAAAGGCAATGGAGTTCCAAGCGACATATCTCAAGTCAAGTGTGACGTATCGGTGGTCGAGGATGACGTGGCGGCTATCAAGTATTATCACGGATTGGACGATTCAAATATAGAGCAGTTTGCCCCTCGAATTGATGACTGATTCAAAGCCACGAAAGCCATTTCAGAAGGCCGCTAACAATGGGGAGGCTAAGCCTACTCCCCAAGAGGCATTCCTAGCCATGTTTCGGGTCGCTGATCGAAAGGCCGGGATCAAGAGTCGGTTCACCAAGACGGGTATGGAAGGCTAGCCCGTTGCCGCATGATGTCTAGCGAATCTACCAACCCACCGCAATCCGAAACTATGCGAATCACACCAATCTTAGTTGCCATTACCCTATGTTTGCCGTGCTTGGTTAACGCACAGCAGGTAGGTGATCGAGTACGCGTTGTCGATGCGTCTGGAACCAAGATCGTTGGCGAGATTCAAGAATTGGACCAGAATTACATTGAACTTTTGTTAGAGAACCAACGACGACGCCGGGTTTCGCTTTCGGACATAACGGAGATGAGTGTTAGCAATGGCATAGATGGAAATGCCGGGGCTGGTGCTTTGGGTGGCGCTGCTTTGGGCGGCTTGATTGGCGTCGGGATTGGTTTTCTCTTTTCCAACTTTAGTGATGCTCCAAAACGGGATGACGACGGTTCGTCTGCCGGAATTTTCGTTGTTAGCATAGTCGCGAGCGCTGCGCCAATAGCCCTTGTTGGCGCCGGAATAGGTTTGCTTTTCAGGACCGAAGAGTGGACCGAGGTCTCTATTGATGAAATGGCTAGCTTGAAACCCGTAATCTATGCGATGCCGGATGGCCCTATTGCTTTCGGGGCACGGATCACGTTTTAGCGCACAAGGTCTTTGCTCATGTTTCGTGCCGCCGACCGGAGGGCATGAATCAAGAGCCGATTCACTGATCATTCAAAGGAGACTGCGCATTCCGTTGATCTCGTGATCAACGTCAATATAGATTGAGGCCGACGACAATTAAAATTGGATTAAGAGAGGCCGAGCTTCGAGGCGGAGCAGCGAGCTGCGGAGCCTCGAAGCTCGAGGCCGAAGGAATTCTTTCGGGCCCTTTCCACAGTGCGT
>CAZXEU010000026.1:0-14161 GCA_964639665.1 uncultured Rhodothermaceae bacterium | reverse complement strand
GCTTGGCCTGGAACTGGACGCCAGGGGCAATCTTCTGACAACCGGCGACTACCAGACCAGCGCCCCCGGAGTATTTGCTGCGGGAGATGCCCGCAGGGGCCAGTCGCTCATCGTCTGGGCGATTTCCGAAGGGAGGGAAGCGGCGCGCGCCGCGGACGCTTTCCTGTCCGGATTCGTTTCGCTTCCGACGAAGGGCGTCGGAGATTTGCCGCTTGCCGTATAAAGTTTGCATTAATCTGTTTCCGGAGGGAACCCATGCCGAAAAGCGCGATTTAAGCGCGCTACATACCTAATGGCTCATCCAGAAGGGTGGAGGGTCCAGGCCCTGTGAAACCCTGGCAACCCCCCGAGCGGTATCGAACGCCGTGACGGGAAGGTGCCACGTCCTGCCCTGCCTTTGGCGGGGAGAGATGAGCGGGAGACAAAGCCGGTTTTCCGGTGCGAGTTCGATTCGCCTCTTCCGCCATCTTGAGCGCGGAAGGGGTTTTTTGTTGCCCCTTCCTCGCCAGGGGCGGTCCGGGTGGTGCCATTTACTTTAGCCACCATACCACACCATAGCCATGAGCACCAACGGACATCGGCTGCACTTCGAAACGCTGCAGCTTCACGCGGGACAGGAACCGGACCCGACAACCAATTCCCGGGCCGTACCGGTCTACGCGACCACCTCGTATACGTTTGATGACGCGGCACATGGAGCCAACCTGTTCGCCCTGCAGCAGTTTGGCAACATTTACACGCGCATCATGAATCCGACCAATGATGTTTTCGAGCAGCGCATCGCTGCGCTGGAGGGCGGCGTGGCTGCGCTCGCTACCAGCAGCGGCCAGGCGGCCCAGTTCCTGGCCATTGCCACGCTGGCAGAGGCCGGTGACAACATCGTGTCGACGAGTTTCCTGTACGGGGGCACGTACAACCAGTTCAAGGTCTCGCTGCCGCGGCTGGGCATTGACGTGCGTTTCGCCGACGGCGACGACCCTGACTCGATCGCCGCGCATCTGGACGAGAATACCAAGGCGATTTACCTGGAGACCATTGGCAACCCCAAGTTCAACATCCCGGACTTCGAGCGGATCTCGGCGCTCGCCAAACGGCACGGCATCCCGCTGGTCGTGGACAATACGTTCGGCGCCGCAGGCTACCTCTTCCGTCCCATCGACCATGGCGCGGATATCGTGGTTGCCAGTGCCACGAAGTGGATTGGCGGACACGGAACGACGATCGGCGGCGTAGTCGTTGACGCGGGCACGTTTCCGTGGAATAACGGCCGATTCCCCGTATTCACGGAGCCATCGCCGGGCTACCATGGGCTCCGTTTCTGGGACGTATTCGGTCCCTCGGGTGTGCTTAGCGCGAACGTGGCCTTTATTATCCGGGCCCGCGTGGAGGGGCTGCGCGACTTGGGGCCGTGCCAGAATCCGTTCGCATCGTTCCTGTTGCTTCAGGGGCTTGAAACGCTCTCGCTGCGCGTCCAGCGAAGCTGCGACAACGCGCTCGAGCTGGCACGGTGGCTGGAGGCGCATCCGCAGGTTACGTGGGTCAGCTACCCCGGACTGCGCTCGCACCCGTACCACGATCGGGCCAGGCGGTACCTCCACCGGGGCTACGGTCCTGTTCTCGCATTTGGCGTCGAGGGGGGGAGCGAAGCCGGCCAGGCCTTTGTCGAAAACGTCGAACTCGCCAGTCACCTGGCGAACGTGGGCGATGCAAAGACGCTGGTCATTCACCCCGCTTCCACCACCCATTCGCAGCTCACGGATGCCGAGCAGCTGGCGGCAGGCGTTCCTCCGGACCTCGTGCGCGTGTCGGTAGGGATCGAGCACATCGAGGACATCAAGGCGGACTTTGCGGGGGCGCTCTCGCGCGTGCCGGCTCCGGTTCCAGTCTGAGGCCGCCCGCAAGCGCCGTGCGCATTTGCCATGGTCAAGACGCACGTCATCCCGGAATTCGAGCTTGAGTGCGGTGCCGTGCTGCGGCGCGTTCCCGTGGGCTATTCCACGTGGGGAGCCTTGAACGAGGCAAAGGACAACGCTGTTGTCGTTGGCCACAGCCTCACCAGCACTACGGACGCCGCCGACTGGTGGCGGGGCTGCGTGGGCCCGGGAGCCGCGCTGGATACGGACCGCTACTTTGTCGTGTGCCTCAACGTGATCGGGTCACCATACGGATCCATCTCTCCGGTCACGATGAATCCCGACACGGGAAAGCCGTATGGCATAGACCTGCCCCAGGCTACCGTGCGGGATACGGTTGCGCTGCACAAGCTTGTCCTGGATGCTCTCGGCGTCCGAGGCGTCGCTTTCGCCATTGGAGGGTCCATGGGAGGCATGCAGGTGCTGGAATGGGCCTTCTACGGCGACTTTGTCCGGGGCCTTGTGCCGATCGGCGTGGGAGGGCGCCACTCCGCCTGGTGCATTGCATGGAGTGAAGCGCAGCGCCAGGCCATCTTCCGGGACGCGGCCTGGAAGGGTGGTCGGTATGATCCTGCATCCCAGCCGGTTGCAGGCCTGTCCGTTGCCCGCATGATTGCGATGATTTCCTATCGCTCGTCCGACTCGTTTGCTTCTCGCTTTGGACGAACGTTTCGCAACGGCGCCGCTGAATCCGTCTTCAACGTAGAATCGTACCTGCACCATCATGGAGACAAGCTGGTGCAGCGCTTCGACGCCAATTGCTATGTGTATCTGACGCGCCTTATGGACTCGCACGACGTTGCCCGCGGCCGGGGCACCTACGAGGATGTCCTGGCTTCCATTGCGCAGCCGACGCTCGTTGTCGGCATCGCATCGGATGTTCTGTATACGCTGGGTGAGCAGAAAGAGCTTGTCTCGCTTATGCCCCATGCACGGCTGGCTGTAATGGAAGCTGCCCACGGTCACGACACGTTCCTTATCGAGGTAGATACGCTGGGAGAGCACATCAGGACATGGAGACAAGAGTGCGTGGACGCGTAGAATAGGCCAATTGCAAGAACGGACCTGAGACCGATTGGGCTATGGACAAGTACCGTGTGGGCATACTCGGTGCCACGGGAGCTGTTGGCCAGAAATTCGTCGAGATTCTTGACGGGCATCCCTGGTTTGAGATCGCGGTGCTTGCGGCAAGCGAGCGCTCGGCGGGCAGACGCTATCGCGAGGCTGCCAACTGGATAGGCGCGACGGCTATTCCGCCCCATGTGGCCGACATGGAGGTGGTGAGCACGGCCGAGGTGCCGGACTGCGACCTGGTGTTTTCCGGTCTTTCATCCGGTGTGGCCGGAGAAGTGGAGCGGCGAATGGCTGATAGCGGCCTGGCCGTCATTTCCAACGCCCGCAACCACCGCATGCACCCGAGGGTGCCATTGCTGATTCCGGAGATCAACCCGGACCATACGGCGCTCGTGCGGCACCAGCCCTGGAACGGGTTCATCGTTACCAATCCAAACTGCTCCACAGTTGGAATGGTCTGTGCGCTTCGGCCCCTGCACGACGCATTCGGAGTGGATGCCGTGCAGGTTACAACCCTGCAGGCCCTGTCGGGCGCGGGCTATCCCGGCGTGTCCTCGCTGGATTCGCTGGCGAACATCGTGCCCTACATTGCGGGCGAGGAGGATAAGATGGCTACCGAGCCGCTTAAGCTCCTGGGCAAGCTGCAGGGCTCGGGCATTGAGCCCGCAGCCATGACCATCAGCGCACACTGCAATCGGGTACCCGTCCTGGAGGGCCACCTCGAGTGCGTATCCGTGCGGCTCCGGCGCAAGGCAGATCTGGCGGACGTGCGCGAAGCGCTGACAGGTTTCGAGAGCCCCGTGCGGCATCTTGGCCTGCCGGGCGAGCCGGAGCGGCTGCTGCATGTTGCGGACGAGGAGGATTTTCCGCAGCCTCGGCGCCATGTGATGCTCGAAGGTGGCATGGGCGTGGCCGTGGGACGCCTCCGGCCCTGCGAGGTACTGGACTTCAAGTTCGTGGTTCTGGTGCACAACACCGTCCGGGGCGCTGCCGGCGGCGCCGTGCTCAATGCTGAACTCCTGCACGCGCAGGGCTTGCTCAGGCGGAGGCCTGTGGCCGCGCTGGCGTGACAGTGCGGGGGGCCAGGCTGCTGGACGCGCGAGAGGCAGGCCTCATGTGGCTGCGTCTTCTGGAGTCGCAGGGCGCGCAGGATCCGGCGCGTGCTCCGGGCGAGGATGCGCTTGAACGCTGGCTCAACGACTTTCCCTACTGGGTGCGGGATGACCAGTCGCGAGTAATCGTAGCGGAAGAGAAGGGCGGGCTGGCGGGCTTTCTGAAAGCGCACGTGCGCAACGTCGCGCCGATCTATGCGCCGCGCAATGAGGTGTATCTGGAAGCCATCTATGTCGTCGGGGAGGCCCGGCGGCGCGGTATCGGACGGAAGCTGGTCCAGGCACTGGCCGCATGGGCTGCCGGAATGGGCGGACTGTCTATTCGGCTGCAAGTGGATGCCCGCAACGACGTCGGGACGGCATTCTGGCGCAGTGTCGGAGCCATGCCTGCGGCTCTGGAGATGTGCTTAGAACCGGCGCGGATCCTGGCTGCTTGCGAGGATGTTTAAGCGCGCAATGCGGGAATAGCTCAGTTGGTAGAGCATCTGCTTGCCATGCAGAAGGTCGCGAGTTCGAGTCTCGTTTCCCGCTCCAGATCCGCTTCGTGCAATTCTTCCGGTCTGCCACGCACGGCATCGGTATCCGGCGCGGAAAAGCGCTACGGCCAATTCAGATTGCCGTAGGCTTGGCCTTATCTACGGCATCCGCTAATTCGGAATACGTTACAGGTTTGGCGATGGTGCGCAGCTTGCTCAGCGAAATGCTGCGCCTTGTACCCATCTGCCGGTCAAGCTCGGTTGTCGAAAGGACAAAGAATACCCATTGGTCGCAGTCCTTGGGGTCAATCTCGTAGCCCAGGCGAGGGGCTAGGAGTCCGAAAACATAAATGTCCGCCTGGCGCATGATTTCGCCCGTGAATGCTCCCGCGTCCGGATCTCACACGCGAGTCGGTGCGATGCCGTAAGTAATCCTGGAAAGGGCTTTTTGCTCCCAACTCTGAATATAGCTGGAAGACTTCACCTCGACCAGGGTCCCGTCCGGCAGCGCAAGATCCACCGAAGCCCAGCCGTTGCGCACGCCCGACGTATCCGCTCCTATGGCGTGAGCGACGATGAACTCCGCGAGAACGCCGCGGGTCGTGTTCTCCATTAGATCGGAGGACGACCAGGCCCAGAAATCCAGCACGGTCAGATCAAGACCCGAACCGCGCGATGAAAAGCGTTCGGTGCCGCGAAGCCTTTCCGGATCAATCCGTCCGATATCGTCCCTGCTCATGCTGTTTCATATGGCTTGCCAAAATATTCGCACGGGCCTGGCGGCATGTCAGGGCTGCTCGGGAAAGAGCGTGACCTGTACGAAGCGGTCTGTCAGCCACTTGCGGGCGGCCTGCTGCAGATCTTCCGCCGTCAGGCTGTCCACGAGCTCGTCGAAGCGCAGGATGTCCAGCGGCCCGGAAATGCTGTCGCTGTAGTAGGCACTGCGCAGCGCGCTTACCCAGAAGCCGTTCTGCTCCAGGCTGGTTGTGCGCGCCTGGCGCTGCTGCTCCCTGACGCGCGATACGTAGTCCTCGGATACTCCGCCGCGCTTGATTTCGTCAATGGTTTCGAAGACGGCGCTTGTCAGCTCTTCCGCGCGCTCCGGATCGCAGCCGAAGCTGATCGAAAACCTGTAGCTCTCCCAGGGGCGACTGACGGGCGATGCACTGACGCCCGCGCCGTAGACGCCGCCTCGCTCTTCACGCAGTTCTTCAAACAGGATGATGTCCAGCAGCATCTCGAGGGACTCCATGTGATGGCGGGCCTGCCTGGAGTCCGCATAAGGGCCGTTGAACGTAATGTTGACGCGGCTTTGCGGCTCCTGTCCCCTGTAAACGGTCTTGACTACCTTCGCATCGGGGGTGCGCCTGTTCACGTCACGCCACGTTTCTTCCCGATCCGTCGCGGGCAGCGTACCGAGATACGTCTGCGCGAGTGCAGTCAGCGTGTCGACGTCGAAGGCGCCCACGAAGACGAATACAAAGTCGTCCATGTCGGCGAAGCGCTCCTTGTATATCTCCAGGGCGCGCCCCATGTCCACGCTATCCAGATCCTCCACCGTCACGGGTCTGGAACGCGGGTGATTCATGTACAGCGTGGTGACCAGGGTATCGCTGAAGGCCGCGTCGGGGGAGTTCTCCCGGTTCGCCCTAAACGTGCGGTTGATGTTGATGTAGGACAGAAATGCGGATGAGTCCAGGCGCGGCCGCGTGGCGCGCAGGTGTATCAGCTGAAAGAGCAGTTCCAGGTCTTCCGGCGATGCCTGACCATTGAAACCCTCAAACAGTCCACTGATGGATGCCGACACAGACGCACGTTTGCCGGATAGCTTCTTGCGCAGTGCGACCTGGTCAAAGGCACCGACGCCGCTGCCGCTGACAGTAGAGGCTGCATACCGGGCGTTGTAATAATCCTCGTCGCTGTATAGTGAGCTGCCCCCCTCGCTGAATGAAGTGAACCGGACTTCGTCCGCGCGAAAATCCGTTGGCTTCATTACGACCCGGATGCCATTGGCCAGCGCGATCTCCGTGACTCCGAGCTCATCGATGGTGCTTTCACTGACTACGGCGGCGGGTTCCAGCGTCTTGTCGAAAAGGGGCGCATCCACTGCCACGTCAACATACGGCTCTACCTGAGTGCCGTCATATTGCTCGAACGTAGACGCCAGGACCTCCTCGGTAATCCATGCGAGCGAAGGCTTTTCCGGCAGGTCCGCCGTTACTACCCGGTCCCGACTGCTGAGCGCTTCCGGCAAGTACGCACTGACTTCGTCCAGCGATATGGCAGGTACCAGCTCCTGCGCTAGTCGATAGGCGTTTACCGGACCCGGCATCGGACTGCTTTCCAGGTAGTGGGCAACATAGGTCGACACCAGCCGGGCCGAGGGCGTATTGTCACGCTCATTGTAGGCTTGTTCGCGCGAGCGCATGAATGACTCCTTGTAGCGCGAGAATTCGCCCGGTGTGAATCTGTGCTGCTTGACGCGCTCTGCCTCGATAATCAGTGTGCGGAGTGCCGCGACCAGGCTGTCTTCGGCGGCAAGCGCTTGAAGACTGAATTGCGGCACGTCCCGTACAATTTCGCCAAGACCTGCGCCGGCATTCAGGAACGGAGCACGTGTTCCGTCTTCGGAAATCTCGCCGAACCGCCGTGAGAGCATTCCCCTCGCCATTATTCCAACGAGGGAATTGCGATAGTCGGCGACGGTCTCCATGGCCGCCTTCGGCTGCCTGTAGCTCACGGAGAGCGTCGGAAAAAAGGAATACTCCGGGTCCGTCACAACCTTGTATCGTGTCTCCGCGAGGCGCGGCACGCCGAATGTCGGGCGCGGGACCGGGTCGTCGGCTGGCGGGATGGTGGAGAAATGCTCTTCTACCAGCGACTTCATCGTTTCCACGTCCAGCGCCCCTACCACGATCACGGCCATCAAGTCGGGCCGGTACCAGGTTTCATAGAACCGGCGCACTGTCTCGTACGAGCTGTTCCCGATGACGAGCGTGTCGCCAATGGGAAGCCGCTCGGCGTAGCGGGACTCGCCAAGAATAACCGGCAGAACCTCGTCGAGCATTCGGCCATACGCACCACGGCCGCTGCGCCATTCCTCCAGCACCACGCCGCGCTCGTTGTCGATTTCCTCGTCGCTCAGCGTTGCATACGCTGCCCAGTCCTCCAGGACCTGGAACGCGCTGCGCACTACCTCCATGCTGTCAGTGGGCACCTGGAGTTGGTAAACGGTCTCGTCGAACGACGTATAGGCGTTGATATCCGGGCCTATCTGCATGCCAATGCGCTGCAGGAATGCCATGAGCGTCTGCTTGGGAAAGCGACGCGTGCCATTGAAGAGCATGTGCTCCACAAAGTGAGCCAGTCCGCGCTGGTCTTCGTCCTCCAGAATGCTGCCCGCGTTGACGGCAAGTCGAAGCTCCAGGCGCGCTTCCGGCTCGTGATTTTCCCGAAGGTAGTACGTGATGCCGTTCTCAAGCTGACCAATCGTCACCGCGCTGTCAACCGGTATGGGCGGGTCAAGGGCCAGTTGGGCGCTGGTGTTTGCAGTGGTCAATACCACCAATAGCGGGAGCAGGGCCGGGATTGGAGTGGTTCCTGATGGAGGTCGAAGGGCGGGCATGAGATTGCGGGTCTTGTGGATCGAGCCAATCTGCTGGACTCTCGGCGAAGCAATGTACGGGCGAGGCATCTAAACTGGCTAAAGGACCGCAGACGCGTTCGGCCGGATGCGACGCTCAGAAGGCGCCACAGATCAATTCCCGAGAATATTCTTGTAGGACGACAATCGGGCATATTATCTTCGCGTCACATCTTCCGGCAAGCGTCGCAGCACCGAGCCCAGGACTTGAGCATGGCGCGTCCGCCTTTCGCCGGCAATCCACCTATCGCTCAACGTACGAGTCCATGTCGCAAGCCTCCGATATCGTCGCGCAACTGAAAGCGTCCCGCAAATATTTCATGAGAACGATTTCGTCCTTCGAAGAGAAGGACGCCGGTTTCGCCCCCCAGCCCGAACTCTACACTGTGGCCGGTCACATTGCGCATGCCGCGGATTCGATCGAGTGGTTCCTGGAAGGCGCTTTCGGTGAAGGGTGGAACCTGGACTTCGAAAACCTGATCGCCGCGGCCCGGGCCGTGAAGACGCTTGAGGAGGCAGTCGCTTGGCTCGACCGTGCCTTTGAAAAGGCCATAGCTACCTTCAGCGCGGCCTCAGATGAGGACCTTGCCTCCACGATTCCGGACAAGCGTATCATGCCGGACTCGCCCCGCAGCGCTATCGTGGGGCCCATAATCGATCACACGGCGCACCATCGGGGATCGCTCGCGGTGTATGTACGCCTGGTTGGCAAGGTGCCGCAGATGATTTACGAATGACGTTGCCTGCCCCGGAGCTGCCTTGCTTCGCGGGGCAATGCCAATAGCGTCAGGCTTGCATTGGTCAAATGCTAGAATTCAAGGGAATCTGTTACTGATATTCCTTCGATTGTCCGCGACGACATCCCGGGCGCCAGGAAATGAAACTGCTCGAGGTCAGGAGTTGAGGCGAAGGCTTTCACTTTGGAGCAGGCTCCCGCATGCGGAAACTTGGTCGGCAGGGCTGCGCGGATGAAGGTGTAGGGGGCAGTATGCAGCCGATTTCCTCACATACCTGGGAATATCCGGACAGGACCCAAGCGTATCCGCATTCGAGTGGTGTACGCCACTGGCGCGCAAACCGGACGCCTGGTGCATAGTGTAGTTTGTTCGTGTGTTGCGCTCCTGGCCCGCCTTCGGTCCAGCGGTTCAATTCTGGACTTGGGGCAATGGAAGCCTGCAGCGATCACAGCCGCTCTTGGGAAGCGGGACCCATCGATCTGGCGCGAAGGGCACGCTTTGCCCGGGGAAGAAATCGGGTTTGGCCGCCCTGCTCATGGGACGCGTCGAAGAGCTGCACGCTACGGTGCGACAAACTCGTAAGCCTCGAGATACGGAACGAAGAGCTCTTCCTCGCTGTCTGCGCCCAGGCTTATCGCGCGATAGATCCTGCCGTTGTTTCCAAACATGAACACATGGCGGAGCCCAAGCTCCTCGGCGACGAGCACGCCATCCTTGGTAAAGACCTGATAGCCTGTTCCGCGCTCGCGGTTGCCGTACTGGATCATCAAGAGGTCGTCCGTCAACTCGAGGAGTCCCCACGGCCCCATCGGCGTGGAAGCCACAAAGTCCTTCATGGCCGCGAACACCGATGCGGCGTCCGGCGGCAGGTCCTTGTCAGGAGAGCGGAACCACGAACTGTGCTTGTAAATCCTCTCAAGCAGCGTCCCGTCGAGGGCGAACTTAAGGATCTCCGGCTCCACCGGAGGAGCATAGTATATGTGCTCGCCATCGGCAACGAGACCGCCATGGCCAAACCGCCGGCTCGCATTGGGAAACCTGGACTTGGGCAGCAGCAATTCCTTTACGGTTGCGCCCGTGGGATCCATTTCCTTGATTGCCCTCTCCGGCCAGTCATAGTCGCCATATAGTTTGCCTGTTGGATCGATGTCGAACGAGTTCGGGCTCGAGAATTCGCGATCCACGCTGCCCAGGCACTGCCCGTCTGCCGTAAAGCGGTATCCCCACTGATCGCCTGAATTCAGGACAAAGATGAAGTCTTCCGCCCCGAAGCGGGCTTCCATAGGGCCGAAATCAAGGCCCGGATGGCAGGGCGTCGGATCCAGAGAAGCTATTAGCCCACCGCCGTCGTCGAAGAGCATGACCTGGCGACCCACCTGATCCGTTATCAGCCATCTGCCGGACGCATTCCTGTCAACCCAGTCTATTTGCGCCAGTATGAGTGTGCTGGGCACGTCGAACCTCACCGTTCCAGCCAGCTCGAAATGCTTCCATTCTACGGGCGTGACCGACTGTGCAAGCACACTGTGCGCCATGCAGGTAGCAAAGGTGGACGTAGCGATCAGGAGCCCCCTGAAACTCGGCTGTGGATGCCTGGCGCAATTGGACGGCATAACGGGATGGGATTGGCATTTGCTGGCGGAAACGCAGGGCTATTGCCACATTACTACACTGGAGTTCTTCCTTGAATGCAATAGAGCGGGGACGCGTTCAGACTCGGCCCTGGACGGTGCGCTTCGGGGATGATTGTGACGATCCGGCAAGAACCGGATCGGAGTGCCGCATGGAAAACATGCTGGCTTGCTGGCGCTGGAATTCGGTGCGGGTGGTCTACTGAGCCTGCAGGCCTTGGACAATCTGCGAATGCGCACTTGCGCGATGAGGTGGTGCCGGCCCGACTCCCAAAGCGACCAACGGATTGTACTATGCCGGGCCGTCGGGATGGCGGCCTGCGAGTCTCGGAATCCACTGCGGGGAGGCGATCGCGGTCGCTGCTCGCGGTAAGTGCGACTTGGATGGGGACATGCAGTGTACTCTGAGACCGGCGACGCAGGGGCTGCGAGCATGCGGAATCGCGATGTCCGGCCAGTGGCCAGCCCCGTCGCCCTCTGCCCTCGAATCCGGCGGCTTCCGGTCGACAATCCCGTGCCGGGGCTGTGGACAATATGTGGTTTCCGGCTGCAGCGCAGGCCTTAGATTCTTCTTGAGCGCCGGATGCGGCGTGCACTAGGCAGGTGACCTGTGGTAGAAGGGTGGTGCAAGGCGCCGGCACGTTTGCCTTGGCGCGGACGTGCGCAGGACGAATCAGCCTAACAGAAAACGGGAGGCAGTACAACAATGAATGCGGCTCTGGATCGTTACTTCGGCTTGTCCGAGCGGGGCACCAACGTCCGCACGGAACTGGTCGCCGGCGTGTCCACCTTTCTTACCATGGTGTACATCGCGTTTGTCAACCCGCAGATTCTTGCGGATGCCGGAATGCCGTTTGGTGCTGTCTTCGTGGCCACATGCGTAGCCGCTGCGGCCAGCACGCTGATCATGGGTCTGTATGCCAACTATCCCATCGCCGTAGCGCCCGGAATGGGACTGAACGCGTTCTTCAGCTACACTGTCGTGCTTTCTCTCGGATACGCTTGGCAGGTAGCACTCGGGGCAGTTTTTGTATCGGGTGTGCTCTTTGTGATTATCAGTCTGGTACCTGTCCGGAGGTGGATCATTGATGCCATTCCGCACAGCATCAAGCTGGCCATCTCCGCGGGGATCGGGCTTTTTCTTGCAGTAATTGCGCTCAGGAACGCCGGAGTCATTCAGGCCAGTGAGGCGACCATCGTGACCAGCGGCGATCTGACGGCACCGGCCCCGGTGCTGGCGCTGCTCGGATTCTGCGCAGTCGTCGCGCTTGGAGCGAGGCGCGTGCCCGGTGCGGCGGTGCTGGGGATTATGGGAGTGACGGCGCTCGGCCTCGCGTTCGGTGTTTCAGAGTGGCAGGGGTTTGTGTCGCTGCCACCGGATCCGACGCCCACCCTGTTTGCGCTGGATTTGGGCGGTGCGTTGCAGGTTGGCATGATTGCCGTAATTCTCGCCTTCCTCATAGTAGACGTGTTTGACACGACCGGTACGCTTATCGGTGTAGCGCACCAGGCAAGGCTGCTGGATGACAGCGGCAAGCTTCCGGGTATTCAGCGTGCTCTGGTATCCGATTCCGTGGGGACCGCGGGCGGCGCACTGCTGGGCACATCTCCCGTGACCAGCTACATCGAGAGTGCCGTCGGTGCCAATGCCGGCGGACGCACGGGCCTGACCGCCGTTGTGGTTGCCGTCCTTTTTCTTGCCTGCCTGTTTTTCGGGCCGCTTGCCGAGACCATTCCCTATTACGCCACAGCTCCCGCCATATTGTATGTGGCCTGCCTCATGCTCAGGCCGATTGTGGATATATCCTGGAACGACCTGACCGAATCGGCCCCGGCCGTCGTCACGGCCATTGCCATTCCATTGACATTCTCGATAGCCGACGGCATAGGCCTCGGGTTTCTGGCCTATTGCGTTGTCAAGGTGCTGGCAGGCCGGTGGCGCGATTGTTCGCCGGTACTGGCGATTGTGGCGTTGGTCTTTGCCGTGAAATTTGCCTGGTTGTAGCGCTGGCGAAGCCGTAATTGGGATGTCCGGATGTGGCGTCCTGCCACGTCGTGCGGACGTTGGATGTGCGTGGCAATACAGCGCTACCGGTAAACGTGGACTGACTCGGCGGCGGACTCCTCGTGAAGGGGCCGGCGGCCCGCATCCGCACGTGGACGGCGAGCCGGGGCAGTTGAAGCCGGAGACGCATGTTGGCAGTGTCCCACGAGCAAGGACAGGGCTGCCGCCAGGCGGGGTGGGCCGGCTCCGTCCGCAAGTGAATTGAATCGGGGCAGCAACCGGGCTCTGACCCGTATCCGACGGGGGAGTGGCCAATTGCAGATTGGAGCCGGCTCCGACACGGAATTCCAGGAGCCTGTCGGGCAGGCGCTACTCGCCAGATGCGATTTCCATCACCGACCGTGCCTTTCGCCCTGGCGAGCGCCAGCCCCGCCGTAGGGAAAAAGGCCGGTAGCCTCGCAAGGTTGGAACCAGCTACCCTTCGAGCGTCCTGCCGGCCGCCACTGGACTGCTTCGCCCAAGGCCTGCGATGCAAGTTCGGCGACCCACATGCAGTGCCACGGGCACCACGGGCAGGTCGCCGATACTCGCGTTACTTCTTCAGCGAATAACCGGAATCCCGGAAACTGTCATGAATGCACGAGGGCTCGCGTCAAGCACCTCGGTCTTCGCGGCAGCGATTCGCTACGCGTTCGATTCCGTCTAGCCTTTGAGACGGTTATAGGTTCTTACGACGAGTATGGTTATCACTCCCGCGTACAATGCGATAACGACCTGGTCGACAATGGCGTCGAGGTATTCGCCGACGACATGAATGTGGCTCAAGACGTCTGCATGGGCCGCCGCACCTACAGCCAATACAACGACCAGGAACGCCGTAGCATCCTCTGCATCAATCGCGACGAAGGCATAGACCAAGCCTAGTAGGGCCAGGAGGAGGGCCATGATACCCTCTGGCATGGCATCTGCTGCCAAGCCCTGGATGATCGCCACCAGGGCAATCAATCCAATGGTTACTCTGGTTGCCATAATTTCTGCTCCGGTTTGGTGATTGGGAACCTTACTGATTGCCTGGTTTGAGGGCACCTTTGCCTGACCCGTGGCAGTGGACAACACGCCCTCTCGGCAATGGGAAGCTAGCATGTCTTCTCCATAAATGCAAGGAAAATTCATAAAGGCTGCATGGATGCTCTGTGTCTAGAGCGTAGGCCTTAGTTTTTTTTGGCCACTTGGGAATTGCGAAGACGTAGCAATCGTTCGCGCCGCGCGGCTCTGAAGCCACGGAGCGCCTGGTTTGCCTGACGCGATAGGGGGTGCGGTAACCGGCGGCCGGCCGGCGCAGTCGGCTCCAGGAATCGGCAATGGTGCAGCACGTGGATTCGCGAGGTGCAGAAAGGCATGTCGCGGCCTCGGTCATGGGTACTCAGCCGTTGACGATCGGCTCATCATCTGGCGCGGCGAAGGCTGGAGGAGCGCCTCAGGAGTACGGCCGGTTGTGATCGTTGCATTGGTGCTGCAAGCGCATCTTCTTGATGTGGGCTCGTGGGATGGAATTGGGCCGGTACCAGGG
>CAZXEU010000025.1:0-2736 GCA_964639665.1 uncultured Rhodothermaceae bacterium | reverse complement strand
CCCCAGCTCGTGTTCGAGTTCGCCAACGCGGCGCGTTGCCATTGCAGCGTCCTCTCGCAGCGCAGCCTGACGAAGCCGGCGCTTGGCAGCCCTTTGATCGTATGTCGTCAGCCAGGACTTTGTCGCGGTGATATCGCGGCTGAACTGTTCACACCTGCCTTGGGCAGCCTGAGCATCCAGGCCGGCACTGCCGAATGCCTCGAGCGCAACGTGATACCGGCGCTGCGCGTCATCCAGCTTGTTTTCGGCCTTTGCAAGGTCTGAGCGTACCTTTTCGAGGCGGACGGCTGCTTCACGGACCGATGTTTCATCCGCGGCATCGCTCTGCATCCTGCTTTCTTCCACAACCCCGCCGTGACGCTCCATCGCGGCGCGGGCGCGGGCGCTCCAGGCAGCCTGCTCCTGCTCCACGCGGAGCAGGCTGCTCCGGGCAGATTCCAGCCGGCTGGCGGCCTCAACCGCATCCGACCGCATTTTGTCCAGCCGAATAGCCTCCAGCTCGGCCTCAAGCGCTTGAATCCTTTCATTCCGCTGGCTGATCTCGTTTGCCAGCCGGGCACAGTCCTTCCGTGCCTCCTCAAGGCCCCCCCTCCGCACTGTGCGTGACGCGGATCCTACGCCGATGCCACCGGCCTGCACAAACCCGCGTTCATCCTTCCACGCTCCGTCCGGCGTGACGTGGCGACCCGGCCCGCTGGCCTCGTCCAGGTCCTCTACCACAAAGGTATCCGCCAAGAGCAGCCTGGCCAGCGGCTCGTACTCCGCGGAATGGACCTGGATCTGGTTCAGAAGCGCTGTCTTGCCCATTGCCGGGATTGGCGGCGGCAATTCAGGCAGCCGGTCCAGAACGAGGAAGAGTGCCTGGCCCATCTGGTGGCTCTTCAGAAGATCAATGGCCGCATGCAGTTCGGCTTCGGAACCGACGACGAAACAGTCGCCCAGGGCGCCGAGTGCCGCATCCAGCGCCTTTCTGCATGACGGTGCACACGAAAACAGGTCGCCTACCACCCGGACGGTCGACCGGCTCCATGTCGGATTCGAGGCCAGAAAGCGCACGGCCCCGGTAGCCCCGTCCCAGGTCTCCAGGAGCTGCTCCAGCAACAGGCGCTCGGCATTCCTGGCCTCGAGCGCCAGCGCGAGTTCCTGCCGCCCCTTGCGGACATCGGCGATTGACGACTTGAGGAGCTCGCACCGATCCTCAGCCTCAGACAGGCGTTCACGCGCCACGGAGGACTGTTTCTCGGCACGCCTTGCTTCCTGCACCGCCTTCTCCATTTTCTCTTTCAGAGAAGCTTGCTCACGGTTCGCAGCGGCGGTTTCAGACGCGAGACGCTCCGCTTCTTCCCTGAGATATTCTATGCGGGACGCAATGCGGTCCTGTGCTCGCATTGCGGCGAGCTGCACTCCGGCAAGGTCCCCTTCCTCCAGGCGAAGATTGCGAACCAGCTTGCGCCGCTCTTCTGCCCGGAGCCTTGCCTCGTCGCAGGCCGTCTTACGCTCGCCCAATACCCTTATTGCTTCCTCGCGCCGGGGTCTGGCTTCCTCCAGTGCAGACATACTGGCCAGGAGTGCCTCCTTCTGGCCCTGGGCCGCTTCCTGCTCCGCTTCCATTTCCTGGGCGAGCCGTTCAGATTCTTGTCTGGTCGCTTCGCTTCGCCGCCGCTCATGCCTGAGATCGGACTCCAGTTCGCGCGTCCGCGCAAGGTGATCGGACAGCTCGGTCTGAGCAGACGAGAGCCGATTCTCCTGGTCCACGAGCTCCTTGCGAAGCGATTCCCGTTCAGCCTCCTTCCTGCCCAGCTCTGCCGCGTACTCTGCCAACGACCCCTCCATCCCTTGCATGCGGCCTCGCGTTTCGGAGGCCTGCCGCTCCAGACCATCCAATTCCCTGGCGGCCAGAGAGCAGCGCAATTCATCCGCGCGCTCCTCCATCTTGCGCTGTCGCGAGGCCACGGCAGCCTGTCGTTGCAGACTCCGCACGCGCTTTTCGATTTCAGCCCTGACATCCTGCAGACGTGCGAGATCCGCCTGAATCGCGTCCATCTTGCGCATCGCCTGTTGCCGGCGCTGCTTGTATTTCGATATGCCCGCCGCTTCCTCGAACAAATGTCGCCTCTCGGCAGCATTGTCTGAGAGGATTTGCTCCACCATCTTCAATTCGATAACCGAATAGGCACCTGCACCCATGCCGGTATCCAGAAAAATGTCTACGACGTCCCGCAGCCTGCAGGATATTCCGTTAAGCAGGTACTCGGACTCGCCAGAGCGATAGAACCTGCGCCCAATGGCCACCTCTGCGAATTCCGTGGGCAGTATCCCGCGCGTGTTCTCAATGGTCAGCTGGACTTCGGCAAGGCCAAGCGGCCGGCGTTTCGCGGCACCGTTGAAGATTATGTCTTCCATCTTCCCGGAGCGCAAGATGCGTGAGCGCTGCTCCCCGATCACCCAGCGGACCGCATCCACGATATTCGACTTGCCACACCCGTTGGGGCCGACAATGGCCGTAATGCCCGGGTCAAAGCGCATCACGGTGGGTGCCGCGAAACTCTTGAACCCATGCAGTTCCAGCTTGCTCAGGTACATGCGCCTGGACTATTGCGCAGTATCCGGGCTGCCCGCCCGAACGATACCGCCATGCGTTTCGGACACATTACGGCGATTAATGCCGTTTTGCAAGTTGCCCGCAATGAGTTGAAGTCAGAAATGTAAACAATATAGAATCAATGTATTAAAGCC
>CAZXEU010000024.1:0-17147 GCA_964639665.1 uncultured Rhodothermaceae bacterium | reverse complement strand
GACGGGCACGCCCAGCCGCGTCATTTCCGCCAGGTTGGCACCCTTGCCGCCCAATATTGCCCTCATCTCCTTGGAACCTTCGGCAGACCCGTTGCCAAAGCTATAGACATACTTGGGTTTGGCTGGCATCTATCTTGAAATTGGAATGTGATCAAGGTTCGTGTAAGCAGCCTGGACCGGCCCTGTCGCCACGCCGGCCCGCAGGCCAAAGACCCGTAAGTTACTCCAGTGAATTGTGCAATGCCTATGAAGAGATGGCGTGCCTCGTGGAACGTAGTCGGACCCGTAGCGTGAGATGCGCCGCCGCCTGAGTGCCGGTGGCATTTGCCCTTAATTGCCGCCTAATGAAACGTCTTCTGATTGTCGAGTCGCCAACGAAGGCCCGGACCATTGGCAGGTTTCTGCCCGGCCGGGAATACCGGATCGAGGCCAGCATGGGGCATGTCAGGGACCTTCCCGCCAGGGCGGCCGAGATACCGGCCAGGTTCAAGAAGGAGCCCTGGGCACGCGTAGGGGTCCGTACGGACAACGGATTCGAGCCGCTCTACGTCGTTCCGGCGGACAAGAAGGGCGTCGTCAGGTTGCTCAAGGCCGCGCTCAAGGATGCCACGGAACTCCTGATTGCGACGGACGAGGACCGCGAGGGCGAGTCCATAGGCTGGCATCTCCTCGAGGTACTGAAGCCCAAGGTGCCGGTGCGACGGATGGTGTTTCACCAGATAACGCGCAGCGCCATCGAACGTGCGCTTGAAAACACGCGCGACATCAACCGGCTTCTGGTGGAGGCCCAGGAAACCCGCCGCGTACTGGATCGCCTGGTTGGTTACACGATATCTCCCGTGCTCTGGAAGAAGATCGCGCCCCGGCTGGCCGCTGGCCGTGTGCAAAGCGTGGCGGTGCGCCTTTTGGTCCGGCGCGAGCGGCAACGCATAGCATTCGTGCCCGCCTCGTACTGGGGTCTTGTCGCAAGACTGGAGACGGACGCGGTTGCGTTCAGGGCGGACCTTACGCATCTGGGCGATCTGCGTCTGGCCACGGGGCGCGACTTCGACGACAACACGGGCGAACTGAAGGCGGGCCTGGTTTCTGAAGAGAATGTCCTTTTGCTTTCGGAGGCCGAGGCGCGGCGTCTGGAGCGCGCGCTGGTAGGGGCCCCCTGGCACGTGGCAGAGGTGAAGGAATCCGAGAAGAGGCGCACGCCTGCCCCGCCGTTCATTACCTCGACGCTGCAGCAGGAGGCAAGCCGCAAGTTACGCATGGGCGCCAAGCGTACCATGCGCACGGCCCAGGATCTCTACCAGAAGGGGCACATCACATACATGCGGACGGATTCCGTCCAGTTGTCCAGCGAGGCGATCAAGGCGAGCCGCCGTGTGGTCGAAGCGCGCTATGGCAAGGAGTATCTCAGTCCCGGCCCGCGCCGCTACTCCGCCAAGGTGCGCAATGCGCAGGAGGCGCATGAAGCCATCCGGCCTGCGGGTAGCCAGATGCGCACGGTAGCACAGCTCGGCTTGAGCGGCGATGAGGCCCGGCTTTACGACCTGATCTGGAAGCGGACGGTGGCGACGCAGATGGCGCCGTGCATCGAAAGCCATGTCACGGTTCGGTTGCACGCCGTGGCAGGCGAAGAAACGGCACGGTTTCGCGCGGCCGGAAAGACCATCGTGTTCCCGGGATTCGTGCGCGCGTACGTGGAAGGCACCGATGATCCTTCGGCCATGCTGAGCGAAAACTCCAGTCCTCTTCCAAAGCTTGCACCGGGTGACAGCCCGGTTTGCCGGGCCGTTTCGGCAGGAGGGCACGAGACCAAGCCGCCTGCCAGATATACGGAGGCCTCTCTCATCAAGAAGCTCGAAGCGGAGGGCATAGGCCGGCCGAGCACGTATGCGTCCATTATTGGAACCATACAGGAGCGGGGATCAGCCCGGTCGGCGGGCACTCAACTGGTGCCGACGTTTACCGCCTTTGCGACCAACAGGCTGCTGGAGAATCGCTTTTCCAGGCTGGTGGATACCGACTTTACAGCGAGGATGGAGCAGGAGCTAGATGACATCGCCACGGGGAAGGAAGAGGCGGCTCTCTTTCTGCGCCGGTTCTTCAAGGGTGAGGACGGGCTCGAACAGCGCGCGCGCGCGGCGCTGGGAGAGGTGGACGCCAGGGATGTGTCGACACTGTCGTTTCCAAAATGGGATCCCTTCGTGGTTCGCGTGGGACGCTACGGACCCTATGTGGAGGGCGAAGTGGACGGGCACGTGGTCAGGGCCAGCCTTCCGGAAGACTTGATGCCGGCCGATGCGACGGCGGACAGTTTTCGCGCGCTTATCGGTACCGCAATGAAGGCCGACGAGGAACTTGGCCGACACGAAGGAAAGTCCGTTTACCTCAAGCAGGGAAGGTACGGCCAGTACGTCCAGCTTGGCGAAGGAGATGGCAAGAGCAAGCCACGGCGTGTATCCGTGCCAAAATCCATTAAGACCGTCTCAATCCATGATGCGCTGAAGCTGCTGTCGCTGCCGCGAGACCTGGGAGAGCACCCGGAAACGGGCAAGCCGGTGACGGCCGATATTGGCCGGTATGGTCCGTATGTTCACCACGACGGCAAGTTTGCTTCGCTCAAGGTGCCGGACGACGTGTTTACGGTAGAGCTGCCGCGAGGACTGGAGCTTCTGGCTGCGAAGAAGGGGGGATCGGCAGTCTTGCGCGTAGTCGGGGAGCACCCGGAAAGCGGAGAGGCAATCGAAGTGCGTGAAGGCCGATACGGCCAGTACATCAGGCATCAGAAGCTGAATGCGAAGCTGAAGAAGGAGCAAGCCGCCGACTCGATCACACTGGAGGAAGCGCTGGAACTGCTGGCTGCAGCGAAGGCGGCAGGACCCAGGAGGCGGCGAAGAAGGTCGGCTCGTTAATCGGTGATGTGGCTGACAAGGGCACCGCTGCGGCAAGCTAGGACCGTGCTGCGGCGCTGGCGGAAGCGGCGCTACGCATACGAGCGCCTCGTCGCCGCAAGGGTCTACGCCGGGAGATTGCTCCACAACTATTCCGAGTTCGGCAAAATCTGCGCGCCGCGCCGCGTTGCGCCCGTGCTCAAGAGCAACGGCTACGGCCACGGGCTCGTGGAAGTAGCGCGCGTTCTGGATGGGCAGCGGCCGCCGTTTCTCGTGGTGGACGGTTACTTCGAAGCCCTCGTGCTGCGCAATGAGGGCATTCGCAGTCCCATCCTGGTGATGGGCTATGCCGATACGACGAACATCCTGGCATGTCGTCTTCCAGATGTGGCATTCTGCATTTCCGATGCGGAGCAGTTGCAGCAGCTTGTTCGTCGCCTGCGCCGCCGGATGGCCTTTCACCTGAAGGTGGACACGGGCATGCACCGCAACGGTATTCCGGCTGATAGCCTGGAGCATGCCCTTACCCTCGCGAAACGCTGCGATGCACTCCGGCTTGTCGGCATGTGCTCGCATTTTGCTGATGCCGCGAATACTCCGTATACCATGGGCCAAATACGGACGTGGAACCGGGTAGCGAGGCTTGCCCGGCAAGCGGTGCCCTCGCTGGAGCACCTGCATGTCGCCGCTACGGCGGGCACCGCATTCAACGATCATGTGCAGGCCAATGTCGTCCGTCTGGGTACGGGTCTTTACGGGATTGATTCCTGTCCGGACCGCGAGCTGCCCCTTCGTCCTGCGCTTGATGTGGTCTCTCGCATCGCGGCGGTCAAGCGGGTGGAGGCCGGCGTGCGGATAGGGTATGGCCTGACCTATACCGCCGGTAGCAAAACTGTGCTTGCCCAGGTGCCCACCGGATATCATTCCTGCGTGGATGCCCGGCTGGCGAACAGGGGGGCATTCACCGTGCGGGGAGTGGCATGTCCAATTGTAGGCCGGGTGAGCATGAATACCACGACCATCGATGTCAGCCAAGTAGTGGATCCTCGCCCTGGAGAGACGGTCATCGTCATAGATGCGGAAAAGGATGCCACCAACTCTGTGGCCGCCATTGCATCGCTTTGCGATGCCAGTCCCTACCACATTCTGGCGGCTATTTCCCCGAAGCTGCAGCGCATCGTGGTATAACCTTCGCGTCGTTGCCTATCGGATCAGGAGCATCGGGCGCAAGAGCCGTCGCCCATCCAGATAGGCCGCTGCGAAATACATGCCGGAAGCGAGCCCGTGCGCGTGCCAGTCTACGCTGCGCTGACCCGGCCGCCAGAATCCATCAAATGGCACGGCGACGCTGCGTCCGGTTCCATCCAGAATCTCCAGGCGGAGTCTTCCTGGCGAAATGGCCTGAATAGCAATGGTCGTAGCAGTCCGGAAGGGATTGGGGTAAACGGCCACCGAGGCTCCTGCTGTCTCCGGCGCATCGGCGATGCCCGTCTGGAAGGCCTGGCGGTCGAAAAGGTACACTGTGCCCGGCAAGCTGGATGCGTGGTCCGCGGCCGGTTCGCCGATCACATAGAACTCTTCGGATGCATCGACCGCGCACCCGAAGCATGAGCCCGTAAGGTTGGAGGGGGAGTCAAGCATGTCTGCCTCGTGGAGCAAGGTCGGTTCCTGCTCGGATAGCACAAGTACCTGGGCGGCTACAGGTGCGCCGGCGAGTGCCGTCCGGTCGTGCAGCGCCACGGATACTCCCAGTCGCGAGTCCGCCTTCCGATAGTGGTCCGTCTCGTGCCAAAACTCGTCGATCCACGAATAATAGTACACAGTGCCCCCGCCCGCGTCTGGCGCCCCGACCATGATGCGCGTATCCAGCAGATGGCGGGACACGGCGACGGAGGTCCCGAAGTGCCGGTTTGTGCCGGCGTCGCCGGCCGTAAGGACGGCCTGGAGGTGCCAGCTTGAACCGGCGCTGCGCTGGAAAGCGAAGGCAAGGCCGGCATCTTGGCCGCGGGCCTCGTCGGCCCCCGGTGCGCCGACTACGGCATGCTCGGCATCCAGAGAGATGCTGCTTCCGAAACGGTCACCCTCCAGTGCCCTGTCGGCCCGAATCTCCTGGCCATAGGTCCACGTCATCGAGGCGCTCTGCAAAAACACATGGGCCGTTCCCGCGTCGGTGTCGGCATCGTCGTCAAGCGGGGCGCCGATGATTGCGAAGATGCCGCGCACGGCAACGGCATCCCCGAAGCGGGACCCCAGCGAGGGGTTGGGGTCTGTCAGCCGTGCGATTTGCTGCCAGTCCGACGTGTAGTCAAAGACATAGGCCGCGCCCGCATCGTGGCCGCCCTCGCGTCCTCCTCCCGGTGATCCTACCAGCAGGCTGGAGCCGGAAACGGCCACAGCCGCGCCAAACGTGTCGCCGCTCAGCCCGTCCGTGCTGACCAGGCGTGCCTCCTCCCTCCATCCGGCGGCCTCGCTGTACCGGTATATGTAGACCGCTCCCCTTTGCTCATCTTCCCAGGGCGCTCCAACCGCCAGTACATCTCCGTCCACGGAGAGGGCGCTACCAAAGGAGGCGCCCCTCGAAAACTGTGCATGTTGAGCGGATGCAATTGTGCCCTGCCAGAGCAGCAGTACCGGCAACAGGCAGCGCCCACAGCGGGCACCTGGTCGAAACGGGCGCGCCATCAACGTCCGACATCCGCATCTCCGTCGCGGATGGACTGCAGGATGTTGAGATAGCTATGGTAGCGGTCGTCGGTGACCGCGCGACTGTCAACTGCCTGCTTTACGGCGCATCCGGGCTCGTGATCGTGTGTGCACCGGAGATACTGGCATGAATCAATGTAGGGGCGAAGCTCCGGGAAGTAGTGTGACAGCTCCCAGGGTTCCTGCGCGGTCACACCGAATTCCCGGATACCCGGCGTATCGATTACGGCACCGCCATCGGAAAGCGGGTGCAATACCGCGTGGGCCGTAGTGTGCCGGCCTTTCCGGGTCTTGAGGCTCACGGCACCGGAGGGAAGGTCAAGCCCGGGTTCGGCCCGGTTGAGTAGCGTGGACTTTCCTACGCCCGAGGGGCCGGTCACCACGCTGGCGCGACCGGCAAGCGCCCGCCGGAATGCGTCCACGCCCGCACCCGTTATGGCGCTCGTCAGGTGCACCTCGTATCCGAGCATGCTGTAGAGGTCGTGCAGGTGCCTTGCATGGGCAGCGGATGGACCGGCGACAAGATCCATCTTGTTGATGACTAATCCCGCGCGAATATCCTGCGCCTCGGCCGTGACCAGTACACGGTCGATGAGGCGGCTGTTGGGCTGTGGCAGCCGCGCTGCCTGGACAATCCACAGCGCATCTATATTGGCCGCCAGTACCTGCTCGAGTCCTACGCGCCTGCCGGCGGCCCGGCGGCTTAGGTAACTGCGTCGCTCATGGATATCGGTAATCAGTCCCGTATTGTCGGCATTGATGCGCACCGAGACGGAATCACCGACGGCGATCGGATTGGTGAGTCGCTGGTCGGAGAGCCGAAAACGGCCGCGAACTCTGGAAGATATGATGCGCTCGCCCACCCGGACATCGACCCAATTGCCGGTGGAGCGAACCACTGTGCCGGCAGCCTGGCAGGATTGATGCGGCTCGTGGGGCATGCCCTCTAGTGAAACTGCAAAATGGGGACTGCGTATGCTGAAATACGGGCGTTGCCCCGCCAGGCGGGCGGGCGGCAGCAATTCGGTTTCAATGTCGGAGAAGACGCTTTGACAAGTCAGGAGGATCCACGCCAAGAGGCCTACGAACAGGCGCGCGAGGCGTTCGAGCGCCTTGAACTCCCGGACAGGTTTTCGTTTCTGGTTAAGGAGACCGCACGTACGATTGCCTGCGACGTCGACCTTTTAGACCGAGCGGTGGAAGAGGAATTCTACCCTGTGTTCTCCGCGCGTGAGCAAGCAGCGAAGTCCGAGGATGCCTGAAGAATCTGTATCCGACGGCCGAGAGCGCACGATCGTCGAATACGAACGCCTAAATGGGCTGGGGCGGGCCGTGTTCGTGGCCGGTGCCGTGGCCGGGTTTTCCGCAAAATGTGCGCGTCGGGCCGTCCGGCGCGTCCGATTTGTGGCTCGAGAGACAAGGCGGGCCTTCCGTGCCGGGCTGATCGATCAGGATCAGTAGCACGCCGGCGCAGCTATGCGGATGTCGATCGGGTTCCGGCTCCGTCGGAGGTTGAGCTGACCGTGTCCGCCACCGCGAACATGTCTGTGGCATCCCGCATCGGCGTGGATTCCAGGTTTGCCCGCAAGATTTCCCTCATCCGCTTTACGTAGGTAACGGAGATCCCGCTCAGGGCGTCCCCCTTGATCTCCTTGATGTCCTTCTCGTTCTTGGCCGGAAGTACCACACGCGTAATGCCGGCGCGCTTGGCCGCCAGTACCTTCTCCTTGATTCCGCCCACGGGAAGTACGAGTCCGCGTAGCGTGATTTCGCCGGTCATGGCAAGGTCATGTTGTACGCGGCGCTGCGTGTAAATGGAAGCGATCGCCGTCAGCAGCGCGACGCCCGCAGACGGCCCGTCCTTGGGCACGGCTCCGGCAGGCACGTGGACATGCAGGTCCCAGTGCCTGAAGGCGTCCAGGGGGATGTCCAGGTCGCCGGCATAGGATTTCACATAGGACAGCGCGGCCTGGGCAGACTCCTTCATTACGTCGCCCAGCTGTCCCGTGAGGATGAGTTGTCCCGACCCGCGGGACACGGATGCCTCAACGAAGAGAATGTCCCCTCCTGTGGGGGTCCAGGCAAGCCCGGTGGCTACGCCCGCCACCTCCGTTCTTTCCGCGATATCGCTGAAATACTTGCGGGCCCCCAGGAAGTCCTCCAGGTCTTCGGCGCCAATGGTTGCTGATTCTGTCTCGCCGACGGCCACTTTCTTGGCAACGCCCCGGGCTACGCTCGCGATGGTGCGCTCAAGCTGTCGCACGCCTGACTCGCGGGTATATCCGTCGATGATGTGCTCCAACGCAGTATCGCTGAGTGTGAACTGGTCGGCGGTCAGGCCATTGCGTTCCGTTTGTCTGGGAACCAGGTATGTATTAGCAATGGCGAGCTTTTCGTACTGGGTATATCCTGAAATATGAATAACCTCCATGCGGTCTCGCAGAGGTGCCGGAATGCGGTCGAGGTAATTGGCAGTGGCAATAAAGAGAATCTTCGACAGGTCGTAGTCGAGCTCAAGGTAGTGGTCGTTAAAAGCAAAGTTCTGCTCGGGGTCCAGTACCTCCAGCAGCGCGCTTGACGGGTCTCCGCGCCAATCGGCGCCGACCTTGTCCACCTCGTCCAGCATGAAGACAGGATTGGCCGTCCCGGCCTTTTTCAGACCCTGAAGGATGCGTCCAGGCAGCGCGCCGACATATGTACGGCGGTGCCCCCTGATTTCGGCTTCGTCGCGAATGCCTCCAAGGCTCATGCGCACGAATTTGCGGCCCAGCGCGCGCGCTATACTCCTGCCCAAGCTGGTCTTTCCCACGCCCGGCGGACCGTGGAAGCAAATGATGGGGGCCTTCAGGTCTCCGCGCAGCTTGAGCACGGCGAGGTATTCGAGTATGCGGTCCTTGACCTTGACAAGCCCGTAGTGGTCCTCGTCCAGCACTTCCGCCGCACTTTGTATGTCCAGATTGTCTTCCGAGTACTCGCGCCACGGCAAGTCCAGCATCCAGTCCACGTAATTGCGTGTGACGGCATAGTCGGATGCCGCCGGGTTGGAGCGTGCGAGCTTCTTGAGTTCGGCATCAAGCGCCTCGGCGGCGTGCTTCGGCAGGTCCTTTTCTTCGGCCCGCTTGCGCAGGGCGTCAACCTCACTTGCGCCGTCGCCTTCTCCCAGCTCTTCCTGGATGGCCTTCAGTTGCTGGCGCAAAAAGAATTCCCGCTGCTTCTCATCCGTGTCACTCTTGACGCGGGAGCGGATTTCCTCAGACACCTCCAGCACCTGAATTTCGCGGGTCAGGTGCTCCATGACCAAGTTTGCCCGGTCCACAAGCGAATGGGACTCCAGCAGCGCCTGTTTGCCGGTTACGTCGATTTCCAGGTTTGAGGCGATGAAGTGAATAAGAAACGTCGGAGAATCTATATGCTGTATTGCTTCCGCCGCTTCGCTCGGCATATTCGGCGAAAGGGTAACTATTTCTATCGCCGATTCCTTGATGGACCGAATCAGTGCCTTGAGGCGAATCTCTTCCTCTGGTTCCTGCGCTTCCGGATAAGGCTCGACACTGGCCCGGAAGTAGGGCTCGCTCTGGACAAAGTCCACAATCTTGAAGCGGCGCTTGCCCTGGATCACGATGCTCTTGGAGCCGTCCGGCATCTTGAGCAGTCTCAGCACTGTCGCGACGGTGCCTACGTGATGGAGTTCTTCGGACCCGGGGCTTTCGACGTTGCTCTTGCGCTGTGCAACCACGCCAATGAGCTTGTCGCCGGCGAAGGCATCGCGCACGAGCTGCAGGGAAGCGTCCCTACCGACCGTGATGGGAAGAACAACGCCTGGAAAAAGGACTGTATTGCGAAGGGTCAGAATGGGGAGCTCGGCCGGTATGTTGCTCCTGCTCATCTCCTGCTCCTCTTCCGGAGTCGGTAGCGGGATACTCTGCTCCGGTTCGTCTTCCACCATCAAGAATTGCATGCTCATGCTGCGTGCACAATAGTTGAGAGGCCACGTTGGGCGCTCTGTGAAGTGGTCACAAACTGAACGAACAAAAACCGGGCCAAAGACCATTCGCTGCCAAACTGTCCGTCGCGGAAAACTCGTTTACCTCCCGAAATCCCTGGGCGCATCGTGGCCTTTCGGGAAAGACCAAAACCCGGGGTCGCGCGTTGGACGGGCATCTCCAAAATAATGATCGGGAATAGGCTTATGTGGCATGAGAGCATATTGGGCGCCGTAGGAATGACACCTCTGGTGCGGATCAATCGCCTGTCGGCCGATTTGCCTTGCACGGTGTTGGCAAAGGTGGAGCTCTTCAATCCGGGCGCATCGCTTAAGGACCGGATAGCGGTAGTGATGGTGGAGGAGGCCGAGCGGCGAGGTGACCTGAAGCCGGGGGGCACCATTATTGAGGGAACGAGCGGCAATACGGGGGCAGGACTGGCACTGGTTGCAATTGCAAAGGGTTACAAGTGCATTTTCACGACGACATCCAAGCAGAGCAAGGAGAAAATCGATGTGCTGCAGGCTCTGGGAGCGGACGTGCGGATTTGTCCCAACAACGTGGAGCCCGACGATCCGCGCTCCTATTACAGCGTGGCACAGCGCCTGTCCGAGGAGATTCCGAATTCGTGCTATATGAATCAGTATGACAATCTGGATAACCGCGAGGCGCACTACCGTACCCTCGGCCCGGAAATCTGGAACCAGACGGAAGGACGCGTAACCCACCTGATCTCCGGAGCCGGCACGGGCGGCACGATTTCGGGAGTGGCGCAGTACCTGAAGGAGCAGAATCCAGAGGTTACGATTGTGGGCGTGGATCCTTACGGATCGGCCTACTATAAGTACTTTCACACGGGCGAGTTTGACGAGGATGAAATCTATCCGTATCTCACGGAGGGCGCAGGTGAAGACATTCTGGCCAAGAACATGGATTTCGATCTGGTTGACGACTACATCCGGGTTGGCGACAAGGAGACGATGCAGATGGCGCGGCGGCTGGCTCGGGAAGAGGGCATATTCGCCGGACAATCCAGCGGTCTGGCGATGACGGGAGGATTAAACTGGCTGCGCGCGCACGGCGAGACGCTCTCCGAATCCGATATCGCCGTGATAATCCTGCCCGATTCGGGTTTCAGGTATTTACGCAAGACGTACAACGACGACTGGATGCGCGAGCACGATCTGCTGTAGGCCCCGGGCGGCTGCCGCCGCATCCGCGGCGGCATTGCGGCGTGCGGGTTATCTCTCGGCAATTCCGTACCATGTAGTCCGCCTGCCGTGCATTCGCGCGCTTCCTTCGAATTCAATCCCCTGCACTAGATGGCCGACGAAGAACGAAAGGAAAAATCGTCTCAACTCAGCATAGAGTTGAGTGACAGTCTCGCGGAAGGGCAGTACGCGAACCTGGTAATGATTGCACACTCTCCAGAAGAATTCATCCTGGATTTCATTCGCGTCATGCCTGGTGTGCGGACGGCCCGGGTAAAGAGCCGCATCATCGTGACGCCACAGCATGCGAAGCGCCTGCTTCGGGCGCTGGCAGACAACATAGAGCGATACGAACGCACGCACGGCCCCATCGAGGAGCGCTCCGTGCAGGATCCCGCGATACGGTTTGGCAGCGGTCACGTGGGCCAGGCCTGAGGTATCAGGCACGGGCAGCAAAGGCCCTAGTCACGCCGGCGGTGTAACGCCATACCCCGGCGTTGACAGAGGTCTGGCGGATGCCTGGTAGGGCCTACGCCTTCGCTCGTAGCAGCATGGCTGCGGAAACGAGCGCAAAGAGCAGGTGAGGCGCGTAGGCGGTCAATACCGGGTCGATTTCTCCGGAGTATCCGAATGGTTCCAGCAGTTTCTGGGCCGACAGATATCCGAACGCCAAGAGAAGCCCGATGCCGACCTGCAGGGTCTGTCCGCCTCGACGGCGCCTGACGGCCAGGGGAAATGCGATAAGCACGACCACCAGGTTTGCGAGCGGATAAGAGAACTTCGTGTAGTAACTGACAAGCGGCCGACCGATGCCGATGGCCCCGCTCGACTGCAGGGCCTGGACGTAACTGCGGGCTACGGGAACGGTCATGGATTCCACGTCACGCTCCGTGCGCGCAAGGTCCCGCGGCAACACACGCAGCACCGTATCCAGGTCCGCAATCTGACGCCTTGATTCATCTGCCTCACTGAAAAGCCGTATGGTCGCTCGCGGCATGTGCCAGAGGGAATCCTTCCATACCATCCGGTCGCTGTCGACCCGTTTCTCGATGTGACCGGAATCATTGAATGCCTGCAACACAACGCGGTGAGCCGTGTCGGTTTCCCGGTCATAGTAGCCCACCGTCACCACGCTCCGGGGGCTATCCTGGCGATGAATCTCACTCGTGTCGATTCTTCGCGGCGCTTCTCTCAGGTAGAGGCTGTCGTACTGCAGGACGATCCGATTGGTGACAGGCACTACCCATCCATTGAACCATATCATGAATCCGGTAAAGGCTAGCGCCAGGACCACGTACGGGGCCAGCAACCGGCGCAAGGCTACTCCGCTGGTCTGCAGAGCGGCGACTTGCAGTGTCTGCGCCAGGGAGCCTGTTACAAAGATCGTGGCCAGAAAGATGGCCAGCGGCGAAATCAATCGTACAATCTCCGGAATGTAGCTCGGGTAGTAAACAAGGTAGATCCTGACCATGGGCGCATCGCGATCCAGAAAATCGTCCACGTATTCCATGTAATGCAGCAAGATGAAAAACGCGGTCAATACGACCACAAGCAGAAGAAAGGCGCTCACGAGGCGCCACATGATGTGGCGATCAACTATGGTCAACTCTTTGCGCCGGATCTTGGGAAAGTTCGTCCGTTGGGGTGTACCTTGCAGCTTGCTGATTGTCCATCACAAGGATCACAGACTAGCATGAAGGTACACGAGTACCAGGCAAAGGACATACTGGAGCAGTACGGCGTAGCCATGCAGCCGGGAATCGTGGCCACTACGCCGGAGGAAGCTGCAGGTGCCGCGCGAAGGCTGGCAGAGCACGGAACTGATCTGTTCGTCGTCAAGGCTCAGATCCATGCAGGCGGGCGCGGCAAGGGTGGAGGAGTCAAGCTCGTGCGTGGCGTAGACGAGGTAGAGCATACCGCCAGTGCCATGCTGGGCATGCAGCTGGTGACCCACCAAACGGGTCCGGAGGGGCAGCGCGTGCGCAAGGTGCTCGTGGCAGGGGCGGTCGATATCGCAAAGGAATACTATGTTGGCGTCACGCTTGACCGCTCAAGGAGCCGGAACGTAATCATGGCTTCCACGGAAGGGGGCGTCGACATAGAGCAGGTGGCGGAATCGGCGCCCGAGAAGATCGTCAAGATCTGGATCGATCCGGGCACGAAGGTGCTGCCGTTTCAGGTTCGCCAGCTCGCGTTCGGGCTCGGGTTTACCGGCAAGGCATTCAAGCAGGCCTCGACGTTCATCCAAGCCCTATATGAAGCCTACGTCGAAGCAGACGCCACGCTCGCGGAGATAAACCCGCTCGTGCTGACAACGACCGGCGATGTCGTGGCCATCGATTCCAAACTCTCCCTGGATGACAATGCCTTGTTCCGCCATCCGGATCTCGCGGCGCTGCGTGATCTCCATGAGGAAGATCCGCTTGAAGTGGAGGCTGGCGAGTACAGTCTCAATTACATCAAGCTGGACGGAAATGTCGGGTGCATGGTGAACGGGGCTGGCCTGGCCATGGCCACCATGGATCTCATCAAGCTGGCTGGCGGCGAACCAGCCAATTTTCTTGATGTGGGCGGGGCCGCCAGCGCCGACACCGTGGAAGCGGGCTTTCGCATTCTGCTGAAGGATCCGAACGTGCGTGCCGTGCTCGTCAATATCTTTGGCGGCATTGTCCGATGCGACCTAGTGGCGCAGGGCGTTGTGGATGCGGCGCGCAATGTAGCCATCAGTGTTCCGCTGATTGTCCGCCTGCAGGGAACCAATGCGGAGCAGGGACTTCAGGTACTCGAGGAGAGTGACCTGGTCATTGAGACGGCCACGCTTTTCGAGGAGGCGGCGGAAAAGGTAAGTTTGGCCCTTAAGTAAGACGGCAGCGCGAGTGCGCCACAGATTCACACGAGTATCCCGGGAATTCTGCATCCGGGAGGGCCTGGACGGGCTGACGCCTGCCCGGATCATTACGCTCTACCGACGGGCGCCGCTGCTCAGACCCGTGGGGGACCCGGAAAAGGTGTGGGCCATGTTCGAAAACGCCAGCTTCGTGCTGACGGCGTGGGAGGGTGAGCACCTCGTCGGCATCGCCCGGGTGCTTACGGACGGCGTGCTCTTCAGTTATTTCTGCGACTTGGCGGTAGAGCCGGATGCGCAGGGACTGGGCATTGGCAAGCGGCTGGTTCGCGCCGTTCTCGAGCGCTGCAAGGGGACGGACGTAATCGTGCGCGGTACGGTCGCGCGCTACTATGCGCACCTTGGATTTACGCAGGTAGAAGATACCTGGGCGCTTCGCTCAGACTGAAGCGCGCCATCCCTGCTAGATCGGGAAGCCCTGCGGTCGCGGTCTTAGGCCCCGGTCACGCTCCACCCTCGGCTGCTGCAGGCGCAGGAATTCGCGGAGCCGGCCACTCTTCACGTGAAGGTCGAATCCCCAGGACTGAAAGCTTCCGAACGGGATCCATCGAAAGGACATCTGCCAGCATTCGAATTCCTTCATGATGTTGAGCGTGGTGGTCACCAGCTCTGCGGACTCGAAATCGTAACCCGTCTGTCCGCGGACTCGCCACGTGGATGTCACGTTGAAGTCGAAGCCCGTATTTATGGTTGCCCGTCGAATCAGCTCGTTGGCCGGTCTTGCAATCTGATAGCCGAAGCTGACGTTAAGCGACCAGTCGGAGAATGCGCCCGAGCTGTAAGAGCGAGACGAAAACGGGTCGCTCAGGCCCAGTGTGGATGTTCCAAAGTCGTCAAAGGAGGGTATTCCCGGCTGGACGGGCTGTGGAGGTGCTACCTCGCTGCGGCTCCGCAGGCGAAAATCTCCGCGAACGCTGAACCGGGTAAGCCTGGCAAAGCGGCCTTCCCTTAGCGAAAAAACATAGTCGTCCACCGGCTGGGTGCCGTCCGCGCTCAGGCTGTAGGGTGAAAGCGCACCGGATAGGTTGAGATTGAGCTTGCCGAGCACGTTGGTGCGGGCACTGATCTGCACAGGTGCCAGCTTGAGCGAGTCCGCTGCAAAGTTGTAGCTTGAGCTCACATTGAGATTGAACAGCTTCAATACTTGGCTCTGGTCTTCGCCGGTAGAGTCCGCGGTCACCCGCTTGGTTTCGAATACGTTGTCTATGCCGAAGTTAATCGCCTGCTGCAGCCCGCGCTGGACGCCCGGCACAAGGTCGTAGCGGATCACGTCGTCGCCCCTTGATACGGGACTTCCTGCCGCATCCAGGAGCGGCCGCGAATAGCCCCAGAAATCGGACGAGAAATCGGGTCGGTACGAATACCCCGCACGTGGTCGCACGGTGTGACGTACGCCGCGATAGGCTCCCAAGCGAACGGGAAAGAGGCCGTAAAACGTGGTGGTCGCGGAAACCCCGGTATTAAACTGCCGGAGGGCAAAGAAACCGCGGTCTGTGGTGCGCGTGACCGCTCCCGCCGAGTCTGCCATCTGCCGTGTCGTCTGCACGAACCACTCTTCGCGATAATTGGCATTGGGCGACACATTCAACCGAAACGCGCCGAGAAGCGGCAAGCGGTTGACGGCAAGTGGCAGTGCGATGGGTACGCGGTGGGTGGCGCGAAAATCTATGCGGCTGTCGGTGCTTCCGGTAGCCTGTTCGTAACGCTGCTGGTCCAACAATGCCTCGTACCAGGCTATGTCCACAGGTGTGCCGTCTGCAAGCGTGTCTCCGCCAGCTACAAGTTGGGCATCGGACAGCGGACGAAAGGAGTAACGGTTACTCACGCGCGAATTCAGACTGAACTGCAGTCGTTCGTACCACTGCTGGTTGCGGGATGCGCCTCCACGCTTGAATGGTGTCTTGGTGCTCTGCGAGAAGGACAATTCCGGAAGGGCAAGATCGGTTGCTCCGGTCGACAGGATCTGGTTCTGCCTTAGGTTGATGGAGAGCGACCGCCCTCCACCCATGCGCTTTGAGTATTGTATGGAGGAGCCTACTGACTGTCGCACGTTGTCTTCGTACTGCTCCGAAACGGTCTTCAAATAGCTGCTGGACGTGAGATTGACATTGGCCGTAAGGCGTGCGGTTGGGCTTAGGGTCTGGTTGTGCGACCACCGCACGCTAATGCTGTTGCGCACCAGCAGGTCCGGGTCGAACTTCTCTCCGCTGCGCTCCCGGAGATAGTCTACGCTGAGTCCGCCGCTGTATTGGTAGCGCCGGTTGTAGCGAAACGAGGGATTGACCTGCCAGCTGCCCTTTGTCCAGATGCCGAGGCGCAGCTGGGTGTCGATGAATTCGCTTACTGCCCAGTAGTAGCCCCAGTTTCTGAGGTAGAACCCTCGCTGGTCCTCGCCGTACGCGGGCGCCAGGAGGCCGCTTCTGCGACCTTCCCTGTACGGCAGAAAGCCAAAGGGCAGCCAGAACGGGGTCGGGATATTGAAAATAAACAGCTGTATGGGCCCCGTGTAGACCCACTTGTAGTCGACGACTTTCATTCTGCGCGCGCGCAGCGAATAGGAGGGGGTTTCTTCGGGAAGGCAGTCACAGGTCGTATAGAGACCGTCCCGGATAAAGACCGAGCTGTCCTCCCTGACCTTTGCGATGCCCGCCTGGATGAATCCTTCCTGGAATTGTGTGCGCGCTCCCACGACACGGCCTCGGTTTGTAGCCATGTTGTAAGCGAAGGAGATGCCCGTGAGCGTTTCCGAGCCCTGCGAGAAGACGGGTGCGCCAACGAGCCCCGAATCTGATTCTAGGCCCGTGGCACGCAATTCCTCGGCCTCGAACAGGATGTCGACGGCGTGGGCCTGGAGCGAAATGTCGTCGTATGCCACGTCAGCGCTGCCGAGGAGGCGGCCGTGGTCCGCGTCAAAGTCGATAATGAGGGAATCGGACGCGCTGAAAGTGACGGCACGCTCCTGCGCCATTGCCTCGCCCAGAGTTAGAAGTCCTGGCAAAAGGCAAAGCCACCCGCGAATACGTCTTGGAGCGAGAGCGCTGTTCCTATCCCCCGGAAACGGAAGCATGCGCGTCGAGATGCTCGAAAACTAGGGAGGCCGCACCGAGCATACCGACCTCGTTTCCGCGGGTTTCTTGCACGATCTCGACGCCATCGCGCATGCCCGGCTTGACATAGTCCAGGACCGTCTTCCGGGCCGGGACAAGGATCAGGTCCCCTGCTCCCGAAATCCCGCCGCCAACCACGATATTGCGGATGTCCAGCAGGTTGATGCAGCTGCCCAGAATACAGCCCAGCTTGTGCCCGGCCCATTCGAGCACTGCGCGGGCCTGCTCGTCTCCGTCTTGGGCTGCCGCGGTCAGCAGGGCCGGGTTGAGATCCCGGACGCCGTGCAGGACACTTTCAGGACGCGAAGCCAGCCGCTTCCGGGCATAGGCGCTCAGGTTGCGCTGCCCCAGAT
>CAZXEU010000023.1:0-23337 GCA_964639665.1 uncultured Rhodothermaceae bacterium | reverse complement strand
CTCGCAGCCGGATATACCGACGCAGCCTATCCCATCCCCTGGCTCGAAAACCGCACGCTACGCATCCGACTCCAGTAAACATACGCTCCCAATTGTCATATCCTTAACCTACCGATATGACCGTTGGTAAAGCAGGCTAGTCTGAGGCGCTGCCGGCGCGAGAAGATGCCAGAAGCTGACCATACCACGCCCAGGAAAACCCGCGCCGCAGTTCTTTTTGAATTAGGCGAGCCGATGCGCATCAAGGAGCTGGAGCTTGCCCCGCCGGGCCCTGCAGAGGTCCTGGTGCGCATGCTGGCTGCCGGCATCTGTCGCAGCGACTGGCACGTATGTACCGGGGATACGCCGCATCCCCTGCCGGTGGCAGTCGGTCACGAGGGTGCGGGCGTAATCGAGTCCGTGGGACGGGACATTGCGCACCTCGCGCCCGGCATGTCCGTCATCCTGAGCTGGGCACCCGCGTGCAAGGCATGCTTTTACTGCCGGCTGGGACGACCCGCGCTGTGCGAGGCTTTCACGCCCACCATCTGGCAAGGAACCATGCCGGACGGCAGAACACGATACTCTTGGCATGGAACACCCGTTTACCATTACTGCGGTCTGGGCTGCTTCTCGGAATACACCGTGGTGCCGGCCGAGGCCTGCATCGCAGTGGCGGAGCCCTTGCCGCCGGCCATTGCCGCGGTTATCGGCTGTGCGGCGGCAACCGGTGTCGGCGCCGTTCTCAACACGGCGCGCGTCGAGACCGGCTCCAGTGCAGCCGTCTTCGGTGCGGGCGGCATCGGACTGTCCGCCCTGATGGCGTTAAGACTGGCCGGGGCGAATCCAGTCATTGCCGTCGATACGGAGGTGCGGCGCCAGCCGGACGCGCTGGCTCTGGGCGCCACCCATTTCCTTGCAGGAGGTGCCGGGGCTGCTGCGGCCATCCGAGAGCTGACGTGCACACGAGGCGTCGACTATGCCTTCGATGCCACGGGAGTGCCCTCTGTCCAGGAGCAGTGTCTTGCTGCCGTGCGCCCCGGAGGAACGGCCGTGCTGGCCGGTCTGGCACCTGTGGGAAGCACGACCAATCTACCGGGTGCCGTCATCACGCGGCAGGAGAAGACTGTAAAAGGATTCTACTATGGAAGCTGCGTCCCCGAACGCGACTTCGCCCGCATAGCCCGCCTGTACGGCAGCGGAAAGCTTGACCTCGACAGGCTCCTCACGAGGACGTACACGCTGCAGGAAGTCAACCGCGCCTACGAAGATCTCGCAGGAGGGCTGCTCGCCCGGGGCGCAATAGTCTTTTGACCGGAAGTGGCTTGCTCAAGCCGCCGTCCACAACTCCTGTTCCTGGTACTGCAATTCATAAAGACGCTTGTAGAGGCCCCCCGAAGCCAGCAAATCCTCGTGCGTACCCTGCTCACGGAGCACGCCCTTGTGGAGCACCATAATCCGGTCAGCATGGCGTATGGTCGATAGCCTGTGCGCGACAACCAGAGATGTGCGGCCCTCCATGAGCTTGTTGAGCGCCCGCTGGATGAGCTGCTCTGTCTCCGTGTCGACGCTCGATGTGGCTTCATCCAACACCAGCACATCCGGATCAAACACTAGCGCGCGGGCGAAGGACAACAGCTGGCGCTGACCATGCGAAAGCGTTACGCCACGCTCCCGCACGTCGTGAGCGTAGCCTCCCGGAAGCCGCTCGATAAATGGGTGTGCGCCTATAAGCTTGGAAGCCTCCAGGATGGCAGCCGGAGTGATATCGGGATTCTCAAGCGAGATGTTCCTTTCTACCGACCCGGAGAACAGGAACACGTCCTGCAATACCAGTCCGATGCGCCACCGCAGGTACTTCAGGCGATATTGCTTGATATCCATGCCGTCCAGCAGTATCTCGCCGCGCTGGATGTCATAGAATCGCATGAGCAGGCTGATGATGGTGGTCTTGCCGCTGCCCGTGGCGCCCACAAGGGCCACGCACTGCCCCGGACGTATGGAGAAGGAAACATCTCGGAGCACCCAGTTCGGCTCGTCCTCGCCGGCACCGTCGTAGCTGAACCACACATTGCGGAATTCGATCATTCCGTCCAGCTTTCTTGACGGCAGGGGATTGGCCGTTTCGGGAAGCGAATGATCCTTGTCCAGGACACCAAAAATGCGCTCCGCTCCCGCCATAGCCGATTGCAGCGTGTTGAACTGGTCCGACAGGTTGCGTATGGGCTCGAAGAATTGCCGGGCATACTGGATGAACGCAATCAGCACGCCCACCGTAAGGCTGCCGCCGAGTGCCTGCACGCCGCCGGTCCAGATGACGAGGCCGATCGCAATAGAGGCCAGTATGTCAACCGCTGGCCAGAAGAGCGCGTAGTAGAAGACGGTCTTGATCTGCGCGATCCGGTGCTCATCGTTGATGGCGCGGAATCTTCGCATCTCTTCGCGCTCCCGGCCAAACAGTTGCACGATGCTCATGCCGGATACATGCTCCTGCAGGAATGCGTTCATCCGGGCCACCTGACGGCGGGTCTCCCGGTACTGCCCGCGCACCTTGATCTTGAACCACATGGTCACCCAGAGCATGAGTGGCATGATGCCGATGGTAACCAGCGCGAGCACCCAGTCGAGCGAAAACATGAACGCGGTAATGAAGACCAGCCGGAACAAGTCTCCCAGGATCACCACCACTCCGGCGGAAAGCACGTCGCTGAGCGCCTCTACGTCGGCCGTAGTCCGCGTAATCAGCCTGCCGATGGGCGTTCGATCGAAAAAACTGAGCGCTTGCCGCTGAATGTGGCGGTAGACTCGCACGCGCACATCATAGATAGCCTGCTGCCCGATCCACTGCGTGAGATACGCATTGATGAAGGCGAGACTGCCCTCAAGGGCGAGCGCACCCAGCAGCACCACGATCACGGTCCTCAGGCCCAGCAGGTCGCCCGGAACGATATAGTCATCGATGGCTATCTGAACCAGTTTCGGTCTCAGCGGACCGAGAAAGGCCGTAACCAGAACCAGCACGAATGCCAGTCCTACCCACCCCTTGTAGGGAATCAGGAAGGAAATAATGCGCCTTAGCAGCCGCCGGTCTATGCCTTTGCCTTGCTCCGCCATGGGCGCTGCCTACGCTGATTTGAGTGCGTAACGCTGAAGCTCTTCTGCGGCCTCCACACAGGGAAACACTTCCTCCGCTTCCCCGACCAGTGCCTCCAAGTCCTTGTACCGCGCGCTGAAGTGGCCCAGGAGCAGGCGCCGTGCACGTGCCTTGCGCGCGACGCCGGCGGCCTCGCGAGCGGTCGAATGGCCGGTCTGGCGCGCACGCGCCCGGTGCGCATCCGCGAATGTTGCATCGTGCAGAACAAGCGTGGCATCCGCCGCAAGGCGAACGGCTGCCCTGCAGGGCTGCGTGTCCATGACATAGGCAAAGGACACGGGCGCCGGTGGCGGCGAGACCACTTCCTCCGGCTGCACGAGGGAGCCGTCCTCAAGCGTCACGGGTTCTCCCCGCTTTAGCCTTCTGTAGTGATCGTGGCGGCTTATGCCCAGCCGGCGCGCATGCTCCACGTCCAGGTTGCCGCCCCGTGGCTGCTCCTGCATGCGGTAGCCCAGCGTGAATACGCGGTGCTCCAGGGGCCTGGCCACAACCGTCGAGCGATCATTTTCATACACCTGTCCGGATCCGAATCCTTCCGGGATCGAAACGTGGCGGATCTCGAAGCAGCGGTCCGCGTGGCCCAGCCCCGCCATAGCATTCAGACTTGCGGCCAGCGGATCCGGCGCAATGATCGAAAGCGGCGCCGTCCGGCCCGAAAGCACCATCGTGGAGAGCAGTCCGAATAGCCCGAAGTAGTGGTCTCCATGCAGATGGGAAATGCAGATCGCTTCGATGCGGCCATGCCGCAACCCGGCATCCATGAGCCGGTTTTGCGTCCCCTCGCCGCAGTCAAACAGCACGATGCGACCCGCCTGAAGCACTGCAGTCGCCGATAGGTGGCGCTCGCGCGTAGGCACGGCCGAAGCCGTCCCGAGTGGGATTACCGTCATGCGCCTACAGTGCCTCGAGTTCGGCCTCCAGCAGCTGCTGCCGGTGGAGGCGGGCGTAGAGCCCGCTGCCCTGCACCAGGTCCTCGTGCGTTCCCCGCTCGGTGATGCTGCCCTCCCCGAGCACAATGATCAGGTCGGCGTCCTGTACTGTGGAAATGCGGTGACTGACGATGATCAGCGTCTGTCGGCCGTAGCGTCGCCTTAAATGCGACAAGATGCGATGCTCCGTGTTGGTGTCCACACTGCTCAGGGCATCATCCAGGATCAGTATGCGGGGATTGCGGAGCAGGGCCCGGGCCAGCGACGCACGCTGCTTCTGCCCTCCGGACAGGGTCACGCCCCTTTCACCCACAAAGGTATCGAGACCATCCGGAAAGTCCGGTACGCTTTCCAGCAGCTCGGCTTCGGCAACCGCCTGCTCAATGTCTTCCCGCTCAGCGCCCAATCGGCCGAACGCAATATTGCTGGCGATGGATTCACTGAACAGAAATACATCCTGTGGAACATGACCGATGGCCGCCCGCAGCGTCGATACCGGATACGTGCGCACATCGCGGCCGTCCACCAATACGCTCCCCGCGGTGGAATCATGAAGACGGGCAATCAGGTCCACAAGCGTGGTCTTCCCTGACCCCGTCCGGCCCACTACGGCGAGTGTGCCTCCAGCCGGAATCGAGAAGGAAATGTCCCGCAGCGCCCATCCTCCGGCGCCCGGGTATCGAAAGCTCACATGATCAAACCTGACAGAGCCCGTGATGCCGGGCGCCGAAAAGTCCGTCAAATCCGAATCGGCTATCTCCGGTTTGGTATCGAGTATGGCATGAATGCGACTGATCGAAGCTGATGCCCGCTGCACCATGGAGATAACGTATCCAAGGGCCGCCACGGGCCACGTGATCAGCGAGATATAGATCATGTACTCGACAATGTTGCCGATTGTGATGAAGCCCTCGGTAACCAGCCTGCCGCCCATCCACACCACGAGTATCTGCGAGAGTCCTATCACGGTGACAAAGACGGGACGCCAGGCTGCTTCGACCTTCGCCAGGGACAGCATCCGGCCCTTGTATGCTTCGCTTTCCGCCTCGAAAGCGCTCGCTTCCGAATCCTCGCGTGTGTAGGCCTTCAGCACCCGGATGCCTGAAAGGGCTTCCTGCACCCGGCTGGTGAGTTTGGCATACTGCGCCTGCAGGGCCACGCTCCTGCCGTAGACCATGTGAGCCACGAAAAAAACAGCCACGGCCAACAGCGGCATGGGACCGAGCGCATACACGGTCAACCGCGGAGAGATGATCAGCATCGCGGTTACGGCCGTGACCATGATGACGGCCGCACGCGTGATATACATGATGGCCGGACCGATGTAGCGGCGTACCTGCTCGATGTCGCTCGTGGAGCGGGTAATCACGTCTCCCGTCGAAGTGCCCACATAGTAGCTGCTGGACAGCGTCTGGATGTGGTCGTAGAGCTGATTGCGGAGATCGAACTCGATGTGCCGGGAAGCCACTACGACCGTCTGGCGCATCAGGAAAGAGCAGACGCCACTGGCCAGGCTCAGGCCGATTACCACCAGGCCGAATACCAGCAGCGTAGTGAATATGTCCGCATGGAGCGCGCCCTGTGCCTGCGTATCCTTAAATTGGTGGTACAGGGCAACGAACCTGGGGATGCTGTCCACGGCCTGCCGCACGACCATCGGCACGATGATGGCGAAGATGGCGGAAACGATCGTAAAAAGCAGGCCCGGGATATACAGACGCCGATAGGCTACGAAGAAATGATTTAATCGGGCCAGGGGACGCATCGCTCGTCGAACGCACCCATTCTGGGCCGGATCCTGCTGCTACCATGCCTCGCTCCATACGTCTAATAGGGGCTCCGATGGACCTCGGACAGGACCTGAGGGGTGTGGACGTCGGGCCCAGCGCTCTGCGCTACGCCGGTCTGGCGCAGCGACTTCGTCAGCTGGATCACCACGTGGAAGACTTCGGCAACGTGGAAGTGGCGGTGCGCGGCTCGCTGGCCGGCCCGTCCTTCATCGAGCCCATATGCAGGTCCTGCGAGAGGATCTACGAAGCTGTTCGCTTGTCGCTCGCCGACGGCTGCCTGCCGCTCGTGATGGGCGGAGATCATTCCATCTCTATTGGCACCATTGGCGGCGCCACCGAAGCCGGACCGACGGGCGTTCTGTGGATCGACGCACACGCGGATTTCAATACGCCGGAGTCGTCACCCAGCGGAAACGTGCACGGCATGCCGCTTGCGGTTCTGTGCGGCCAGGGTCCCGCCGCGCTGGTGAACGTGGGGCGCAAGGGGGCGAAGCTCAGGCCGGAAGACGTGATGATCATTGCCCTCCGGGCCATTGACTCGCACGAGCGCGACATGCTCCGGGAACGGCGGCTGGGGCTCTACACCATGCGTGAAATCGATGAGCGGGGCATGGGGACCGTCGTCCGGGAAGCGCTGGAGCGCCTCGAGCACCACGACCGGCTCCACGTCAGCCTTGATGTCGACAGCGTCGATCCCATGTTCGCCCCGGGCGTGGGCACGCCGGTACCCGGAGGGCTGAATACCCGCGAAGCCCATTTGATGATGGAACTGATCGCTGAGGATGGCCGGGTCGGCTCCGTAGATGTAGTGGAAATAAACCCGATCCTGGACGAGCGCAACCGCACGGCTGTGCTGGCAGCGCAGCTGCTGGCCTCTCTTCTGGGCAAGACCATCCTCTAGAAGGACCCTACTGCACGGGCGCAACGTGCACGGCACTGGCCAGGTGGTAGCCTACCACGCGCTCCCGTCCACCGATGCGCAGCGTCAGCGGCCCCTTGAACGGCGCCTTGGACACAACATCTACCCGGTTGGAAGGCAGAAGGCCCATTTCCTCCAGGTACTGGAGCCGCTCGGCATCGGTATCCGAAACCTGCAGGATGCGCACCGTCTGTCCCGCCTCTATCTGAACCAGCGGCGTGGTCGCGGCCTCGGTCAACTCGAGATCTGCCGACGGTATGGGATGCCCATGCGGATCGTGTGTCGGATAGCCCAGAAGCGCGTCTATCCGCTGCTCAAATTCCTCGGAAATATGGTGCTCCAGGCGCTCGGCCTCCTCGTGCATCTCTGCCCACGAATAACCCAGGACTTCTTTCAGGTATGTCTCCAGGAGCCGGTGGTGGCGCAGGATCTCCAAAGCTATTTTCTCTCCGGCCTCCGTCAGGCGCACGCCGCGATATGATTCGTATTCCACCAGCTTGGCCTTGGCCAGGCGCTGCATCATGCTGGTGACCGAGGCAGACGAGACGCCGAGGGCGCGGGCGAGGTCCGTCGTAGAGGCCTTGTCCTTTTCCAGCTTGTAAATTGCCTTGAGATAGTCCTGGACCGCGGGGCTGAGAAGTGGCGTACGGGACATAACGCCTTGTGCAACCGGTGGACGCAAACCCGGATCCCCCCTACATGCCAGGCCACCTTCCACGTCACAACCTGAGTATTCGCCAGACGGCCGATGGCGCGGCCACGCTCTACTCACCGACCTACGGGCAGACGTACCATAGCGAGCACGGTGCAGTGATCGAGGCGCGCCACGTCTTTATTCGGGGAACGGAATATCGCGCGCCGGCACGCGTACTGGAGGTAGGATTTGGCGCTGGCCTGAATTTCCTTGTAACGGCCTCCGAGAGGCAGGAACACATCCTGCGCTACACCGCGCTGGAGCGCTTTCTGCCGCCTTCTGACCTTCTGCAGGCACTCGATTACGGCGCAGCCGTCGGCAGGCCCCGGCTCTGGGCAGCGCTTGTAGAATGGCGGCGCGGCCTACCCTTCGACGTGCCAGTCGGCACGCACCGCTTCTCCTGCATGGGCTGTGAGCTTGACCTGCTCATGGGCGAGGCCACCGAAGCAAAACTGCCGGCCCGCGCCTTTGAGGCTGTGTACCTGGATCCGTTCAGTCCGAGGGCCAATCCCGAGCTGTGGACTCCCGGTTTCCTGGCCTTGCTCTACAGGGCCACGGCTCCGGGCGGCCGCATTGCGACCTATTCTGCAGCCGGCACCGTGCGACGCAGCCTTGCTGCCGCGGGCTATGAGGTGAGGCGCGAGGCCGGCCCTCCGGGCAAGCGCGAGTTTCTGTCAGGGCTCAGGAAAGAGTCCCGTCCGTAACCGTTATGCGCCCGTCCTGCTCCAGCGTGGCCCACTGGCCCGAGCGCAGCCGGCAAAAGTCGTCCTCCGACAGGCTTGCAACGGGCAGGGCCTTGCCGTACAGCTCTTCCGCCACAATCGAGGCCAGCGTCATGAAGGTGTCCGGACCGCGGGCAATCACGGCGGCCGGAGCCGTCCCCCGGCGCAGGGACTCCAGGAGGACCGCCGTAGAGGTGCTCGAGCCGCGCGTGGCGGGAAGCGCAAGGATAGAGCCGGCCGCAACGCAGCCCGAAAGCGGATGCCTGCGGTCAATGATTTCACCGGTTGCGGCATCGTAGCCGCCCCAGAAGCTGAGCGGCTCCCGGCTGGCCAGCACCCTGCCGGCTGCCGCTCCCGCTACAAGCATGCGCGCCCAAATCAAGCCTTCCACGGCTCTTCGCTTAGCGTTACCCGCCCGCTTGCCGCGGACTCCACGCAGTCCCGCAGGCTCCCGTACACCACGTGGGTCCCCAGCAGGCCCGGTGCATAGTAGGCGTACTTGGCAGAATTTGTCATGATGGTCCGCACACGCCGCGGCAGCATGGGCGTGGTCAGAATGCACGTATCCACGGTCACCGTGCCGCCGAACGCTTCTACGTGCGCCATGTACCCCTTTCGCTTTGCCAGCTGCCGCATTGCGCGGCTTGAGGTAACCAGGAACTGCACATCAGCGTGCCTTTGCCGCCCCATGAGGAGGGGAGCCAGGCGGCCAAACTCGGTGATGGAAAAATGCGGACTCCCCAGAATCACCATGTCCAGCGCTGCGCCCTCTGCCGTTGTGAGCTCGCGCCTGGCATCCAGCAGACGGTCCAGCGTCACCTCCACCTTTCGCTCCGGCGCATGGCCCTGGAAAGCTGCTTCCGCGGTAGGCGCCTCGGGCGTCGCACCCACCAGGTGGAATAGGGCAACCGCGCCCGAAGAGGCCATGGCTGCGCCCAGCGCTTTCAGTGCATCTTCGTCCGGCTGCACCTGCAGCCCCGCAACCACCGGCACGGCATCCCTCGCTTCCTTTCCCACGAGGTGTCCCAAAACGCCGAAAAAGCCGTCGTCCTCCTGCACGGCCACCGGCACATCAGCCAACCGGAAGAGTATGCGTCCGGCCCTGTTTTTCTTCATGTGCAACCCGCCTGCAGGTGCCCGCCCGGTAATGGCGGCGCAGATATCCAGAAGATCAGGGTACCGTTCGGTCCTGGCTCCCAGTACGGAGTTGGCAAACACCACCGCACTGGATTCTCCCCAGGCCACCTGCTGTCCGAAGCCCGGGCGCGCCGCCTCCTGATACGGAGCGCAGGTCCAGGTCGGCCGGCATCCCATTGCGGTGTAGGCCTTCATCTGCCTCTGCGCCGGCTCCGCCCAGTCCGGAGGGACGCTCCAGGCCTGCCAGCCATGCACGTCCACGCCGCTCACGTTCAGCGTAGTCGGTACCGCAACGCGCGCGCCGAGTCCCGCCAGCCGCTCCGCGTATTCGAGCGTGGCCTGCCCCTGGTAAAGACTGCTGTCCACGTGGGCGGCTTCGATATCCAGCAGGCTGTCAGCTCCGAAAGCGGGCAGCATGCGCACCAGGATGCGCATGGCCATGGCTGCCGCCGGACCCCGCTCTCCTCCGAGCACGGCCCGGTCTGCTTCGCTGAGCTGCATGGGTCGATGACTCCGGTCAAACAACATACTGCAAAGCCGCAGATTATGCATGGGCCTCTCTCTTGATTGTGAGGCCCCGGTTCCATAAGCTGCCTTCCGGTTATGCGCGCCGGCGCCTGCCGCCATTCCTTGCCGTAGCGCCATCCGGCATCCTTGATCCCTCTGCGAAATTCCAGCATGCGCATGCACTCCACTCTGAAGGCCGCTGCCTTGATGGCACTTCTGCTTGCAGGCTGCAGGGCAGATTCCGCGCGCTTTGCGATGACGCTTCCTGACGGTGCTGACCGGGTGTGGATCGGACCTGACTACTACGCCAATCGGCTCATGGACTGGCGGCTGGCCGGTGGCCGCATCGAATGCATGGAGGGACGCGCAGCCAAGCCCATGCGGACGCTTCATCTGCTGACGCGCTCACTTGCAGAAGAGCCGGCCGCGCTGAACATGTCTGTCAGGACGGGCGCCATAGTCGCGGGCGACTCCCTGCACACGGGAACGTGGTCGGGTTTTCTGATCGGCGCCGGAGGCGCTCATGTGGATTATCGCATCAGCAGCCTCGCACACCACTGGCCTGCTGAGGACGGTGGCCTGATCGTAGCCGTGGACGGCACGGGGAGCATAGTGGTGCGAAGCAATACCAAGGAGGACGCTCCCAAGGGGCCGAATGCCAACATGACGACAGACGCGTGGCCGCTCTACGAGGCCGCCTCACGCCAGAGGCAAGACGCCGAGCCCGCTACGGATTTCGTGCTGTCCGTGCGCGCAGAGCCGCTGGAGGACTCCTACGGTCTCGATGTCACGCTGCGCGACGGCCGCACCGACACGATACTAGAAACGGCCCGCTATGAGGGCATAGATGCCGAGCATCTCTCCGGCAATGTCGCCCTGGTCTCCCACACGAGTCCCCGGATGGAAGGGCCGGGATACTGGTTCCGGGACTGGATGCTGTCGGGACCCAAGGTCGAGCATCACCCGGACCGTGCGTTCGGACCCGTGCTGGGCGCGATGTACACGATAAGCGACAGTTCGCTGAATCTGACGGCCCAGATGGCGGCGCTCGGATCTGGCGACGCCAGGTCTGCCCGGCTCGAAGTCCAGGAGGACGGAGCATGGCGGACGCTGGCGTCGGCTGAGCTCATCGAGGAGAGCTTTACCATTCCCTTTCGGGTGCCCGGATGGGATCGTGGTACGGATGCATCCTACCGTGTGGCCTACGAACTGGATGGCGAGGAGCATCATTTCGGGGGTACGCTTCGGGCGCCCAGGACAGAGGACGGCGAATTCGTGCTCGCATCGCTCAACTGCCAGAATATCTCCCAGGGACGGAATCTGGTCTGGAATCACAGCACGATATGGTACCCCCACACCGACCTTACGAAGGCCGTGGCGCACCACGACCCGGATATGCTCTTCTTTGCCGGGGACCAGATCTACGAAGGCGGGCTGGCCGGCATCGTTCGAACGCCCCTGGAGACGGCAATTCTGGACTACCACTACCACTGGTACCGGTTTGTCTGGGCCTTCCGGGACCTTATGCGAGACCGGCCGACGGTTGCCATCCCCGATGACCACGACGTGTACCACGGAAATATCTGGGGCGACGGAGGCATCAAGGCCGAAGGCGAAGCCCGGCCGATTTCGGACAACGGCGGCTACATCATGGATCCGCGCTTTGTGAATGCCGTGCACCGGACGCAGGTCTCACATCTGCCTGACCCTCACGATCCCACTTCCATAGAGCAGGACATTACGGTCTACTACACGGACATCCGCTACGGCGGCATCAGTTTCGCCGTGGTTGCCGACCGCATGTGGAAATCCACTCCCCGCCGGGTGCTTCCGGAAGCGCAAATCCACAACGGCTGGCCCCAGAATCCCGAATTCGATACCACGGTGCCGACGGAGGCTACGCTGCTCGGACCTAGGCAACTGGAATTCCTGTCGGACTGGGTCCACGACTTCAGCGGCGATACATGGATGAAGGTGATGTTGTCGCAGACCCTCTTCAGCAACCTGGCTACGCTGCCTTCAGGGTCTACCGATGACAGCGTAGTGCCGGGCATGCGCTACCCGGAACAGGGCGAATACATCGCTGACGACCAACTGGGCACCGACATGGACTCCAACGGCTGGCCGCAAACAGGGCGCAACAGGGCGCTTCGCATTATCCGCAAGGGCTTTGCCCTGCACGTGGCTGGCGATCAGCACCTCGGCAGTTTTGTCCGCTACGGCATCGACGGTTTTGACGACGGGCCGCACGCTTTTATTTCTCCGGCCATCGCCAATGTGTGGCCTCGCCGCTGGTTTCCCCCAACGCCGGGCACCGGGCGCGCGCCTGGCGCACCGCTTTACACGGGGCGGCATCTGGACGGCTTCGGCAATCACATGACGGTCCACGCCGTCGCCAATCCCGTGCGCTCGGGAAGGCAGCCAGAAGCGCTTTACGACCGCGTGCCAGGCTACGGTATCATTCGATTCCACCGCTCGAGCCGCACCATTACCGCGGAGGCGTGGCCGCGGTGGATCGACCCCGCGGCGTCCGACGCCGCGCAATACGCCGGATGGCCCGTGACCGTAGGCCAGGAGGATAACTATGGCCGTGCAAGGGAGGGCTTCCTGCCGGCACTCGAAATCGAGGGGCCGCAGGAGCCTGTCGTCCAGGTTATCCACGAGCAGTCCGGCGAAGTCCTCTACACACTTCGTGCCCAAGCCGGCGTCTTCCGGCCGTGGGTCTTCGATGCAGGCGCCACCTATTCCGTGGCGGTAGAGGAATCACCGGGCGAACGCCTGGTGGCGCACGGGCTGCGGGTCACGGAATCGGATACCGCCACGATTAATTTCATGCCGTAGGCCATGTCCCGGCTTTGGATACTTGCGCTGCTGCTGGGTGCGTGCGCTCCGCAGCACAAGAATGTCGTCGTAATCCTGGTCGACGATCTGGGCTGGATGGACACGGCGGCCTACGGCAGCACCTTCTATGAGACGCCCAACATCGGGCGGCTGGCGGCATCCGGCGTACGCTTCACCTCCTTCTATGCCGCCAGTCCTGTCTGCTCCCCTACGCGCGCGAGCATCATGACCGGCCGGCACCCGGCCCGGCTACAGATCACGAACTGGATTGGCGGCTACCAGACGGGCCTGATGGATCCCGCTCCCTATCTCCCGGCGCTGCCACTTGAGGAGGTCACGCTTGGCGAAGCATTTGAGCAGGCGGGCTACGCGACGGCGTACATGGGCAAGTGGCACCTGGGCACCACGGGGTACATGCCCGTCGATCAGGGCTTTGGCACTATGCGGGCGGTCAATTTTGCGGGGCAGCCCTCGTCCTTCTTTGCGCCCTACAGGAATCCTGGCCGCCCGGCGACCGACGTGCCGGACCTGGAGGCAGATGCGGATAGCACCTACCTGACGGACCGGCTAACCGACCTTGGCGTGCAATTCTTGCGCGAGAACCGGGACCGGCCCTTTCTGCTTTTTCTCTCCTACTACACGGTCCACACGCCTCTCCAGGCAAAACCCGAGCTCGTGGCGCGTTACGAGCAAAAAGCGACCGGGACGACGGAGTTTGTAGAGGAACGATACTCGAGCCTGACCCGCCAGCACCAGGATCATGCCACGTATGCGGGCATGATCCACTCCCTGGACGAAGGTGTAGGGCGCTTGCTCGAAGCACTTGCGGAACTTGGCCTTGCAGACAATACGGTGGTGGTTTTCACCTCCGACAACGGCGGCCTGAGCACACTAAGCAACCGGCGCTCGTGGGCGCCTACCTCCAACCGGCCGCTGCGCGCCGGCAAGGGATGGCTGTACGAGGGCGGAATTCGCATACCGCTGATCATCCGCGACGGAGATCAGGGCCACGATGCTCAGGTGCGGGATGTGCATGGCACCACGACCGATCTTTTTCCGACGCTGCTGGATCTCGCAGGCCTGGCGCTGCGCAGCTCCGATCACGTGGACGGGCGCAGCCTCTGGCAGGCTTCAGATGAGACACGCAGACCGCTTTATTGGCATTTTCCGCACTATCACGGCTCCGGCAATCGACCGTCGGGCGCCCTGCGCAGCGGCAGGTACAAGCTCGTCGAGTACTTTGAAGACGGTCGCACGGAACTCTACGACCTCGAGTCGGACCTGGGAGAATCGACCGACCTCCGTGCCGCACTGCCGGATACGGCCTCGCAGCTGCACGCGGCGCTTAGACAGTGGCGCCGGGAAGTCGGCGCCCGCATGCCTACGGTGCCACCAGGCGGTAGCTGACAAACGCCACGTGCCGGCTGTCTGGAGACCACGAAGGCACATTGATGGTCCCCTGTCCGCCGAACAGGGTCGCAAGCACACGCGGCGCTTCGGAACCGTCCGCCGGCATGATGCGAAGGACAACGTCTTTGTTGGGTGGGTGGCCCTCCACACTCCTGTCGTAGGACAGGAATACGATCCACTGGCCATCCGGCGAGGGATGCGGAAACCAGTCCCCGTATTCGTCGTGCCGGGTGACCTGGCGCTGGTCCGTTCCATCCGGGTTCATCCGCCAGATCTTCATCTGGCCCGTCCGGACCGAATTGAAGTAGATAGTTTCTCCGTCAGGACTGTATTCGGGACCGTCATCGAGGCCGGGAGCGTCCGTAAGGCGAATTTCGTCGCCCCCTTCCGCGGGAATGGCGTACACGTCGTACTCGCCATTTCGCCGTGCGCAATACACGAGCGTCTGGCCGTCCGGCGACCAGCCGTGCCAGTAGGAAGGCGCAACCGGCGTCACCAGACTGGGTACGCCGCCTGTGGCAGGAACGGTGTATATCAGTGAGCCCACCCCTTCGGGGCTGTGGCTGATGGCCAGCATGGTCCCATCGGGCGAGAATCCGTGATCGTTGTTGCACCGGTCAGCAAAATCGGTGTCGATCATGGCGGGCTCGCCGCCCTGCGTGCTTATGCGGTACAGCCTGCCTCCACTGTTGTAAACAAGCTCATCACCATCCGGCGCCCAGTTCGGCGCCTCAAAATGTTCGCGGGCCTGCCTTACCGTGCGCCGCTCCCCGGTTGCGACATCAATGGTCTCCAGCGTACTCTGCACGACCCGCTCGCCCTGCACTTCCCGGGAGGAGAATTGCACGCCCGTAAAGTCCACCGTGGCAGTTGCCCCTTCGTCATGTGAGCAGATCACGAGCCCGGCGTAGGCGGAATCGGGAACCGGCACGGTGACACTTCCCACAGTCTGGCGCACGCCGCCCTCCGGCGTCACGTAGAGCGTGAAGAGATCTGCCGTGCGTTCCAGCTGCAAGGTGGCCGGGCCGCGCACCGCAGCCTGGACCTCTTCCGTCGGGCCGTTGGTCTCCTTTCGGTACTGCAACACGATGAGGCTGTCACCGTGCACAAGCGCGTCGGCATACACTGCCCCGGGCGAAAGATCCGCGCGTACCATCCAGCCAGCCTTCTTGTGCGGGTGGCCTTCCTGCGACACGAACTCGACATCGGTTGCAAGAACCAGATCACCGTGCGTCTTCGTCCACGCGAAATAGAAGGCATCCTCCGTGCCGTAAATGTTGGCGCCACTGCCGGTCATGCGATACGTATCCGTGCCGGCATCATGGCGGATGCTTCCGCCGAGCGGGGGATTGCCCACGTTGGTTTGGCCCTCGAACATTCCGGCCTGTCCGCAGGAGCACAGGAGCAAGGCTGCCAGCGCCCAGAGCGCGCCAGCTCCGGGCATGTATCCCACATTACCACACGTCATGATGTTGAAGACTTTGCAACAGAGTGCGCCCTAATTGATAATATAGGCAAGCTTCGGCAACGGACAAGTCTGCCTCATACCAAATCAGCATCCAACGGACCCGCATTGCACCATGCTTCGCCACATACCTGTCAATCTGCTTATCGTCTTCCTGCCAGCCGCGGCACTCGCGCAGACCGGCAGCTGGACGTCTCTCTCCAACAGCGCGGACCTTTCCGGCTGGAAAGTATTGAACGGGACGGCAACCTACTTTGCGGAGGACGGCACCATTGTTGGCACCGCGGCGGCGGGCACACCGAACACGTTTCTGGCAACGGAAGAGTCGTACGGGGACTTCGCCCTGCGCCTTGACGTGTGGGTTGACGATGACATCAACTCGGGCATCCAGATTCGCAGCGAAAGCAAACCGGACTTCCGGAACGGCCGAGTCCACGGATACCAGGTCGAAATCGATCCCGGCGATCGGGCCTGGAGCGGCGGCATCTATGACGAGGCCCGAAGAGGATGGCTGTACCCGCTGTCCGTCAACGAGGCCTGCCGCGGCGCCTTCAGGCGGGGGGACTGGAACGCGTATTACATCGAGGCTGTCGGGCCGTCCATCCGAACGTGGATCAACGACGTGCCGTGCGCGGCACTCTACGACGACATGACGCCGGAGGGGTTTATCGCGCTGCAGGTGCACAGCATCCGGGATGCTTCGCTGGCGGGGCGCCAGGTGCGCTGGCGCAACGTGGAGATCATGACAGAGGACATTGAGCAGCAGCCCTTTGCAGACAACTATGTCATCAATCTGATCCCCAATTCGCTCTCTCCGCAGGAGAAGGCGCAGGGCTACCGCCTGCTTTTTGACGGAGAATCCACGGCCGGTTGGCGCGGGGCCGGCAAGGAGGGCTTCCCGGAAATGGGGTGGCGCGTGGAGGATGGTGTGCTTCTGGTAGAGGCCTCTGGCGGTGCCGAGGCAGCCTTCGGCGGCGATATCGTGACGGAGCAGGAGTTTGCCACGTTCGATTTGAGCCTCGATTTCCGGCTCACGGAAGGTGCCAACAGCGGCATCAAGTACTTCATTACGGAGAGCTACGGCAGCGACGCTTCCGCGATCGGCCTGGAGTACCAGCTCCTGGATGACGAAAGACACCCGGACGCCACGCAGGGAGCAGCCGGCAACCGGACGCTGGCGTCCCTGTACGATCTCATCCCGGCCGATGCCGAGAAGACGGTACATGAGCCCGGACGCTGGAACCGGGCGCGCCTGGTAGTGCGCGGCACGCGCATTGACGAGCGATTTGTGGGTAATCAGCTAAAGGTCCAGCCCTTTACGGGAGCGCAAGTGGAGCACTGGCTCAATGATCGCAAAGTGCTTAGTTTCGAGCGCGGTACGCAGGCCTTCGACGCCCTGGTCGCCCGCAGCAAGTACGTGATCTGGGAGGGCTTTGGTCACTGGCAGAGCGGGCACATACTGCTTCAGGATCACGGCGACGAGGTGCATTTCCGAAGCGTCAAGATCCGGCCGCTGCCTGCAGGGCTGTAGCGGCAACGCTTCACCAGGCTGGCCGGCTCGGCCTCCATTGCCCTCGCTCGCCCTTCACGTGCTCATCGAGGCCTTCGGCGCACCGTGGCTCAGGCCGACTGCGGGTGGAAGACCTGAAGGTCAGTGCTTCCACGTGCTACTTCGCGCAGCGCGGAATCGTCCGGTATGTCGCGTAGGGCACGTGCCTGGATGAGAAGGTTGCCCAGCGCCGTGGCTTCGGCAGGACCGGCCACCACGGTGCGTCCGCAGCGATCGGCCGTCCACTGGTTGAGCAGAGCGTTGCGCGAGCCGCCTCCGACGACATGCAGGACTTCAAACCTGCTGCCCAGGAGCCCCTCCAGTTGCTCCAGGATCTGGCGATACTTTTCCGCAAGGCTCTGGAGGACGAGCCGCACCAGTCCTCCCCGGGATCCCGGAACTGCCAGGCCATGCTCTCTGCAATAGGAACGCAGCATGGAAGGCATGTGCGCCCGCTTCAGGAAGCGCGGATCCTGAACATCTACGCATGCAGCCCCGGGCTCGGCTTCGCGTGCTTCCGCCAGGAGCTCATCGTATCCGGCGTGCATGCCGCTTTCGCGCCAGGCCCGCTGGCATTCCTGCAGCAGCCAAAGCCCCGTCACGTTCTTAAGCAGCCGAATGGTTCCGCCGAATCCGACCTCGTTCGCAAAGCCGGCAATGCGTGCGGACTCCGTCCGTACCGGATGCGCCAGCTCCATTCCGACGATCGACCAGGTGCCGCTGCTGAGGAATGCCCACCGCCCACCGTCGGTGTCCGCCGGCACGGCGGCGACCGCGCATGCCGTGTCGTGCGAGCAGCCGGCCACTACACGCACTGCATCGTGGTCCAGCAACGGCCCCAATACTGTACCGGAAGGGATCACGGCGGGCCAGGTACCCGGGTCCAGGCCATAATCCAGCATTAGTTTGCCGGCCCAGGTCCGCTGGCCCGGATCGAACAGCTGCGTCGTGCTTGCAAGAGACGCCTCTGCCCGCGCCTTGCCGCTGAAGCGAAAGTTGAAATAGTCCGCAACATGCAGGTGGCACGCGGTTGCCGCATGCAGATCGGGCGTCTGCTCTTTGTCGGCCAGAACCTGGTATAGCGTATTGAAGGGCATCGGCTGCGTGCCGGATACCCGGTACTGGTCGGCCTCGGAGACCCGCTGCCGCGCCTTGTCCACCACGGCACTCGTCCTGGGGTCGCGATAACTGGCGGCGCGTCGGAGCGGCCGCATGGCCCCGTCAAGCGGGACGTAGTCCACGCCCCAGGAATCCACGCTCAGGCTTCTGATCGCGACATTCTCGTCGGCCAGAATTCGCAAGGCTTCCTGCATGCCTCCCCAGACGGCATCCAGATCCCAGAACAGGCGCTCTCCCTCTTCGACGATGGGCGTCGGAAAGCGGTGAACCTCGCGCATCGTCATGCGGCTTCCATCGAACGATCCCAGGATGGCGCGGCCGTTTGAGGCGCCAAGATCAAAAGCGAGGTAACTGCGCGTATCCGTCACAGGAATTCTCCAGGATTCATTCGGTGGCGAATGCCCGGTCCGTGGAGCGCCATCTTCCCACAAATGCCGGCACCGTTAAGCACGCGGACTCGGCCGAGGCGCCGTACCTTGCGGAAGCGCCACCACCGGGATTTTACGACATTTGAGATATACATGAAGAAACTTCGATGGGGCGTGCTGTCGACCGCCCGCATTGCCAGGGAAAAGGTCATTCCCGCTATCCAGCTAAGCAGATCCGGACGTGTCGTGGCCATTGCGTCCCGCACAGCCGACCGTGCCCGCTCGGTCGCAAGCGCGCTGGACATCGGAGCGCCATTCGCTTCCTATGAGGCGCTGCTCGCAAGCCCGGACATTGACGCCGTTTACATCCCGCTGCCCAATCACATGCACGTGGACTGGGCCATTCGCAGCATTGAAGCCGGCAAGCACGTATTGTGCGAAAAGCCCATCGGGCTTACCGAAAGCGATGCACAGAGGCTGCAGCGGGCCTCGCTTCTGCGCCCGGATCTCGTCGTTGCGGAGGCCTTCATGTACCGCCACCACCCGCAGTGGCAAAGAGTCCGGCAGATGGTTGCAGCAGGTGCTGTCGGAGCGCTTACCGCGGTACACGCGTTCTTTTCCTACTTCAACGTGGATCCGGCCAACATTCGCAACCAGGCAGACATCGGCGGCGGAGCTCTGATGGACATCGGGTGCTACGGCATTTCCGTCGCGCGCCTGCTGTTCGGACGCGAGCCGACGCGCGCATGCGCGATTTCGCACTGGGACCCCGCCTTCTCGACGGACCGGCTGACCAGTGCGCTACTGGACTTTGGCGAGGGAACGGCATCCTTCAGCTGCGCGACGCAGCTTCACCGCAACCAGAGGGTTCACGTTTTGGGAGATGCCGGGCGGATAGAGATCGAGATACCGTTCAATGCGCCACCGGATCGTGCCACACGCATATGGCATGAATCGGCCTCGGGACTGGAAACGATCGCCTTCGAGGCGGCTGATCAATACGCGCTCCAGGCCGATGCCTTTGCCGAGGCCGCACGAGGCAGCCGCGGCATGCTACCTGCACTGGAAGATGCCCTGTGCAATATGCGCGTGATCGACGCCGTGGCAGAAAGTGCGCGGCGCGCCTCCTGGGTTCGCATCTAGACTTGCAATGCCCCCTTCCGGTTTGTAGTGTACTTGTTTGAGGCTCCCATGTTATCTCCGAGCACCATGAACAGACGTCAATGGCTCACCGCCGGCGCTGCGGCGGCTGCCGGGCTGGCCTTCCGCCCTGCCCTCTCCTTCGCGCCAAGGAGCATGAACCCCATTCGGCTCCACAGCAACGAGAATCCGTACGGCCCCTCCGCGGCGGCACGCGAAGCCATCCTTGCTTCGATCTCGGAAGCAAACCTGTACCCAAATCGTGCTTATTCCACGCTCACCAGTCTGATTGCGGAGCGGGAAGGACTTTCGCCGGAACACGTCGTAATCGGTGCAGGCTCTCAGGAAGTGCTGCGCATGACCGCGATGGCCTTTGGTCTCGCCGGAGGGGAAGTCCTGGTAGCCCACCCCACGTATGAGGGCATAGAGCGGCATGCGGCTACGATATCTGCGTACGTCCACCGCGTACCGCTGGATGGCGACCTGCTGACCGACCTTTCCGCTATGGACCTGCGCACAACCCAGAGCGTCGATCTGGTCTTTGTCTGCAATCCCAACAACCCCACAGGGACCATTAGCCCCGGCGAGTCGCTGAGCAGTTTCTGCGAGGAAGTCTCGCGCAGGTCCGTCATACTGGTAGACGAGGCATACTACGAGCTCGTTGACGACCCCGAGTACCGCTCCATGGCCGGCATGGTGAAAGACGGGCACAACGTTATCGTCTCGAGAACCTTTTCCAAGGTCTACGGCCTGGCCGGATTACGGGTCGGCTATGCGCTGGCACGACCGGACATAGCCCGGCGCCTGCGCCAGTATCGCAGCGCATCGTCACTGAACATACTGGGCGTGCGCGCCGCGATTGCCGCCTACCAGGACCAGGACTTCGTGGCAGAGAGCCGCGCGCGCATACAGTCGAGTCGGAGCATGGCCACAAGCCGGATCCGTGAGATGGGGTTCAGCTGCCCCACTTCCCATGCCAACTTCATCTTTTTCCATCTTGGCAGTGACATTTCCGCATTCCAGAGAAAGATGGAGGGCCAGGGCATCCTCGTTGGCCGGCCTTTTCCACCCTATCTGGACTGGTGCAGACTGTCCGTCGGCACCGACGAGGAAATGCGCGTCTTCCTGGATGCATTTGCCAAGAGCATATAGCCATGATGAAAAGAGCTGGATCACGCGTGAGCCGGCTTCCGGGAAGCATTTGGGGCATCGCCATCGTCATGCTGTTGGCATTCGGAGGCGAGCGGGACCTCGGCTTCAGGTTCGTGCGCGTACAGTACGAAAGCCACCCGGACCTGCGCTGGAATGCCTGGGCCACCGACTATCCGACGGCAGAGCTGAACCTGCATGAAGCCATCGACCGGACCACGGGATTGTACGTTGAAGGGCCGCCGATCGTCCTGCCGCTGACCGACGACAGGATATTCGATTACCCCGTGCTTTATCTCACCGAACCCGGGTACTGGCGGACCAACGAGGAAGAAGTGACCCGGCTTCGCCGCTATCTGGACCGCGGAGGCTTCCTGATCATCGACGATTTCCACGATTATGGACGCGGGTACACGGGTCCCCAGTGGAACAATATGTACGACAATATCAAGCGCGTCTATCCCGAATATGAACCATTCGAATTGACGGCATCGCATCCGATCTGGTCGATATACTATGACATCGACCCGGATGCCGCTATCTCCACCAAGAACGGTGGAGGAAGATGGCGCGGTTTCGGGATGCGATTCGGACCTCTGGACGACGTGTATTACGGCATCATGGATGGCACGGGCCGCATCACTGTCGTCATCTGTTACAACCAGGACATCGGCGACGGCTGGGAGTGGCCAGGTGGGCGGGCCCTCGGCTCGGCCTCAACCGTGAGCTTCCAGATGGCGATCAACTTTATCCTGTACGCGCTTACCCACTGAGTTCTCAATCGACGAAGATCGTGATCTGTTCGGACACCACTGGCGGGTCGTGGGGAACGTGGTAGCTATCGCCAAGAAGCAGCTGCAGCGTGTGTGTGCCCGGGGCAAGTTCAATGATTGCTTCCGTCTGGCCCAGGCCAAAGTGCACATGGTGACTGTCGGCAGGAATGGGAAGATCTTCGGGCGGCAGCATATCTAGATTCACCAGGAGATGGTGATGCCCGGTCCCGGGAAAGTCAATGCCGGCCGGTGCAATGCCCATGACTTCCAGGCCGAATGTGACCTTCACTTCCGGACCTGAAATCCGCGCACTGTCAACAGGGCTGATAAAGTAAACCCGCGCCCCTTCCATGGCCGCGGCGCGAGAAAGCCCCGGCGCAGGCGCAGGTTCCGGATCAGGATCCTCCTGACAAGCTGCAAGGAGAAAAACGGGAAGCATGAGCAATATGCGAAACTTCATGGCAGCGTCCTGGGAATCGATAGTTGCTGCAATCTACGGCATATCGTCCATAGCATGGGGAATTACATACATCGCTATGCATGCGATCCTGTGTTGTAGTTGCACTTAGATCCGGGAATGACCCCGTCTCCAGAGGCGCAGCGTTCAGGGCCATAGCCCCATCCTTCCAACACACAGGGCCTCCCGCCCTGCCGGAGCCGTAGGCCCGCAAAAGGATATTCCGCCCCGCATTCACGTCCCTGTCCAATGACAGTCCGCAGCAGCAACGATATTGCCTGTCTGCCAACGTCAGTGGCGTCTCCGGGAGAGTACCGCAGCTACTGCATAGCTGACTGGTGTAATGCGGATCTACCAGAATCAACTCACCTCCGGCGCTCGAAGCCTTGTAGGCAAGTTGCTGTTTCAATAGCCCAAGGGACTGACCAAGCATGGCACGGTTAAGGTGCCGCCTGCGATATCCCTTCCGGGTCATCGCCTGAATGTTCAAGTCCTCTGCCACAATGCTGGCAGCGTGGTTTCTGACAATATGAGTCATCAGGCGATGCACCGCGTTGCGCCTTGCAATCTTTTGGCGACGCGCGGCCTTGGCCAGCGCCCGCTTCTTCTTGCGCCGATTCTTGCTCTGCCGCTTTGCCCTGCTGACGGCCCGCTGCGCCTTCTTCCTCTTGCGGTCGGATAGCTTGATGGGAGCGTATTGGTGGCCGTTGGACAAACTGGCAATGTGCTTTATGCCAACATCAATGCCGACCGGAGTGCGGCGGTCCCGCGGCACTTCGACCTCGCCATGATCCACTACAACCTGCACGTCGAACTCACTGCCCAGCGGGTGCTTCACAACGCGCACCAGCTTGACGAGCGCGCTGCCGCCCAGGACGGAGCGCTTGTCCTTGAAGCGAATCTTGCCAACGCCCTTGATCTGAACGGTCCAGTACTTCCCGTAAGCTACCGGCTTGCGGTCCGTCTCAAAAGAGCGGACGGGCTTGTTGTAGCGGGGCAATCCCTTGCCGTCACGGAAGAACTTCTCGTATCCGCGCCGGACGCGACGCAGGATGCTGCGCTGAATTACTGCGGACCACTTGCCTACGGCCTTGGTCTTGCGCGCCTCGGTCAGTGCGGAGCACAGATCGAAATAGGACGGCGTAGTGCCCTCATCCCGGTACGTCTGACGGCAATGCCATACTGATTCGTTTCGCAGCCACGTCAGATGCGCAAGCAGCGCGTTCAGCGCCCGG
>CAZXEU010000022.1:0-16487 GCA_964639665.1 uncultured Rhodothermaceae bacterium | reverse complement strand
CCTGGAAGAGCTGCGCATAGCCGGGAATGACGCGCACCACCAGCTCGTCATAGTCACGCCCGTAGTCAGCGTCAAAGTCGAACGCGCTCGTGTCGATCATGGCATCTTCGGCACGAATGATCTCCTCATCCTGTACCCGAGTCAGGAGCATTTCCTGTTGAGTGAGTATCTGCCAGAGCGCATGACCGACGTCCTGAGTGCCCAAAACCTGGCAACGGACTACAACCTCACAACCGTAAGAGACCTCAGCAGGGTAATTGCCGACGAGGCTGAAAATGAAGAGGATCCCAAGAAAGCACTGGCGGGAGCTATGCTCCGCTCACTGCTTGTATATTACCCGGCAGGCAATTTTGAGGGGTACATCGACCAGGCAGGAGACGCCGTGCGCATCAGCTTTTGGGGCTACGATGACGCCCTGTGGCAGTTCGTACCCGAGGCAACCCGATGTATCCAGCCGGACGAAGATCCGGTAATCCTCGTAGTGCACAAACAGCCGCAGATCCAGTCGTTTCTGGACGTGGATGGCTGTGTTGTCATTCAGGCTTCGACTACCGGCGCCGAAGTATCAACCCGTGTCTGTGAGTGAGGCCCAACAATGAAGGAGGACCGGTCAGACTTGATGCTGTTCATAGACCTCGGGTTCATTCTCCTGGTCGGGTTTCTTGTGCTGTCGGATACAACCCCCAAGGAAAATGTCCCATTGCCGGCAGGGGATGAAGAAGAGCAACCAAGGGAGCCCGAAGAGGACAGGCGGGTTTTTGAAGTGCTCTTTACCGCCGATTTGCAATTTCTCGTAGTGGCAGTTCGCGAGCAGTCACAAGTTTGCGCACCGGTCGGCATGGAGGCCTTTACTTCCTGCCTTTCTGCTGTGGCGTCTTCCAGCGCGGTCTTCGTGTTGGCCCCCCAGGGTCTTGCCACGGTTCAACAGCTGGTTTCGCTCCTTGATGTCTGCCATCGCAATCAGTGGCGATGCACGGTAAACAGCTAGGTGAGGGTCGGCATGACTACAGCGTTTTCCGAATATGAAGACCAGGGGGGGCGGCGAACCTCCGTAGCGATATTCCTTGCTTTGACGGTCTTGCTGGTTGCCGCCTTCAGCGTCATCCCTATTCCCAGCCAGGATTATGCAGAGCGGACGGTAGAAGTGATCATGCTGGAGCAGATGGATTTGCAGGCGCTCGCTGACGTGGTGGCGGACGATGAGGAGTCGGAGGAGGATACAGAGGCACCCGAACCGGAGGAAATGGAGACGGTAGAGGAACAGCTGGCAGTCGATAACTTTGCAGAGCTGATGGAGGTTTTTGAGGCTTTTACGTTTTCGGAGCCGGATTTTGATGAGACTGAGTTACTGGAGAATTCCGCCACAGAGGCTCCCTCCGTATTGGCTCAAGGGGAATTGGACATTGAAGCGGGCGACATTCTGGGAGAATTCATCGGCCGCGATATTGACCTGACGTCCAGTTTGGTGACGCGAGACAACGACGGCCGAAGCACACGCACGTTGCGCGCTGGTCTGTTCGCTGAAAGGATCTCCGGTCCAGGCCGCCCCGGCTTTCGGCGCAGGACGGGACCGGAGAACGGCGAGGGTATTGATTTCAGGGATCAAGGCCGGGATGCTCCGGATCTACTTGAATCAACCAGGGAAGAGGTGCAGCCTGAACAGCGCGAAATCGATTTTACCGTCCCGACGAATGCACTGATTGAATGGATGAAGCTCAACCGGGGGGCGCTGGACCGCGGCATCCGTGCGCTGTTCCGGTATACCGCCGATGACATTACGGCAAAGACGGAGATCATGGTGTCGGGGATGTCCTACGGGCTGCAATTGATGCATTCGCCGGGAAGCGGAGCCATGCACATTGCCCTATTGGACGGCGATGCCATCTTTTACTTTATAGACCCCGGATCGCAGGGCCGAGCAAACTACTTTCAGAAGGGAAGTGTAAGGCGAGACGATGAAGCGCTCGTGAATCTCGTAGAGTCAGAAGACCTTTCAGCACGAGGCCCTGAAGCACTGAGGTTTTTCGAGATCTTCCTTACCTGGTGGCAAGAGGAAGAGCGCACGGTCCTGTAAGAATGGATGAATCTCTCGTAGATATCGTGCTCATCCTTCTGGCCGCGCTGGTGGCGGTAGCCGTCATCCCCTCCTTTGACGTCGTACCGCCCACAAGCCTGGAGATCGAGGCGAGCGAGATTCAGTTGAACCCCTTGCAGATTGCCATTTCCAATACGGGCCAGTTCCTGTATGCGCAAACGACGGCCGACCACACCGTAGTCAGCCTGACTGCACAGGAGCTCTATGACTTGGTAACGGACACGCATCCTGACCGTACGGTGGAATTTACAGCCGACAAGTTGGCGCCCGCCAACATCTTGATCGAGGCGAACCGTGTGGTCCAGGAAGCAGGACGCAATGCGGTATTCCTGGTAATTGTCGGATCATAGCAACTGAGCTTGTTTCATGGCGCGCCATACAACTAGGTCGAAGGGTTCCCCTTGGTCGCGGGTCGCAGTTGCGGGGATTTCGGTTTTTGTGCTGTTCGGTTGTGCAATTAGCGAGCCGGTTGTGGTTGCTCCTCTCCCGGAGCCGGCCGGATTCCTTGAAAGACCGCTGCCTGGCGTTGACGATAGCGTAATCGAGGACGTCACGGACAATTTTGACAGTACTTTTGTCATCGCCGAGGCCGAACTCCAGGCGCGGAGAGATTACCTGGAGGGCACCCTGCTGTTCGAGCGGGTGGACAGCCTGCTGACGGGCCTGGTCGGGCCATCCGCCTTGCCGGACTTCGACGCGCATAGCGAGGCTGGCAGCTCGGCGGAGTTCGACGAGGTCCGCAACGAGGCGCGCGGGGTGCTTGAGCGCGCGGCCCGGGCTCAGTTATCTGAGGACAGCTTGCTTGCTTCTTCGCTGCTGGGGCAAGCACAGGAGCTGTTCGAGCGCGCCCTTTCCATGAATCCGATGCACGAGGAAGCGCGATACGAATTGGCCCAGGTATATAGGATTAGAGCCGCAAGCTTCAAACAGGCGGGCGCCTGGGAGCAGTTGCTGGCGATCCTGCGCGAATTGGTCAAGCTGCGCGCGAACGCCCACACGTTTTGGGCAGAGATGGCAATTGCACTGGACAACCTGGGACGGCCGGCTGCTTCCGCACTCACCTGGCGGCAGGCAGCGCAGGTAGTGCTGGACGATTCGCGCCTCGCGTTCGAAGCAAGTCCGCCGCCCGTGGACAGCGCGTCTCTGTTCTTTTATAACCATCAGGCATACCGGATGTTTGTCCGTAGCCGTGACGGCGAGGGTGTTAGGCGGTCGCTGGCAGATGCCTGGGATTATGCAAGGACTGCGGAAGAGCGCGATTTCGCCGTGCGTGAGCTGATTTGGGCCCAGTGGGACTATCACAGCTTCGGAAACAGGCTGACATTCGACAGCTTGCGAGCGGCTGCGCAGCAGGATCCGCTTGGCGCGCGCGACGGGCTGGCTGCCCTTATCGGGGCACTTGTCCGGCCCAGTGCTCGACTCGAGGCGAGCTACAATCATGCCTTGCTGTCGTACGACAACGGATTCGAAGATCCAGCCCTGGATACTTTACAGGCGCTGTGGCATGCCGTGACTGCCTTGGAAGGGCCGGGCGATGCGCCGGCAACGCCCGGACGGCGGCGCAGCTTTGCAACAGCGGTTGACAGTCTGGCGATGGACCCGTTGCCTTACGCCGAGTTTCGCGAGGACCTGCGCGCGGCATATGCCACGTTTCTGATGGAGCGGGCGTATGCCCATATTCAGTCAGGGGCCTCGGCTCTTGCATTCACCTACCTGCTTCAGGTAACAGAGCTCGGTAGCGAGTACACGGGCAGGGCCTACGTGGAGGCACTAAGACTGTCTCGCTACAATCCCGAGCAAGCGCTTAGGCTTGAGCCCCGGATTGAAGCGGTCTTTTCTGGACTGGAGATACAGGATCAACTCGACTACCTGATGCAAATGGGGAATTTGTACCGCAGGCTCGGCCAAAACGAAAAGGTAGCTTCGTTCCTGGAGCGTTACCGGGCGCTGCAGGACTCCATTCCGGAATAGTATGCTCGGTATCGGAATTAGGCGGTGGCAGCGTGCAATCGGCAGCATTGCCACCGACGGGGGGCGATACCGCATATTAGCCCCTGTTTATAGCTACCAGAGAATTGGAGCGAAGCTTGGTGCAAGGGCCCGGCACTAACTGTAGACAGAGTTCGACCGCGTGTCCTGGCCTAAGGGCTGGGCTGTGGCTAATTCTCGCAGGCGCTGTCGCCTCCCTTGCATCTACAGCACTTGGACAGGAGGCACGCGAGCGGCTGCGGCCGATTCGCGTCATGCAAGAGACGCCGTGGACAATTAGCGTCATGTCCGGAGTTGTGCCGTCCCTTCGTCCGGTGCAAGCCTACTGGGATCAGCAAGCGGCTTCGTACTTCCTCGATCTGGTGACGTTCTTTCAAACACTTGATCATGCGGTGGAGGTTGAAGGGCGTACCGTGCGAGCTCGGGATGATGCCGGAGTGTACGTCGTTGATTTTGAGGAAGGCACAGTGCAGTATGTCGTAAGAGGGCAGGTTCGGCGCCAGGAGCAGATGCTGGAGGGTGGATTCCTGCACAATGGCGAGGATTTCCTGCTAACTCCTCCCAATGTCCAACGGGTATTTGAGCCCGGTGCACTGGAGTATGACACTGCGATACTGAGTCTCCGCCTGTCTAGCTCGGTCTTCCCTCGCGATTCTTCGCCATTCCGGCTAAGATCAGTTTCTCCGACCCATGCTCGCGGTCCTCTGCTTTACGGTCGGACGCGCAAGATTCTGGGTGGCACCCAGATGAGTTACAGATTGACGCGTTCCCAACGGCAGGAGCGCGTCATCAACTACAACGGATTCATGCAGCTTCGGGCCAGTGCGTTTGGGGGTCGCATTAGCGCTGACGGGACGCTCTCCCGCAGTGCATCCGGCACTGTCAATTCGGGGATCCGCGCCATGAGCTACATGCTGGACTTTCCCGAGTCCTCGACCGTTACCAGGGTCGAAATCGGGCGCAACAGTCTGTACCAGTGGCCCGTGCGCCGGTCTTTCGACGGCGTGCGGCTCAGCAACCTGCCACTTTCCACGCGCAACTTGCAGCATGAAGCTGAAATCAAGGGTGTAGCAGAGCCCAACGCGCTCGTATCGGCAAGTGTTGGCGGGGTAGTTGTGGACCGCGTACAGGCGGATGGACAGGGACGTTACGTCCTTCGCGTTCCTGCCTACTACGGAACGTCTCGGGCGGACGTGGAAATTGTGCCCGCAGGAGGAGGGTCGCCGACTGTCGAAACCCGCTATCTGTTCATCACGGAGGAGCTGGCCCCGCCCGGCACATTTTACTGGGATCTGCAGGCAGGATGGGATCAATTCGACCAGTCACGGTTCGGATTTGCGCAAGCGCGCTACGGCCTTTCGCAGAGTCTGTCTGCACATAGCGGCTTTGTGTACGCGGATACCCTACATACCGCAATCCTTGGTGTCACCAAGAATCTATGGGGCCTCGTTACATCAGGGGCCGAGATGTCGTATCCCGAACTGGCGGGTCGGGGCACGCTGCGGCTCTACTACGGCAATGTGCGTCTTCAGGGGGAAGTAGAGATCGCGGACAAACCGGGCTTTACGTATTACCGTCGCAGGTTGCAGGGACAATTCGGCGCCAGCTTTTCGCGGCTGAGCATCTTCTTCAATGCCAGCGACCTCGAGTCTTTCGGTGGTAGCGAATTCACGAATCTGAACGGATCCGCCACCCTGCGACTGTCACGCAGGCTGAATCTGCTCCTTTCCAGTGGCCGGACCATGACGCGGTCCCCGCTCGGGATCCAGATTGAGCCCCGCCCGCAATGGAAGGGTGTTCTTACGCGGTATCTCGCCCTAGGCCGATTGCGTGGCCGGATTGGCGTGCAGGGCGACGGAGGACGGTACGAGGACATCGACTTTGCAGGTCTGACCGTGTATTCCGCCTATCAATCCGTAACCTTCGGAATGCGGGCGGGCTACGATTTTCCGGCTGAGACGGTTGCTGCGACACTTACGCTCCGCATGGACGCTCCCTGGGTCAGCTTCAATGGCCATTCTTCTCTTGATCCTGTGAATCCGTATCACTTGCAGAGCATGTACGGCTCCATGGAGCTGGGTCGCGGAGTTCGGTTTTCGAGGCAGTCAAGGGCCTACAGCAGTGCGCTCCTGCGAGCCTATGTGGATCTGGATCGCGATGGACGCAGGGACGAAAACGAGCCGCTATTGCCGCAATTGGCCATCGACGTCTTGAAGGCGCGCGTCGAACACGCACAAGATGGCGGAGTAAGAGCCGATTTTCTTGTTCCGAGCACGCAATACCAGGTTATCATCGATCCGCGTTCCATCGGTGGACCGGATCTTGATCTGCCAACCGGAACCACGTTCAGCTTCATGTCCGATCCTGGCGAGACCAAGCAAATCGACATTCCGGTATACAAGAACACCATCATCGAGGGCGCCGTGGAAGAGTTGCCCTTGAGTTCTCCCACGTTGGCGGTAGTCGTGTTCTATCAGGGCCGGGAAGAAGTAGTCAGGGCCGCCGTTTCCCAGGAGGGTCGGTTTACTGCCTTACTGGCGCCTGGACCTTACAGGGTTGAGGTATTGGACCTCCTGGGCCAGGAAGGACTGGATGCGTTCACCTCTACCGTTAATGTGCAGGCGGTTGATAGCCAGTTCCTTCCAGTTCAACCCAATTAGTGTCGAACATGTCCTTTCCCCTTGTATCGTCATGGGCCGCGGTTGCAGTACAAGCGGTCGCAGATTCTGTCGAAGTCATTCCGCCGGATGCGCTTTCAGCAGGGCCCGCAGCACAGGACGCAGCGGAGTCTGTCGGGGGCAGTTTTCTTCCCGGATCCCTTTGGGACCTGATCGGATATGCGCAGGGTTTTGAATGGCCCCTTGGATTCGTATTCCTGCTGGGGCTTTTCCTTTTGACGTCCGCCTACGTCCGCTACTTCAGGCAGTGGCGCGGTAGCAGCGACCTGCTGCAGCTGGATCCCCGAACCATTACAACAAGAGAATTCGCAGCCGCAATTGGCGGCACTGAGCCGCGCAATCCCTATCGCCTGTCCGGTAACAGGCTCCTGGAGGAGCTGGACAGGGGTGGATCAGCGCATTCCATGATTGACTACGCCACGCGGTACATTGATTTTGATCACGACAATTACAAGGAAATAGACCGGTACATTACTGCGGCCGTTTACATTGCTCTCAGCCTCGGGCTGCTCGGAACGCTGCTCGGCATATTTGTTCTGTTCATGTCCGGCAGCAGGCACGAGGCATCGGACCTGGTGGGTTTGGGCATCGCCGTCGTATCCACCATGCTGGCGCTGGTGGTCCGGCTCATTCTCTGGCCCGTCAACATATTCTTGCAGGCATCGGTGCGCGGCAAGTACAAGAAGCTTAAGCAGTGGACTGTCGCCTTCGCCTATGCCTTGGCGCCGCAGGCCAGCGAGCAGCAGGACGGATAGTCTTGAGGCAAGAATTCGTGGTCGGGGCCGGGATAAAGAGCCGGTCGAAGCCCTGCGGCAGCCGGTAAGGCCGTGCGGGAATGCAAACGGGCTCGCCGGGAGGATTCCTGGACCAGGTCTTCCGTGCTGGATCGAGAGCTGGAGTGCGATCGCGGAGCGCCGTTCTACGAGCCCGGATACGTCCAGGGGGCACGGTAAGGACGGCGCATGAGGGCCGTGGCGGCCGCGTCGTCCAGGATGGTCTGGGCATCGTCATCCCACCGAACGCTGCGGCCGAGCTTAAGCGAAATCATGCCAAGAAGGCACATGTTGGTGGCGCGATAACCATGCTCAATGTCGCAGACGGGAAGCCGGTCCTCCTCAATACTTGTGATCAGATCATCCCACAGACCCGCAATGTTCTGGTCGTCCGGCTTGTCGAGTCTGGCTTCTTCGCGCATTTCCGGCTCGGAGTTGCTGCTCGGATAGAACGTCCAGCCATCTCTCCATCCCAGGTGCAGCGTCCCCCTCGTGCCGTAGAAGTAACACCCAATATTCGACTTCTCCGCATTGTTTGCGGCGTACAGGCGGTGCTCCCACGTCGCCGTAAAATTCTCAAACGCAAACGTCGCGACCTGCGTGTCCGGAGCATCCGTTCCGTCCCGCTTGATATGCCGGTCCCCCGTGGAATAGACGGTATGCGGAAAAGGCTCCTCGCTCCACCACAGGATCTGGTCCAGCCAGTGGATGCCCCAGTCCCCAAGCTGGCCGTTGGCAAAGTCCAGATACTGACGAAATCCCCGAGGGTGGATGCGCGGGTTGTACGCCCGTAGAGGCGCGGGGCCGCACCAGGCATCCCAGTCGAGGCCGTCCGGAATGTCTGCATCGGGCGTAGGCGTGCCAGGCCCACCGCCGTAATGCACGAAGGCCCTGACCATGCCTATGTCTCCGGCTCCGCCGGACTTCAGAAACTGCATCGCAGAGACATTGTGCGGAGATACGCGCCGATGTGTACCTACCTGTACCTTGCGCCCCGCAGCGCGTGCAGCGGCAAGAATGGCCTTGCCTTCGTCTATCGTGTGAGATATCGGCTTCTCGAGATATAGATGTGCGCCGGCTTCGATCGCCTCAATCGCAGGCAGCGCGTGCCAGTGGTCGGGCGTGGCTATAATGGCGATGTCCGGGCGCTCCTGCTGCATTAGTTCGCGGTAGTCCGTATAGCGGCCGGGCACCGTCCCGGTCAGCTCCGCCACTTCGCTTGAAGCCGCGTCGAGCTGCCGTGCGTCCACGTCGCACAATCCAGCCACCTGTGCGGTACCGGATGCCAGCGCGGTGCGCAGAATATTCATTCCCCACCATCCGGATCCAACAAGGGCGGTGCGGTAGGGGCTGCCACTGGATCCGCGACGCGGAACCAAGGCACCCGCGCCAAGCGCGAGCGCTCCACCGGTTGTCGCCAAGAATTCCCGCCTGTGCACGCGTTGACTGGTAGTTCGCTATTGCCGTCAGTCGTCCCAGACCTGGACACTGGAAATGTCGGGCTGGTCCCAGGTTTCGCCGTTCCAGCCGTTAAATCCATCCATGCGGAAGGTCCAGAACCCGGTAGTCATGTCAGATATCGCGATGAGTCCGTCGGCATTTCGCACGTCCACGCCGAAGGCTCCATTGATAACGGATATCCATTCATCCGTATCCGGGCCCACGTAGGTATCATAGTAGGCCACGGTTCGCGGGTTGAGGGGATCTTCCAGCGTGAAAACCTGCAGTCCGTCCAGATAGCCGGACACGAAGACGAACGGCCACCGGACTTCATGGTTGTGCACCAGATTCTTCCAGTCCGCCGTCCAGGCCGAGATAGGCTGGCGGATGTTGGTGCGCTCACCGCGCAGTGCGGGCTCAAGGTCGAAAATGCGCAGCGGCGCATACTGGTACTCCGCCTCTGCCACCACATAGCGCCCGTCGGGGCTCGGCGTAAAGGTATGGCCCCAGTCCACGCCGGATACGTTTGTGAGGGTAATGCGCAACTGCGGATCGGCAAGGTCCGAGATATCGTAGATATAGTAGCCTCCCGTGCCGCCGCCGTAGAAGCGGTCCTCGCCCGTGGACGGGTGGAAGGCGGCATACATGTCGTGGTAGGACGTGTATCGGTTGCTGCGACCGGGGACCTCGGGCAGGGGAATGGTAGCCACGAGCGCGTTCTCGACCTGGCCCTCTACCACCAGTCCGAGGTCGTAGACGTTGGCCCTTCCCGTCCGGACCGTCGTCAACAGCAGAGGGCGGCCGTTGGAGTGCTTGTAAATGAATATGTTGTGGAAGCCCCCGGGGAATTCGGGGATCAGGATACGGGCAACCTCCTCCACGGCCTCGGGGTCGGGCAGCCCGGTCACGTCAAAGACCACGGCGCCCAGGTCACTTCCCGGCCCCTGCGAGAATTCGAACGACTGCACCACATAGTAGCGGCCTCCCCACTTGAAATACTTGACGTCCATTCCGCCGCGATTCATATATAGATCCTGATCCTGGAGTCGCCACTGCAACAGTACCCGAGGGCTTGCGGGGTCGCTAATGTCAATAATGTCCATGCCCTTGGGGCCTTCCTCCAGGATGGAGGCACGACCCACATAGGCGTAGGGCCGCTCAAGCTCCTGCTCCAATTCCATGTCCGTAACAGTCATGCGCCCCCCCAGGGGCTCGTGCCCGAGGACCGTTATGTTGTCGGAGCCGGGATTCTGGGGTGTCCACTGTGCCTGAACCGTAGCGGCAGACAGCAGGAACACCAGGCACGCAAGAGGAGAGAGGGAAAGCAGTTTCATTGTAAGGCGGATATTTACAGGCGCAGCCGCAAGCGTGCATAATAGAACACTCCGTTCATGCCGAATTGCGTGACGCGACGGCTGTACGGAAATCGTCCCGAACTGTAATTTGCACACGCATTCTGCGGCCCGGCCATATTGTGGCAGTGCTTGTCCGGGAAGGTATTTAGCAGATTGTTGGCGCCAAGCGCAAGCGTAATCTGCTCGCTGATGGCATACTCGACGCTGACATCAATAAGGGTCTTGGCACCAAATGTTTCGTCGTTGTCCGCATTGGTCGGCGTGTAGTCTACACTGCCAAAGTAATTGGCGCGTACCGTAAAGGTAACCTGCCCTCGCTCGTACCTGACGCCCAGATTGCCCTTCTGCCTCGGCAATGCGTCTTCCAGTCGATTTCGTTCCTCACGATTAAAGAGGGTGCTGCTTACCGCCCCAAGGTCCCCGCCCGCAAAGATGGCCGCCATCTGCGGCGGGATATTGGTTTCCGTTACGGTGGTCGATGTGGCATTGGCAGCCATTGTAACCGTCAGGCGCCCGATTCCTACCGGCGCGGTGTACGCCGCAACCACGTCTACGCCGTAGGTAGAGGTATTGACCGCATTCGCGAAAAACTGTGCCTGACCCACGCCGTCGCTCTCGAAGGGGGCCAAAATACGGGACACGATAGGGTCGCTGTTGCTGAAACGGCTGGTAAGTACGATGCGGTCTTTAATAGAAATCCGGTAAAAGTCTGCCGTGATGGAGAAGTTGGCGAGCGGCCGCGCCACGAAGCCGCCACTGAAGTTGACAGAGGTCTCTTCTTTCAGCTCCGGGACGCCGAATGCCCTGGTTACCGGCGAATTGTTCTCTCCGGTCAGGACTCGGGCAGGTTCCAGGATGCCTTCCTCGTTGAGCACGAACTGGATGCTGACGTTGTTGAACCACAGCTGGTGCAAGGACGGAGCACGAAGTCCTTTGCTAAGGGCTCCGCGCACCGCCAGTGCATCGCTTACCTTGAATCGCGCGGCCGCCTTGCCCGTGAGCGCCGAGCCGAAATCACTGTAATTCTCGAATCGCACGGCGCCGGTGGCAAGCACCTCGTCCGATATGTCTGCCTCCAGCTCTGCGTACCCGCTTACGCTATAACGGTAGCGGTCCGCTTCATTGGAGGGCTGGAAGCCAGGAAAGACCTGCGATCCCGGGTTCTTCGGCGAGCCGTCGGGTTGCAGCGCGAAGTCTATGCCTGGTCGTGATCCCCCGTTGCCCAGCGAATAGGATTCAAATTGCCCTGCTTCAATAGAGTAGTTCTCCACCCGGAATTCCGATCCGACAGCCAGCGTGAGTGCATTCATACCCGCGGCAGGCAGCGCCCGGAAGGCGTCCAGGTTGCCGGTAGTCTGCCGAAAGCCTAGCGTTCCTGCATCGAACGACGTGGGGCTGGCGCTGCCTACTATCGAGGCATTGATCGAGTTCTCGATATTAAACTGGAACGAATTGCCGCCGGTGGTTGCGCTCATGTCTGCGATCCATGCTCCGAGCGAACCCTTTAGTCCGGCAGTCAGGCTTCCGTCTCCGATAACAGTGTGAATCTGCGGCAGAAACCCGTTCGGGTACACGTCGAGGTTGTTGCGGTCATGCTGATTGGGACGCCGCACGAAGCCCGTGGCCTCGCCCCCCCGGTGTGACGCACCTCCGCTGGCGTAAAACTGGGCGCCGGCTCCCATTGGAACGCGGCTGTTGAAGAATACCGCGCCCATAGTGGCGTAGCCCTGGCCGGTCTTCATCTGGATATCCTGCCGCATCTCCGCTAATGCCCGGAAAGTAGTCCCCGATGTAGGGATCACTGCGATTGGTCCGGCTCCGGTCCAGGAACTCACCCGTAACGTTGAAGAATCCTCCCGTACCGACAGGCACTCCGTAATTGGCAGAGATCTGGACCTGTTCGCCGTCCCCTTCGCCTGTCTGACCCACGCCGGCATCCACCAACAGTGCCTCGGTCTGATCCTGCAACTCCACGTTGATTACTCCCGCAATGGCATCGGAGCCGTACTGGGCAGCCGCACCGTCTCTCAGGACCTCAATGCGCTTTACGGCTCCCTTGGGAATGGAGTTCAGGTCTACGCCGACCGTGCCGCGCCCAAAGGTGCCGTTGACATGTACAATGGCGGATGTATGCCGCCGCTTGCCGTTGACCAGTGTCAACACCTGGTCCGGCCCGAGGCCGCGCAGGCTTGCCGGGTTGACATGGTCGGTGCCATCGGCAATGGTCTGGTGCGAGGCGTTAAAGGAAGGAGCCAGGTAATGAAGAGACTGGTTGATCTCCTGCACGCCGAGCTGGCCAAGTGCCTCGGCTCCAATAACGTCCACCGGTACAGGCGTATCGGTGGCCGTTCGCTCCGTGCGTGAGCCCAGAACCACCACTTCCTCGCCGAATTCGGCGACGGTTTCCTCCAGCACAAACGACTGATTCGTGATCTGACCTGCGACGACCGTTATCCGGGCCTCCTCGGTGGCGAAGCCAACAAAGCTGGCACGCAGGACGTAAACTCCGGCCGGAACGGACAGGGAGAAATGGCCGGCTTCCATGTTTGTTGCAGTACCGACAAGCGTATTCACTATGGACACGGAAGCTCCTGGAAGTGGGCCGCCGCTGCTGGTCACCGTCCCGGTTACCGTACCGCTTTCCTGGGCCTGGGCGGCGAACGGAATCGTAATGCAAACAGCGAGTGCTGGCAGCAGCGACATGCCACGAAATCGCACAGAATAAGGCAGATACCGCATCGGAGAATCCGGATGGATTTGGCTTTAAATGTCTCCTGCGTGAGGTTGTCTACGGGGCAATCCAGTTGCCGCTTTCGGCGAATCCTGCCTGACGGCATGGCGAACACGGCTCCCGAGACTGGGAGTGCAGCCGCGGGATGCTGTGAGGGACCGGATCGGTCTCTGGCGAAAACTACAGGTTTCTGGGCTTTCCTGCGAATGGCGGGAATTGGTGAAGCACGCTTGCCTTGTGGACCCGCCAGGCCAAGACCCGCGTGGCTATCCGTGGCTTGGATAATAACGGGAGAGGATTTGCGGGTCGGTACCGAGCCAGTAACCTGTCCAAAGCAGCACGTTTCTTATCTGTTGGCGCAGCGCTCCCTGCCGAACGAACCGGCGCGCCGCGGTCGTGACGGCGACAGGCACGAAGCGGAAGCCGCCGCGGCGATTCAGAAGCCGGACAAACTGAAGGTCTTCGAAAATGGGCAGTTCGGGTACCCCGCCCATGGCTTCGAGTACCCGGCGACGCACAAACAGACCGCGGTCACCGAAACAGATGCAGGGCCATTCAAGCGCCGTACACCTTGCGTAGAAGTTCAGCAGAAATCCGGGCGTATCGAACCTGAGTCTAAACGCGCCCCCCTCCGCGAAGGAGTCCTCCAGCACCTGGCGAATCCGGTCGAAGGCATCACCAGGCAAAACCGTATCGGCGTGCAGGAACAGCACGGTATCGCCGCGGGCTGCCTGCCATCCACGGTTCATTTGCGGCGCCCTGCCTCGATCTGCCTGGAGCACTTTGGCGCGCGGGCGGGCTCGCGCAATGGTTTCGTCCGTAGAGCCTCCGTCAACAACCAGGACCTCCCATGGCGGGGTCTGGACCGCCACGGACGCCAGGGTGGCCTCAATGATTGACGCCTCATTGAGCGCGGGAATAACTACGGAAATCGTCACCCCTGCAGACGGCCTTCAGGGTCGATCAGTGAGGGCGGCCAATGCCGGAAGCGTCTTGCCTTCAAGGCAGGCGAGCATGGCGCCTCCGCCGGTGGATACGTGCGTGACCTTGTCGGCGTACCCCGCCTGCACAATGGCGGCGACCGAATCGCCTCCGCCGACGATCGTTGTGGCATTGCGGTTTGTGGCATCGCCCATAGCCTCTGCCATGGCCCGCGTGCCACCGGCAAAATCCGGGTTTTCGAATATGCCCATAGGCCCGTTCCATACGATCGTCCTGGCCTTGAGAATCTCCGCGCGGAAGAGGGCGCACGTGTCCGGCCCGATGTCGACGCCCATGCGGCCCGCTTCCACAGAAGTACTCACGCGTCCTGTGCGTGCAACCGTACCCATGGCGTCGCTCGTGATGTGGTCCACGGGCAGGCGGATCTTGCCGCACTCATACATGCTGCGCGCCTCATCAAGCCAGTCATCCTGCACCAGGGACTGGCCGACGGGCTTACCAAGCGCCTTGAGAAACGTGTAGCTCATGGCTCCTCCCACGAGAACGGTATCCACTACGCCGGCAAGATTGCGGATCACCCCGATCTTGTCCGATACCTTGGCCCCGCCCAATAGCGCTACAAACGGATGTTCCGGCTCTTCGGTCACCCGGACCAGGTGGGCAAGTTCGCGCGCAAGGAGGTAGCCTGCTGCTGCCTCTTTGACGTAGTTCGCCACGCCAACACTCGAGGCATGCGCGCGGTGGGCGGTGCCGAAGGCATCGTTTACGAATACGTCTCCCAAGTCCGCCAGCTGTCGGGCAAAGGAAGGATCATTTTCCGTCTCTGCGCTGAAAAACCGGGTATTCTCAAGCAGAACTACGCTTCCGGCGGGCATCGATCGGATCACCTTCTCGACTGCGGGGCCAAGCGTATCGTTTACAAAGCGCACGGGCTGATCCAATAGACCTGAAAGGCGGTCGGCAACCGGGGCCAAGCTGAATTGGGGATCGGGCTTGCCCTTTGGCCTTCCAAGGTGGCTCAGGAGGATGGCCTTTGCCCCCGCACCGGCTATGGCTCGAATGGTGGGCAGCGCAGCCCGGATACGCGTATCATCCGTGACAACGAAGGACGACTGCGTGCGCCCTTCTGGATCCGTGCCGAGCGGCACATTGAAGTCCACCCGTACGAGAACACGACGGCCCGCGAGGCTCAGATCATCCAGCGTGAGCTTTTCCATCCGTCCGCCCGGTTCCTGATCAGGCAGCTGCACTGCGGTAACACTGACACTATCCTGCCAGCTCCATCAGGCGTTCCGCAACGTCCACCGTGCGGTTCGCATAGCCCCATTCATTGTCGTACCACCCCAGAATCTTGACCGTCTTTCCCTGGGCCATCGTGGCAAGACTGTCGAATATGACCGAGTGCGGATTGTGTACAATGTCAATGGACACGATGGGCTCATCACAGTAGTCGACGATGCCCTCTAGAGGGCCCTGCGCAGCGGTCGCAAAGAGGTCGTTTACCTCCTCAGCCGTGGTTTGCTGACCCACTTCGACCGTCAGGTCCGTCAGCGAACCGTCGGGTATGGGAACACGCAGGGCCAAACCGTCCAGCTTGCCCTGCAGATGCGGCAGCACAAGCCCGACGGCACGAGCGGCACCCGTTGTAGTGGGCACGATGGAATAGGCGGCAGCCCGGGCGCGTCGAAGGTCCCGGTGAGGCGCGTCCTGGATACGCTGGTCCGCTGTGTACGCATGGATCGTCGTCATCAGTCCGCTGCGCACTCCCAGCGCATCATCCAGCACCTTCACCATTGGAGCAAGGCAGTTGGTCGTGCAGCTGGCATTGGAGATGATCTCTTCGCGGCCCGTCAAGACATCGTCGTTTACGCCGAGAACGACCGTGGCATCCACCTTGTCCTTTGCCGGCGCCGAAATCACGACTTTTCGAGCTCCGGCAGCCAGATGCGCCGCGGCCGCGGCGCGCGAGCGGAAGAAGCCGGTGGACTCGATGACTATTTCGCATCCAAGCTCCTTCCACGGCAACCGGCCAGGATCGCGCTCGGACAGCACGCGAATCTTGCGTCCGCCGATATGAAGATAATCCCCATCCGTTTTCACGTCACCGGCAAATGAACCGTGAACCGAGTCATACTTGAAGAGGTGTGCCAGCGTACCGGAGTCCGTAAGGTCGTTGACGGCGACTATGTCAAAAGCACCCGAATCCCGCTCGATGATGGCGCGTGCCACTAGACGGCCGATGCGGCCGAAACCGTTGATGCCAAGTTTTATGGACATGTCTTCCTTCTGCATTTGAATTGAGTGCTGGCCTGATTGCCATGCCGCCCGGAAAATACGGCAAAGGACGCATCAGGATGCCTCGAAGAAATAATTGGTAGGTGAAGACATCTCCAAAACCGGTCCGGCACCCGGAGCACGGACGGTTTTCGGAAACGAACGTATCACATAGTGATTACAGCAAGCCCACGAGCACGGACCAAGCAC
>CAZXEU010000021.1:0-10941 GCA_964639665.1 uncultured Rhodothermaceae bacterium | reverse complement strand
ACAAGGCCAAGTTTTCCTCCGAGCCAGGTGCCGGTTTCCGCTGACACAAGAATTGAGAAACACCGGGCAGCGGCCGTCTCATGGTGCCGATTACCCGAGAGACCATTGGCAAGCGCGTACCGGGTCACCCTTAGCGTCGATTAGTGACGGCTATGGAACTATGTTTCGGCTTACATCCGGCGAAGCCGTATCCAGCCACTATTCTTTGCATCCTTGCCTGAATCGGCAGCGAAGACATTGGCAAGATTGCAGGCAACCAAAGCGGACTAAGTCGGTTTGGGGGCCAGTCGAAGGCCTCAGACCCAGCCGAATCGTACCTTGCTCAAGCATTTGGCATCAGTACGTACTAAGGCCAGCAAAGAGATGTTCGGCGCCGGCCGTGCCCGAGCGAGCGCGGCCGTAGCCTTGGACTCCGGCAGCTCTTCCGGAGCCTTGTCCGAGCCCTCCCGCACTCCGAGAATCAAGACTTGCGTCCTCTTTCTGGTTGCGGCCTCACTGCTGCCCGCCTGTACAACGAGGGTTCAAGAGGAAGCAGTTGACGTCGCTGACTTTGGGCCGACATTGAGCGAGCTTCTCCGGATAGGAGCCGAATCAACGGGAGACACTATCCTGTTCGGAGCGGTTCGGAACTTGATCGCCATCGAGGGCACCGGCCGAATACTTGTCGGAGATTTGTACGACTCCAGGGTCTATGCCTTCGAAGCAGATGGCAGTCTGCTGGGGACCATTGGCAGGCAGGGCGGAGGCCCAGGTGAATTCGAACGGATTGAATCCATTTATTCCGGACCCGGCGATACGCTCTTCGTTTTTGATTCCGAATTGGACCGCATTTCCGCGTTCGAGCCGGGTACATTTGCCCTAGCCTATGATTTTACCGTTTCGCAGGATTCTCTCGGCCAACCGCTCGAACTTGTTGGCGTTCGCGACACAGACTTTCTAATGACCTTTGGGCAGCCTCCCAGATCGATTGATGCCGACAGGGACCGCCGCAAGTACGTAGTGCGCGTAAGCTGGAAGGGCGAGGCCATGCCGCCTACCATGCACGACCTGCCAGCCGGAGGATTCACCACAAGTCTCTTTGCCATGGACGGGTTGCCCTTTGGGCGCCACCCAGTGTACCGCCTGGGACCCGGAAATGAGCTGTTCGCAGGCTGGACCGCGTCCGTAGACATTGAGGTCCGCGAACCGGATGGCGCTCTCAGTCATGTCATTGCCTATCCACGGGATCCGATTCCAATGACGCGCCGCGAAATCGAATGGTTCGTCGAAGGAATGTCGGATATGGTCCGCGAAGCATTCCTGGGAGCCGATCTGCCGGAATTCAAGCAGGCTTACGAGACCTTCGTGGTAGACGATTCGGCCCGGATCTGGCTGAAGGTGACGCCGCCGTCTATGGCGGACACCTCGGCGCAATGGCTCATCCTGAATTCACGAAGCCAGCTCGGCGGTCAGGTAACGCTGCCCGCGAACACGGACCTCCAGGTAATCCGGGAAGGCCGGGCTTACGCCGTGACCCAGGGTCGAGAGCCCGTTATCATCGTATACGAAATCCGGCAATAGCCGTGCTTCCGTACCTCGATCGACCGGAAGTCCAAGCGGATGCCGGGGTTGTCGCAGTCGACGGCCAGGCGGATGCATCAACCTGCGAGGTCAGAATGCATGTACTGTCTCGGTACGTTGTCCCACCCCGAAACTCCGAAGCCGGCACCACTCGGCAATTGCGCAGGCGCCGCCGGCGGTGCGACCCCTGGCCCGGGCGTACCGCCTGACCGGCCATCTGAGGCTGCCGGTCGAGACGACTGTCCAGAAGTGCTCTTGTAGAATCCAGACGGCAATGGGTACATTTTGAAAAGCGACCGGTACGAGCCCAGCTATGGCCCATCGCTTCCGCTGGCTGGAGTCTCTGCCGGAATCCACAGCACTTTGGTCACCGCCAGACTTGCATTGGTATGACTCGGGATACAAAACATGGCATGAGCGTGACCGGCTACTGCATCCGCACCGGGATCGCCGCCGCTTTCTCCCTCTCGCTCTCTGCTGTTCTTTTGTTCGCGGCCTGCGTGGCTGGAGACCGAAACGAGGCAGGTGAATCTTCTCCCGCCGGACCGATGCTCAGCGAGCTTTTCCGTATAGGCGATGAATCCACGGGCGACACAATTCTCTTTGGAGGCATCGGAGAATTAGTCACCGTCGACGAGTCCGGACGCATCTTTGTCGGAGATGAGCAGGACTCCAGGATCTATGCTTTCACGGAGAACGGGAGACTGATCCAGACCATCGGCCGGCAAGGTCGTGGTCCCGGAGAATTCGAGAGGCTAGAGTCCATTCTCTCAGGCCCCGGCGATACGCTCTACGTGTTCGACTCCAGACTGGAGCGCATTTCCGCCTACGAGCCAGACGATCTGGGACTGGCTTATGATTTCGGGGTCTCGGGTGATTCTCTTGGTTTGCCTTACTGGTTGGTTGGCGTCCTTGATACAGGCTTCTTGGTCACATATGGTTGGCCCGTCTCTCCGGGCGACGACCTGTCAGCACGCCGACTGTACGTCATGCTCGTTGACTGGACGGGGCAGGTAGTGCCACCTCCCGTGCACGACCTGCCGGCTTCCGAATGGCTTGTTTCGGAAGAAGACCGCCTGGCTATGGGAATGCCCTTCGGACGCGATCCGGTTTATCGCCTGGGCCCAAGAGCCAAATTGTACGCCGGCTGGACCGAATCCGTAGACATTGCTGTCATTGCTCTTGACAGGACTCCGCAGCGCGCTATTGCACATGTGCTTGCTCCCATCCCGCTGACGCGCGGTGAAGTCGAGCGGTTCGTGGAGGGAAGCGCAAGCTGGTACAGCCAGGCCGTACTCAACGCCGAGCTATCTGCTACCAAACCCGCATACGAAACCTTCATCGTGGATGATCGCTCCCGCGCCTGGGTGAAGGCTACAACTCCGTCCATTGCGGACACTATGGCCCAGTGGCTCATCCTTGATGCCGAAAGCAATCTCCGGGGACAGGTGGAGCTTCCCGTGAGTACAGACCTGCGGGTAATTCAGGGGGGGCGAGCCTATGCCGTGACGCACGGCGAGGGAGTCGCAGTCATTGTATACGAGCTCCGGGAATAAGGCCCTTATTTGGGTCCCGAGGCTTCGAGGATCAATGTGTGCCGTTGCCGTCGAGACCGCTATCTTGAAAGGCGCAGCAACGACCGAGTTGAATGCTCGCTCGGCGCCTGGGCTTCTGCCCTATTTCAGTGAATTCGTGACCTGGCTGCACGTCGTCGCCTTGCACCTTGGCCGAATCAAGTGACATGCCGGGATGGAGTTGGCGTAACGGCAATGAGTGACCCGGAAAAAGTAGAAACAGGGCCGTTACTTTACAGCCTGCAGACAGGCATCGGAGCCACCATGCGTAGGATCGTGCTCAAGCTGATTCTGGTCCTGGTCTTCACCTCGCAGATCGCCGCACAAGAGCTTCTCGAGACGGATCCTTCTCGCCTTCCCGGGGCGCAGTCAGTAACGCTCCCGGAAATCCTGACCGTAGCCGAGCTCGTGGCGTCAGACGGAAGATTCTACGTACTCGATTCGAAGTCTTACAACGTCAACGTTTTTTCGGCATCAGGGCGGCGCATCCGGACATTCGGGCGGCAGGGCGAAGGACCCGGTGAATTCTCTAGCCCTACGGAGCTGTCGGTGGACGGCAACCGGGTAGTGGTTGGAGAGTCGAACCGACGCATAAGCATATTCGACACGACGGGGACGTTTCAGCGCCTTTTTGCCGCGCAATACGTTACGCTGGTTGCAGGTGATGTCGAAGTGCTGGACGAGGGGCACGTGCAGGTTGCGGGTACGAGGATGGATTCACGCTACGAGGGAACGACCCTTCACATCTTTTCCGATGACGGAAGCCTTTTGCGCGATTTCGTGCCCCTTTCTCCCAACGCAGAAACGTTCGAAGTGCCGCTGGTGCCCGGGGCCGAGTGTGCTCGCGTTTACAAGCGGGAGATCTGGTGCGTGCAGTCCCTGGAGTACGTGCTGCGCAAGTTCGATCTGGCGGGAGACCAGCTGGATTCGATCATGGTAGCGCCCCCGCACTACCGCCCGCTTCGACAGAAGAACATCCACCGGCCGGGCGCACCTGGATTCATCGACTGGTTTAATTCATGGGATATGGTACACAACCTCTATGTGGCCAATGACACGCTGCTCGTTGGGCAGGCCGGTCGGCATACGGATTTTATAGATGCCCGAACGGGTGAAGTGTTTGTTACGTACGATTTTGCCGCAAGCCTGCGGGATATAGACACGGACAGGCAGGTTCTTGTATTCGAGCGCCCAGCCACAGAAGAGCCAGTGACCGTACTGGACCTGGTGCCCATACAGGCGGTTATAGACCCCGTCCGATAGCCGTCAATCCGTCTTCTCAGAACCTCGACGGATCTTGCACGGGTTAGTGGTGATGTTGCCGCTCCCGGACTTCATCAGATGCGCTAGAATTCAAGATGCTAGCGGCGCTAGTCGAGTAGTCTTTCAGCCGATTGGGGAACTCGGCTATCCTCATTGAATCATGGCGTCAGGAATAATTGTGCAGCTTACCCGCGAGTTTTCAATTGCCTGTTTCGCGGGACTCTTGCTCTCCGGTTCGTGCAAGAACCGTACGCTGGAATTGTCCCCAGCCGTTCAGAGTTTGTCATTACCGTCCGTAACGATGCAGCAAGTACAGGAACGGATATGGCGTGACGTGAATCTCCAGCTCTTATTCGAATTGTCTCCTGAGCCGGATATTGTCTTGTACAATCCTCAAGGAGCGATCGCTGACGCCGAGGGGAATATCTATGTGGCTGATTTGGGTGACCTGACCGTAAAGCGTTTCGGCCCTAATGGGCAGTATATCAATTCCTACGGCGTGGGCATCGGTCAGGGCCCAGGGGAACTTTCGAATCTGCTGGATCTCGGCATAATCGGTGATTCCATAGTCTTTCTTCTCGACAATTCTGATCGCAAGATTTCCTTTTTCGACATGGACGGTGCGTTTCGGAAGTCGGAATCCCTTGATTTGGCGCCCGTTAAGTACGTTGTGACGCCAAAGGGCCGTTCATATGTGCTAACCTCCCACACGGAATTCCTATTTCAGACTCGGATGGGAGAAACGACTACCGAGTTCGGACTGCCACAGGGCCCGGACAGATTACCTGGGCCAGGGCTAAGCGCTGGAATGCTTGCTACAAACGGGGAGCGCCTGCTGTTTGCTCCAACGTACTATCCGGTCCTAGTCCAGTACAATACTGACGGGGCTATCCACTACGCACGTGCAACTCCGGATTGGGGTCGCGTAAGGGAGCCCTACTGGCAGGAGGCCCGGATTGGAGACTCGCGCGGATATCGCCCGATAGGTGATCTTGTACACGGATTCCTGAGCGTTGACGAAGATAGAGCCTACGTCACCAGCTATATGGAAGCGGAACCGGTGATCGACGTTTATGAAGTCCAGTCAGGAGATTACGTTCTCTCGTTTTCGGTCCCGCAGAGCCTCGTGACCTATGTCAAGAATGGCCGCGTTTACCAGGTTGATGAGGAAGGCGTTGTCGCTGTTTATTCCATCGACGTTAAAGAATAGCCCTTGACTCGAGTGATGACCTACACCAGACGCTACGTTTTATAGACGTGCAAACACCGATAACGGCGCATTGAATGTGCGTGCTGTGGGACTCAATAATCGAGGCCTCGCCGGGCCACTGGAGGCACACCGTAGTGACGAATTGACAAAACCTGGCAAACCTGGGCACAGGCATGTTCGCGCATACTCTTGCGACCGCGCGCAATTGGATCGCCGTTCCTCTGTGGGAAGTGCGTTTATCCCGGGTGCTGATTCTCTCGGCAATCAAATGATCCGTGCGCGACAGAGCGCCGTGGGACCTCTAAGCAGAATCGTCCTCGGGCCGAGCCAAAGTCACGCGTTCGGTCCAGGTCGCTCGTTCCGGGATCCAACCGATGTTCGCTCGCCCCCTACTTTCTCAGATAGCGATACCGAATGATTCCAGGATTATTGAGCGTGCCATCAGGCTGCCTTTGATGGGCTTGCAAGGCATAGACCAAACCGTCTTTTGCAGCCAGTACATTGATATCAGCAATCGTACTCACGGCGGATGCGGGGTGAGCGCGATCTACTATCTGAAAACCCCTTCCCTCCAGATTCTGGAACCGTGCCTTCCGGCGTCCTAGGTAAGAGACAATATGGGCTGAATCATCCAATTCATAAATGCCATACGCAATCGTGGCATCCATGATTTCTGTTACCCGCTTCATCTGGTCCGTATCCAATGACACGTCTCGGCTACGATCCTCATAGAACTCAGGTATACTCTGCGGCACATCCGGCAACCATACGGGCACACCGTCCGCACTCTCCGGATACAGGTAACGAGGACCAGTCTCAAAGCACCCTATATTCCGGCCGGGCTGTGACAAAGCCTGCACAGTCAGCCGCCGAAATCTCGGTTCCTCAAGCGGTATTTCACGCTCAATTTCAAAGTCCGGGGAAAGAACCAGCAGGATGGGTCCGCGGGGCGCCATTGACCGGATAGCGAAGGTCGAGTCCACCATCCCACAGAATCCAGTAACTGTTCGAAGCTCAGGCGCACGCTTGGCAACGATGCACATTCCGGCGGAGTCAAAGGCAAAGAAGGTACCACTCGTGCCCTTAGCAACGATTCTGCCATTCGATACGAACCGTGCATTCCATGGTGTGACGGGTTCCGGCCAACAATTCTCCGTGGCAAGTTGTGCGACATGCGATCCGGTGGCAGAAAACAGGTGGATGGCTTGGGCCACGTAGTCAACCAGGACCATTCTGCCGGCATCATCAATGTCCAGCGACCAGATCTGTCCAATCAACACTTCGGGGTCCAGTATCAGCGTGTCTTCAGCGGCGAAGACTTCTTCGAACGGCACGAATGGCGCAACATGGGAAGGCGCACGTTGTCCGAAGCTGGCGAAGCTCGTTGCCGCAATTGCTACGGCAAGTGCCATTTGCACTGTCAGTTTTGCATGCATGCTACGGATTTCCCTCATCTTGGCTTAGTGCATTGTGCTGCCCGCAAGAGGTAGTCCCGTCCGCGATACGTGGTAGCCTTGCCGCCGTATCCAGCAGACAATAGCTGCCAGGCGGAGTATTCGGATTCCACATTTAGCGTGCGCGTTCGGAATCCGCCGAGTGTATTGGTTCAGCGCAAGATAACACGATAGGCGCAAGGCGCGCCGCTGCAAGTATCCAATTGGGCAGTCGTGGAGCCAGACCCCGCACGACCGCCTCGCCAGTCGCGGATATCCCATCCCGCTCGGGACCGTAGGAATAAGCATGCGATTCGAAAAAGCCAAAGATCCAGCGGCTGCCGGGTGGGTCGAAGGCAAGGTGCGCCCCTCTCCACTTTATAGAGCGTCGTCGCTGACGGTTCAATCGTGGCAAGGCCTCGCCATGCCTGCTACCCGGACTGCAACCTGGCGTTTGTATTAGGACACCATTGAGGGCCGTGCGCATGGGAGCGCCTACATGCGGGAAACAGGTCGCGAGTAGAATTCGTCATGATCCCCATTGACCGCGAGCGTCTGGACGCTGTGCCCGACGATGAGCAAGTATCCAATTGAAGCTGCAAGCGAGCCCAGTCCCGGCCAGCATCCGTTCACGGCAACCAAGGCTGATTTGCGACCGGCGAAGAATGGCAACCTCGGGCCGGCGTACGTGGGTCATTCGGGTATTGCCGTATTGAGCGACCTCCCGTGAAGCTAAGCCGTCTGGTTGCGTCCGACCGCAATTCCAAAGTGAGGCGGACAGGACTGCTAGACCCTTCGTATCCCGTTCTTCTCGGGATCGGCCCGATTTCTGCCGGTTCTTCTAATCCACCATGAAGCCTGCCTCCCGCAAGGTGCGCGCAGCCTTCGCAGGATCGCGGACAAAGATGTAGTCCGTGTCGTACGTGGCTATGGCCAGCACGGAAATGCCTCCCTGTGCCAGCGGCCGCAGGATAGAATCCAGCACGCCGGTCAACGTGTGCGCAAGCGGTCCTTCCACCTCGAGTCCGTACCACCCGCCGCTCTTTTCTACGCCATCCGGGACACACCCTGATTCGCAAAGCACCGACAATTCTATTGCCGTACGCGTAATGGAATGGAAGCCGGCTTCCGCGGCCCATGCCGGATTCTCGGCATCCGGGGGAAGCCGGCATAGGGCAAACTCGCCTTCCAGCTGTCTCAGCCTGTAGCGAGCCATGGTCTATCCGCCAATGGCAGTCAGCGCATGCTCCAGGCGCCGGATACAGGTTTTCCGGCCCAGGACTTCGAGCATGGCAAACAGGCTCGGACCAGCCGTCGTGCCGCTTACGGCCAGGCGGACCGGATGGATGAGGCGACCCGCTCCGACCTCCTTCTGTGCGGTGATCGCCCTGAGAGCCGCTTCCAGCGCCGCCTCTGCGAAGGGCTCAACCATCGCCAGCGAGCGGGCATATGCTGCCACTAGACTCGGCGAGTCGGCCTTCCAGCGTTTCCGCACTCCCCTTTCGTCGTAGGATGCGGGATCCGCGAATAAATACTTGTACGTAGTTGCAACCTCTTCTGCCAGGTGGACTCGCTCTCCAACAAGCGAGGCAACCCGCAGGACATACTCGTCACTGGCACCGAGACCATGCCGCTCCAACACCGGTTGCAACCTCAGTAGCAATTCCCGGGGCTGCAGGCGCCGCAGGTGCTGCTGGTTGAACCAGTTGAGCTTGTCCATGCTGAAGCGGGCGCCGCTCGTGCCCACGCGCTCCAGTGTGAACGATTGCACGAGCTCCTCCATTGACAAGACCTCCTGCTCCGATCCCGGATTCCATCCCAAGAGGGCCAGGAAATTGACCAGCGCCTCTGGCTCGTAGCCTGCGTTCCGGTACTGCCGAACCGACACGGGAATTCCCTGCCGATCGGCGTGCCTCTTGGATAACTTTCCTCCCCCGGGGCTGAGAATCAGCGGCAAGTGAGCCATCACGGGTGGTGTCCAGCCCAGGGCATCGTACAGCAGAATGTGCTTGGGCGTCGAGGACAGCCACTCCTCCCCGCGGATGACATGCGTGATGCGCATCAGGTGATCGTCTACGACATTCGCAAGGTGATAGGTCGGCATCCCGTCCGACTTGACAAGCACCTGGTCGTCGATGCTGGCCGTTGGTATGGTAACGCTGCCCCGAACCGTATCCGTAAAGCTCACGCTTCCCTCTGAGGGCGTCTTGAAGCGAATCACGTGCGCGTCCCCCCGTGCAAGCCGGGTTTGTACTTCCGCAGGCGCGAGCGTCAGAGAGTTGATCATGTGCAGCCGCTGCGCGCTGTCGTAGCCCGCGCTTGCGCCCATCCCGCTTCGCATGGCCTCAAGCTCCTCGGGAGTGTCGAATGCGTAGTAGGCATGCCCCGAAGCAAGCAGCTGGCCGGCGTACTCCTCGTAGAGTTCCTTGCGCTCCGACTGTCGGTATGGCCCGGCATCTCCCCCAACATCCGGGCCTTCGTCCGTCTCAAGGCCGGCCCAGGCGAGGCACTCGGCGATGTCCCGTTCGGCACCGCTTACGTAGCGTGACTGGTCCGTGTCCTCAATTCTCAGAATGAAGCGGCCGGCATTCGCGCGGGCAACCAGGTAGCAGTACAGGGCAGTCCTCAAGCCACCTATATGGAGATAGCCCGTGGGACTCGGCGCGAACCGCACACGCACGCTATCACTGGTCATTTTCAGGCTGGATTCAATTCGTTTGCGGCCCGGCGCGGCAATTCGGGGGGCTCAGTTGCGCCGCAAAGCGGGCTCCGCCCAAAAATGCGGCTTTTTGAGCCAATGCGGAAGGGTCTCAAGGCGCGGAGTCCACAGCCGCTGGCTTCAATCGCGACAAGCGAGGGTGAATTCCGGCCAGCTCAGGCGGTCCCGGGCAAGACCACGGGGCAGCCGAGCGCGGTGCGCGAAAGCGAATCTCACGCCGCGGTTACATGGTCCGCCCGCACGGTTCGGCCTATCCGGGGATCTACGGGGGCTGCCGCGATTAACGCGGGCCACATTGTCCCGCTTCGCCCTTTCGGGCTAGGCTGCGCGGGGCAGTCACGCTATCTGATTCCGGTTAATGGGCCCGCACGCGCACGGTACCACTGGAAGCATGCGCCTGCAGCCTGGAGCCGCCCCCGTTGATCTCTCCCTCAGCGCGTCCCTCCTCGCGTGTCCCCTCGAACGACTCGCAACAGTCCGTCATTTGAATCTCGGAGGCAGAGAAATCCAGGGAAGCGCCCAGTTTTTCGGGGATTTCAAGGCTGATGTCCCCGTCCGAAGTGCGGAGCGCTACGGTACCCGGCTGCACGAGCACCGCGGCGATGTCGCCGTCGGAAGAGCGCGCAGTGAGGTCCCCTTCAACGCTGCCAATGGAAATGTCGCCATCGGAGGTCCTGATCTGGCTTGAGCTGGAAACGAGTGAGCCCACGCTAATGTCGCCGTCAGACGTCTGGATATCGGCGATGCCTGTCAGGCCGTCGATATGAATGTCTCCGTCCGACGTGCGAGCCGTTGTCTCCTCCGCGGAAACGGCGCCCAGGGCGATGTCCCCGTCCGAGGAACGCACGACGATATTCTTGAATTCAGCCGAAGGAACGTAGACGTCGCCATCCGAGGTGCGGGCATCGAACATGGTTCCGTTCAGGTTGCCCGTAGCAAGGTCACCATCGGAGGTGGCAAGCATGACGTCGCCATCGATGTCCCCAATCTGGATATCTCCGTCAGACGTGCGGAGCCTGATGTCCATGGAGCGCGGAGCAGTCACGCTGATCTGCACTTCCAATTCACGCAATTCACGCCGGAGATCGGAGAATGCGCCTTCTTCGGGGTCCGACGATACCTGGACTTCTCCGTCTCGCTGAGCCACGTCTGATCAACGTCAATATAGATTGAGGCCGACGA
>CAZXEU010000020.1:0-3431 GCA_964639665.1 uncultured Rhodothermaceae bacterium | reverse complement strand
ACCAAGCACATGGCAACACTAAGGGCCCCGAAGTCGATATCGAAACGTGGTGAACTTCGCAAGGATGCCGCCACGACGCTGTTTGCCCGCCTGCAGGTGGCGTATTCACAATATCGGCGGCAGATAAACGGTGGCGCCCTGGCGGTTGCTGTACTGGTTTGCGCCGTCCTCGGGTACCGCTATTTGCAGGGCGTGAGGGCTTCACAGGCTGGCGAGGCACTGGGGGCCGTAATCCTGGTGTACGAGTCCGGGGATTATCGCGCGGCCCTGGATGGAAGCGGAAGCGCCACGGGCCTTCTGGATATCATCGACCGTTATGGAGGGACGCCCTCGGGAAAGTTGGCCCGATTCTACGCGGGCGATGCGCTCTTCCGGCTAGGCAATTACGATGAGGCGGCGGAGCTCTTTGAGGGCGTCGGGGGCATGGACAACATGATCGGTGCGAGTGCTCTGTCCGGCGAGGCGGCGCATGCCGAGGGCGACGGAGACTACGTCCGTGCAGCTGACCTGTACCGCAGCGCCGCGCTGGTGGGCGAAAACCCGATCTGGTCACCCGGCTACCTTTTTGCAGCTGCGCGCGCATTGGAACAGGCCGGCGAGCTGGAAGAGGCCGAGGAGGTCCTGCTCCTGATCGGAGATCGCTTTCCGGCGCCTGACAGCGAGGAAGAGCTTGAGTTTTTGCTTGCCAGGGTGCGTGCGAAGATGCGCGCGCTTCAGGCTGCATCGTAGGCCAGGCGATCATGGCAGGCACGTCGGTCCTGGTAGTCGACGACGAGGCGAGTATTCGCCGCACGCTGCGGGAAATACTCGAATATGAGGGCCTGACCGTGGAAGAGGCGGAGGACGGTGAGCAGGCCATCTCCCGCGTCCGCTCGCGCACGTACGACGTGGCACTGCTGGATATCAAAATGCCGCGAAAGGACGGTATGGAAGTGCTGTCCATTCTATCGGAGGAGGCGCCGGAGCTGCCGGTAATCATGATTTCGGGTCATGCGGACATCCGCACGGCCGTGGAGGCTACCCACATGGGGGCATTTCACTTCATTGAAAAACCTCCGGACCTTCACCAGCTGCTGGTGACCATCCGGGCAGCCCTGGAGCGGGGAAGACTGGTGCTTGACAACAGGCGGCTACGCCAGTCGATCGCTGAGCAGCGCGCTAGCGAACTGGTCCCCATACTGGGAACCAGCGACGCCATAAGCGAAGTCAAGCAGACGATTTCACGTGTGGCACCCACGTCGGCACGCGTGCTCATTACGGGAGAGCCTGGAACGGGCAAGGAGCTCGTGGCAAAATGGATTCACGACGGCAGCGCGCGCCGGAGCGGCCCGTTTGTGGCTGTGAATTGCGCGGCAATTCCGGGGGAATTGATCGAAAGCGAGCTCTTTGGCCACGAGAAGGGTTCATTCACGGGCGCGGCGAAGCAGCGAATCGGCAAGTTCGAGCAGGCCAGCGGCGGCACCCTCTTCCTGGACGAGATCGGAGACATGAGCCTTGCGGCCCAGGCCAAGGTGCTGCGCGCGCTTCAGGAAAACAAGGTAATGCGCGTGGGAGGGGACCGGCCCATTGAAGTGGATGTTCGTGTGCTGGCGGCCACCAACAAGGATCTGCTCGCGAGTATCGAAGAGGGTACGTTTCGCGAGGACCTGTATCACCGTCTGAGCGTAATTCTGGTCCATGTTCCTCCGGTAAGGGACCGGCGGGGAGACTTGCCCATCCTCCTGGCTCATTTCGCAAAGCGGCTGGCGCGCGCCAATGGGCTGCCGCAAAAGTCGTTTTCGGAGGAAGCCGTCGCACGGCTCGGACGCATGCCATGGCGCGGCAATGTGCGTGAGATCATCAATGTCGTCGAGCGGCTGCTCATTCTGGGACAATCCGGCGAAATCTCGGTCGAAGACATCGAGCGCTTCGTGGAACCAGGCGGAGCCGGCGGCGACCCGGTAACTTCGCTGCTTGCCCGATTCGACGATTTTGCGGCCTATCGCGAGGAGGCGGAGAGGATCTTTCTCCAGAGCAAGCTGGCAGAAAACGAATGGAACGTGAGCAGAACCGCCTCGCGCATCGGCATGCAGCGGTCCCATCTGTACACCAAGATGCAGCGGCTGTCCATCAGCCGCGCTACCTGATCGCTGCGAACTGCCAATGAGCAACCACGCAGCATACGTCACAGGCGCCGGCAAGGGCATAACAAGGCGACTTGCCGGCGCCGGATACCCCGTGCGCGAATACCGCGGCGGTGAACCAGGGCAACACGCGCAGTCAGGCATCCGTTGTGGAAGGTCGGCCGCCCTTTGCCGCAGATACGGAGCAGAGCCGGAATGAAGACAAAGATTTGGCATTACAGGCGGCCTGTCGCGGCGGAAGCCCGTTGGCCGGTGCTCCGGCAGGCGGCGCGTTGCCCTGAAGCGATCACGACGCGGACGCGGCGTCCCGCACATCGCCGGGCAATATGGACGCTTGTAGCCTTCGTGTACTTCGCGGCCCCGTCAGCCTTGCAGGCGCAGCAGGCCGTTGACAACGGGGTACCCGTGCGGGTCTATATCGACTGCGAGTGGTGCGACTTTGACTACATTCGCAGCGAGATCAGGTTCGTGGACTACGTGCGAGATCCCGACCAGGCCGATGTGCACGTGTTCATAACCTCCGTGCGCACCGGGCTTCAGGAGCGCCAGTACGAGATTTCGTTCCTGGGCCAGGGAGAGTATGCCAGCATCGAGTATACGTTTGAGAGGCCGATCGACCGGAATGCGACCAGGGACGAATGGCGATCTGCAATTACCGAAGCCATTCGTCTGGGCATGGCACCCTACGTGGCCCAGAGCGCCAGTGGTGCACAGTTCTCTTTGGCCTACAGCGGCGGCGATGCAGGAGCCGTGGGCGCCGAGGCCATGGCGCGGGATCCGTGGAAGCACTGGGTGTTTACGCTCTACGGAGGTGATTTTGAACTGGAGAAGGAGACGAACCGGACCGTGTTCGATTCCCGGTGGGGCCTGTTTGCAGACCACGTAAGCGAGAAATGGAAGCTCCGGATTCGCCCGTATTTCAATTACGATCTGGTCATTATTCGGCGCGAGAACAGAGAAGATGTTCGCAGCAGCATCACCCGGCACGGTCTGGACAGCTACGCCATAGTCAGCCTGGGACCACACTGGTCGGCGGGTGTATTTGGCGACTACATCACGCGCAATGACCGGAATCTGAGGCACTGGGCACGATTGATGCCGGCCGTCGAATACAGTTTTCTGCCGTACGACCTGGCCACCCGACGAGCGATTACGCTGGTCTACCGAGCGGGATACACGTACGCCGATTACTTTGAGGATACCATTTTCGGAAAGTCTGAAGAAGGTCTTGGCAGCCATGAACTGCGCGCATCAGTCGCAATCCGGCGCCCGTGGGGTGACGTTTTCGGCGGCTTGGAAGGCGCCCAG
>CAZXEU010000019.1:0-6892 GCA_964639665.1 uncultured Rhodothermaceae bacterium | reverse complement strand
TATGCGGCTGCCTGGTCTCGCTTGGCAGCTTGCCCTGCCGCACGTACTTGCGCGCAGTAGTCTCGCACATGCCGGCCTTGGCCGCCGCCGTCGCTATGCGTTCTCCCTTCTTCGTAACCAACCTGCGTAGAAGCAGGACCTGCGCATCCTTTACCATCTCGCTTGTGGACTGACCGAACAAATGGCCAGTCCACTCACAAGACGACGGCAAGTCCCGTTAATTCTAATTGTCGTCGCCGTTAATTCTAAATGTCGTCAATCAAGCTGCTGCACTTTCTTTCATTTTTTCCTCCGGGACGGATGGTGACCACTTGGCGCGGCTGTGGTCTGCAGGTTTACAGGGGACGTATCCAAAACACTTATTCAGTTTTTCCGCACGGGTTCCGCAATTCGGGAGGCCCCGAAAACTGCCGTAGATTGCTCCGGGGAAGGCCACGGCCGGTGCTTTCAAGCGACTAGGCAGCTGCGCCGGACCCCGGCCTTGTTCGTGTTAAGGTGCCAGTGACCGATTCGGATACGAGGCCGGCTCCCACGCCGGTCAGGCGTGTCTGGTCGCAGCGGGCTCGCCGCAACGCACGCCAGGGAAGGTCTATGCCAGGGCGGCCAGGCCCACCTCCACGCGATCCAGCGCCCTGGTCAAATCTTCCATCGACGCCGCATAGGAGAGTCGTATGCCATCCGGGCCGCCGAAAGCGGCTCCGGGAACCAGCGCCACCCCATGTTCCTCCAGCAAATAGAAACAGAGGTCGTTGCTGTCGCCAATGCGGCGCCCGCCGGGCGCCGTCTTTCCATAGAAGCTGCGTGTCTCGGGGAACACGTAAAATGCCCCTTCGGGCTTGGGGCACGTAACGCCGTCAATGGAGCGAAGGCGCTCCAGCACATAGTCGCGCCGCTCGCGGAAGGCCGCCACCATTTCGCGTACGGGATCAAGGCCCATGGCCAGCGCTGCAATGCCGGCACGCTGGGTTATGCTGCAGGGCGCGGACGTAAGCTGCCCCTGGAGCTTTGCTGCCTGCTTGACCACGGCCTCGGGCCCGGCCATGTAACCCAGCCTCCAGCCGGTCATGGCATAGCACTTGGAAAAGCCGTTTACCGTGATGGTGCGTTCCTTGAGTCCCGGCAGCGAGGCAAGCGCTATGTGCTGTGCGTCGTACACGATGTGCTCATAGATTTCGTCGCTGACTATCCAGACTTGTTCATGGCGAAGGAGCACTTCTCCGATGGCTTCCAGCTCGGAGCGGCTGTAGACGGATCCCGTGGGATTGGACGGTGAGCACATGATCAGAATGCGCGTGTCGGCGGTAATGGCCTCCTCCAAGCTCTCGGCGGTAATGCGGTATTCGGTTTCGGCAGGCGTTGCCGCGACGACGGGCCGCGCGCCGGCGAATCGGGTCATCTCGGGATAGCTCACCCAGTATGGCGCCGGAATCAGCACCTCGTCGCCCTCAGCGCACAGCACGGCGACGGCAAGCGCAACGGATTGCTTTGCCCCGTTGGAGCAGAGGATCTGGCCCGGCTTGTACGCGAGGCCGTTGTCCCGCTCAAGCTTTGCGCAAATGGACTCGCGCAAATCCATCACGCCGGCATTCTGCGTATAGCGCGTAAAGCCCTCGCGGATGGCTCGAATGCCGGCCTCCGCGATTGGCGCGGGCGTCGCAAAATCAGGCTCGCCTGCGCTCAGCGCAATGATGTCCTTTCCCTGGCGGGCCAGTTCCTTCGCGCGCCCCGACATGGCGAGCGTAGCGGAAGGCTGCATGGAGGCAACACGCGGATTGAATGTTCTGGACATTTGCTTCGACGTGGATAGTGGCGTGAACGGAGGATGCGATCGAGGTCCGTCAGCGAGCTTCGAATCTTCTACGAATCAGATGGTGCAGCGCTCTTCAGGAAAGCGGCGACAGCTGCCGGGACGAACGGGCTGACGTCGCCCCCGCGGCGGTAGACGTCTCGCACGATGCTTGAGCTGATTCTCGCGTACGCCGCGGAAGTCAGGAAGAAGACGGTTTCCAGGCCCGGAAGCTGGGCTCCGTTTGCAAAGGCCATCGGGGCCTCGTAGTCAAGATCGGAGCTGTGGCGAAGGCCCCGTACCAGGGCTGTTGCGTGCCGCGAGCTTGCCTGATCCACCAGGAGGCCGTCGAAAACTACCGCCGTTGTTCCGGCGATATGCGCCGTCGCCTCCTGCACAAGCCGAAGCCTCGCTTCCGCAGGCAGCAGAGGCTCCTTGCCGACGTTGGCGGCAATCGTGATTTCCACTGCGTCGAAGACGCGTGCCGCCCTTTCCGCTATGTCAAGGTGACCCAGCGTAAACGGATCAAACGTTCCGGGAAATAGCGCAATGCGGTGCTTTGGCATGGATGCTTTTCTCATGCAGGGCGGATGAAGAGGGTAACGACCGTCCTGCCGTACTTCCGGCTCCTGATGACGCCGGCACCCGCGAAGGTGTGGCGAATGTCATGTTCGAGCACAAACAAGCCGTCGGCACCGAGATGATCAAGTGCGAGGTCCGGCAAATTCCCAACTAAAGGCCAATCGTACGGCGGATCGGCAAGGATCAGGTCGTTGCGCTGGAGGCCTGACCTGCCCAGAAAACGAGCGACATCCGCGCACACGAAAGTGCATTGGTCAGCGACCCCCAATTCGTCGGCATTGCGCCTGGCCGCGCGCAGCACGGCGGGGTTATTCTCGACAAACACCACGTGGTCCGCACCGCGGCTGAGAGCCTCCAGTCCCAGGGATCCCGTTCCCGCAAAGAGATCCAGGACGCGGCATCCGGCCAGCGGCTGCCGGCTCTCGACGGCATTGAATATGGCCTCGCGCACGCGCCCCGTCGTCGGTCTTGTGGCGAGACCCGCCGGGGTATGCAGGCGTCGTCTGCGCAAGCGGCCGGAGGAAATGTGCATGGTGGCACTATGCGTTTGCGTCTGAAGGTACGCCAAAGCCGGCTTTCGGAGCCCGTCGGGGACCGCCCGTAGTCAAGCCGCGTTCGATCCGGAACCATGGCGTAGTGACATGCGCGTTTTCCTGACCGGAGGTAGCGGCTTTGTAGGCCGATATGTGCTGGATGCGCTGGTGGAGCGCGGACATTCCGTGCGGTGCCTTGTGCGTAAGGAGCCGCCGGATCCTAGGCAATCCGTGGAATTCGTGCGCGGCGATGTGACCAGGCCCGAGACCTTTAAGGGGCGCTTGGAAGGATGCGAGGCAGTTGTGCACCTTGTTGGCATTATCGAAGAGGACAAAGGGCGCGGTATTACTTTCGAGGCGCTGCACACGGAGGCCACCCGCAACGTTGTGCAAGAGGCGGAGCGCTGTGCGGTGGACCGCTTCCTGCTAATGAGTGCCAACGGCGCCAGGCAAGACGGCGTGTCGCGGTACCAGACAACCAAGTGGCATGCCGAGCAGCTGCTCCGCTCTTCGGCATTCCGTCACTGGACCATCCTGCGTCCCTCGCTTGTCTTTGGTGACCCCGGGCCGCGCTGCCTGGACTTTTGCACGAGACTTGCACGAGATCTTGTTGGGCCCTTCCCGGTCCTGCCTGTATTTGGCAGGGGAGATTATCAGATGCAGCCGGTTTCGGTGCAGGAGGTGGCGGCGGCCTTTGCTCAGGCGCTCACCCTGGAGGCGGCGCGCTTTCGCACGTACTGTGTCGCGGGACAACGGCGGCTTCGCTATACCGAGATACTGGACACGATCTGTGCTGCTCTGGGCATGCGGCCCAAGCCCAAGGCCCATGGTCCGCGCTGGCTGCTGCGTCCGCTGGTTGAGGTGTTCGGCGGAACGAGGCTTCTGCCCGTTACCATCGACCAGTTTGACATGCTGCTCGATGGCAACACGTGCGATGCGTCCGCCTTTCACGGCGACTTTGATCTCGCACCCCGTCCCTTTGAGCCGGAAAACCTGGCCTATGTCAAGGTGCGTGCCTAGCTGCGGGATGTCATGACGCGGATGGCTTCGGAGGCAGGGCCAGCGGGCCGCGCGTGGCTTGCAGGGGCAGCGCTCCTGTGCTTCCCGCACGCGTTGATGGGCCAGGTGGCCGACACGTCGGCCGCTGCGCGGCCTGCTGTGGACCGAATGGTATTCGATCGCGATGCGACAGGGTCGCTGTCCCGGGAAGCGGGCTCCTTCGTGTACGACTTCGGGGCGTTCGGGTGGCCGAACGGCTGGAGTCCCTTCGGCATGAGCCCTCAGTGGGTTGCCCTGGAATTTGACGGCATCCCGTATGACGATCCCGTGACCGGCCGTCCGCGCTATGACCTGTTGCCGACTGCACTTCTTGCAAGGCCGGAGATTGGTGTCGCGGAAAAGGCAGCCCCCGCACAGGTCTTTGCCGGGCTTCGGAGCTTTGATGCGGCCGAGCCGCTGACGGAGCTGCATTACCAGTCCGGGGATCACGGCCTGCAGCGGGCTACGGTGGCTCACGGGCAGCGCCGCGGGGCCGTGGAAGGGCTCTTCGTGTATTCGGGCGCGGCGGCAAGAGGCGAGTACCCCGGCAGCCGCCTGCGCCGCATGCGCAGACTTCTTCTGCGGGCACGGCATCAACGGTCCGTCTGGTCAGCGCAGGCCACGTTCGTTCACAACCAGCGCTTCCTGGGCGCCCACGCGGGCGTACAAGGCCCTGATGTGTACAACCGGCTTGTGGCGGATGTCCGGCTGGGTGAAGCCGTGCGCCGTACGGTGCGCAATGACATGCAACTGCTCTTTCGTGCCCGTCCGCTTGGCGCGCCCCTGGAAGCAGCGGCAATAGTGACAGCTCACAGACTTCGGTTTACGAGCCCGGGGCAGGATGCGGCCGAGGCCACGCTGTACCGTCTGGTGTCACGCGTTCGCCAGTCGGTAGTTGCCGGATCGCATCGCGCAAGGCTAGAGCTGGAGGCCTGGTTCCAGCACGCCACAAGAATCCATCTGACGGTGCGGGATTCGGTGTCTTGGGGCCGCTTCGGATTCGTCGGGCAGGCGGGGCTGCATTCCCTCGAGGGCACGCGGCTATTGGGCGGCTCGGTGCAGCTCGCCTATGATGCCGGAAACATGCAGGCTATGGCGGAGGCCTCGCGAAGCGGACAGCCGCAGCCCTGGCTGGTTCGTCGCGGCTGGGGAGATTATCTGGCGGCGAACATGGAAGTCCCTGCCGGGCGCATCCACCAGGTGCGGCTTGGACTGAGAGCGAAAGCCGGCGCCCTCGATGCCGAGCTGTCTGGCTTTGCGCGGCAGCAAACGGAGATGCTGGACTTCTTTGTGGCAGGTCCCGACAGCATCGCAATGCGAGTCACCGCTGCCGCGACGACGCATTCGGGCGCGGGCGTGCGGGTGGGTCTCAGACGCCTCTCCGTACGAGGACTGTATGCAGAGCTTCAACCGAGCTTGCTAGGTTCGGCAGAAGCATTGCCCGGTTTCTTCTTGCAGGCCCGACTGGGTGCCCGCTACGCTCTTTTTCAGGAAGATCTGGGTCTCGATGTGTCCGTGCGGGGCCGGTACTGGGCATCCATGCGCGGCCGTACGCTCCACGCCCCGACCGGCTTGCTCGTCCGGAGCTCGCAGGATGTGCCAGCGTCGGGCACCGTGGACGTGCATCTTGAGGCAACGGTGCGCGGTGCGACGCTTCTCGTGGCGTACGAGAATCTGCTCAGCGGCACGCCCGTTCTGGACGGCAACCTCCTGGTCCCGACGTTCCCATTGCCGGCACAGTACTTGCGTCTCGGGGTTTACTGGCCGATACGAAACTGAAGACCGGCCTCTTCTTGCGCCCACCGCAAAGGGGCTGGATGCCATACGGGCCGTGCCGGACGCCTACGAACGCAAGATCATTCGCCATATCGGCGCCTGGCGGATGCGCCACGAGCGCGAGCTTCCGCGCTTGCTCGAGGCAGCACGGCGGCGCCTCCGGTCGGCGGTAGGCAAAGTGTTCTCCGCTTCGGCGCTTGAGAAAACGGTGAGCGATGCCGCGGCGGGCCTATTGCGCACCGCCAACGAAATCGTTCAGGATACGGTGTGGCGGGACCGAATCCTTGGATCCTACCGCGCGGCCGGACACGAGGTGAACAGCGTAGAGGATGTGCGGAGACTGGATCTGGAAACCGTGGCCAGGGCTGTGGAAGGCCTGGCAGCAAAATACAGCTCGGCTACGGCCGTCCAGGGCGCGGCTGCCGGCTTTGCGGGCATCGCGGCCATTGTGCCGGACATCGTCGGTCTTGTGGCCCTGAACCTCAGGGCAGCCGGAGAATATGCCACCTACTGCGGATTCGACATCAGCGACGACGCAGAGCGGCTATACGCTTTCCAGATTCTGAACCACGTGACGGAAACCGGTCGGCGCACGGGCGAGCCAGGACTGGTGCCGGCGGATACGATCTCACGCCAGGTGGCAAGCCGGCACTCGGGGCAGGCGTTCAGGCAGCTGGCAGTGGCGGGATCTGCGCGCGGTGTTTCACGGGTCGTGGGTACGCGTCTGGCCAAGGCCAAGCTGGCGCAGCTCGTGCCTGCGGCCGGAGCAATCGTCGGCGGAGGGTTCAATGCGCTGTTTACCAAGCGGGTCTGTGATGCCGCCTATTGCCTTTACCTGGAGCGGCGACTGCTCCAGAAGTACGATGCCGAAATTCTTGCTGCACATTACCGCAGGCTTTCCTGATACCATGCGACTGCTTCTCCTCTGCTTCCTCCTGCTTTGCGGGTGCCAATCGCGGCCCAACTTCGTTTTCATCCTCGCAGACGATCTCGGGTACATGGACGTAGGCGCCTACAATGCCGACACATTCTATGAGACGCCGAACCTGGATCGCCTGGCCGGCGAAGGGATGCTGTTTACCGATGCCTATGCGGCTGCGCCGGTCTGCAGTCCGACGCGGGCCAGCATCATGACGGGCAAGTATCCGGCGCGCCTGGGAACGACGGACTGGTTTGG
>CAZXEU010000018.1:0-41305 GCA_964639665.1 uncultured Rhodothermaceae bacterium | reverse complement strand
GCAGACATATCTGCGGCTAGCTGGTCCGGCAATATAATGGTCCCCGGCCTGGATTCAAGGTAGCGCCCCGGTATGCGCGACAAGCTGACGCTTGATGGCCTGGTGGCGCGGAAGCGCCATGTCGCGCCTCGCATTCAGCCTTCACGGGAGCGATATCGCCCCGGAAGGCGCTGGAGCGGCAGCAAGGCCCGCGCCGCGTGGCGCTCCAAGTGCCGCGTGGTGCCGCGGCGTCCTTCGCAGCGCGCTCAAGGAATGCCGCAGGTTCCTGTCACGATCGGCGGCCGCCGTTGTCGGCAGGCGCCAGACTGCGACTGTCGGGCGTGTTGGCCGGCGGTGCCGGCCTCTTTCATCTCAACAGAAGCATGCGCCCGGAAGAAGAAGCCGTGCCCGTTTCGGACCTGGCCACCAGTCGGTACAGGTACGGTCCCGAAGACAGCGCCATTGCATTCAATTCAACGCTGCGACCCCATCCGGCGGGCATCGTCTCCGCAGGCAAGGTTAGCACGCGGCGGCCCGCTATGTCCATCACCTCTACCGCCACGCGCGCCGGCCAGGGAAGGTCAATCACCAGGCGTGTGGACTCCCGAAACGGATTGGGATAGTTGCCGGGCGCGGTAAACGAGTGCGGCAGGGTCTGGCCCTCAATGGCCACGGGAGAAAACACTTCCATACTGAAGGCCAGGCTGTCCGCGGACCCGTTCGTATCGGTCGCCCAGTAGATCACCGGCACAGGAGCGGCCGTGACTTCCGTTGGCACACCGCTGATCGTGCGCGCCGGGGCGTCAAATGCCAAGCCTTCCGGCAGCGTCGTCGTAAGCGCATAGCTGATCGGAGGCACACCCCCGGAAGCTTCGGGCAGAAGCAGGGTGGCAATAGGAGTCGTGCGCGGATAGGACTGGTCCTGCACGCCGCCTTGAAAAGCAACCGCCGGAGCCACCTCAATCGTGAAGGAGAAGCCTGCGGAGGATCCGCCGCCGTCCACGGCTGAATAGACAAAGGACGCAGCGGGTGCAGCTTCCGACGGCAAGCCGCATATTGTCCGGGCGCTGTGGTCAAAGGCGAGCCCTGCGGGCAGGGCCGGTTCCAGCGCGTAGACGTAGGGTTGAACGCCTCCGGATGCTTCGGGAAGCACGAGAGGCGATATCACCGAACCGGCCGTGAAAGTCTGGCCTGCAATGCGTTCGGTAAACCGCACCGCTCCACACGTGGGACCGTCGACATCCGGGATGCTGCTGAGCCAGGCCTGAAACTCATTGTCCTCAGGCGCACATAAGTCTTGACCGCCGAACGAGAATTCCTCAAGACTTTCCAGTTGTATGAAACTCCTTGGCAGCATGCCTGTCAATGTGTTGTAATCCACACGAAGCCGTTTGAGCCGGGACAGGCTGCCGAGTTCGATCGGAATCGACCCGGATAGGGCGTTGTCCTGCAGGTTCAGCACTTCCAATTGAGATAGGTTGCCGAGCTCGGGTGGGATCTGTCCGTTCAGGGAATTCTCGCTCAGCGTCAGCCATAGCATTCGCTGGAGGCTGCCCAGTTCAGGCGGAATCGGGCCCGTCAAGGAATTGCGGTCCAGCTTCAAGTGCTCCAAACGCGAGAGGTTGCCAAACTCGGGCGGCACCGGTCCGGTCAGGGAATTGCTTCGCAAATCCAGCTCTTCCAACTGCGAGAGGTTGCCGAGCTCGGGTGGAATTGGTCCGGTCAGGGAATTGTCGAACATGTGCAGCAATCGCAGGTGCCGGAGGCTACCGAGCTCGGACGGCATCGGGCCCGAAAGCATATTCTGCGATATCTCCAAACGGCGCAAGTACGGAAGCCTACCGAGCTCGGACGGCAGATTTCCCGTGAGATTGTTCCTGGGCAAATGCAGCCCGACCAAGAACCCTCCGATGAGGTGAATGCCGTGCCACGCGGCCAGCATCTCCTCGCTGGGAATCGTCGAAATGTCCCAGTTGCGGTTGTTCCTCCAGTTATTCCCATCCGTCGCCGAGTACAATGCGCTCAGGCTCCTATGCACGGCCTCAAGCGACCTATTCACTCGAAAGGACAACATATCCGCGCTGTCCTCGAATGCACCGCTACTAATGCGCGTGTAGAACAGTACCCGCTGATTGGCGGGCGCATCCGCCGCCACCGTGAACCCCAAACGGACCTCGACCGAGTCGCCGCCGGCCAGGAAGCCTACGTCTACTTCCGCTTCCGTAATGTCAATGAACGAATACGATTCTGCTGCCACCAGCCCCACGCTCAGCCCGTGGGCGTCGGAAAGGTAGTTTACCATCGATGCCTTAATGGTTACCGCACTGCCGGATTCAATTTGCCGGTCACCGTTAGAGTCGGCCCAACTCCACCTATTCAGGCGAACGGCGGGCAAGGCAGGTGCCCGAACGCCCGCCAGCGCATTGACAAACCCGCTCCCCAGCTGCCCGGCCAGACCCGGGTTCTCAGCGTCCATATTGTCGCTCGTCAGCCGAATGTGCTCCCGCAGCGCGTCCGGCTCGATTTCGGGAAACCGGGTCTTCACCAGAGCCGCCACGCCAGCCACCAACGGTGACGCGAGCGATGTTCCCTCGACCGATCTGTAGCTGTTTCCGTTCGCGGTGGACAGTATGCCCATACCAGGAGCAAAGACATTCACCAACTTGCCGTAGTTCGAGAACCGTGCTCGCCTGCGGCTGTCCTTCTCCGTCGCCCCCACCGACAGCACACGCGGACTCTGCGCCGGATAGAAGCGATACAAATCGTCGCTGAAATTGTTGTTACCAGCCGCCGCCACCACGAGCGCACCCATGTCCGTGGCCAGATTCAAGGTTTCGTCAATCATTCTAACGCCCGTGTCGGTGCCAGACCAGGACCCCCAGCTCGCGTTAATGATGTCCGCCCCGTTGGCGGCCGCGTACAGGATGCCCCCGTAAGAGCCGGAAACGTGCATGATGTCGGCGTTCCAGGCCGCGCCAACCACGCCTACGCCGTTATCGGTCACCGCGCTGGCCGAGCCCGCTACCAATGTGCCGTGGTGTGTACCCGGATGCGGCACCGGATCGTTGTTCGAGGGATCCCCAATTCTGAAATTGGCGCCGTGCACATCATCGATGAATCCGTTGTTGTCGTCGTCCACGCCGTTGTCCGGAATCTCTTTTGGATTTGTCCACACATTGCCCACGAGATCCTCGTGGTGCCATTCTCCACCCAAGTCCACGATTGCGATCACGACCCGTGGCGAGCCACTATCGCTCTTGACCACGTCCCACGCCTCCGGCAGCCGCATGTGACGCAAATATGTCTGCTCTCCAAATGTTGGATCATCCGGATCCACGCGTTCCCACGTGCTCAGGGCCTGTGTGCGGTTGACAAGCACAGGCTCGGCATACACCACTCCTGGCACACCGTCGAGCTGCTTCGCTACTAGCCTCGGAGCCGCTGCGGCATGATACCGCACGTAATACGTGCGGCGCAGCGCCATCAGGTTGCGGCGGGTCTTCGGCGTCGGCTCCACGTGATCCAGAAAAGGATACACTCGCTCGATCAGATGGACGCCGTACAGCGCCGCCCTCCGGTCAAACTCCTGCAGCCCGCTCGCACTTGCCTTGTTGGCTATCGCTACGTCAGGGGCGAATTGTACCACGACCACATTGCGTACGTAATCGGGCGCATCCTGCGCCGTGGCTGATGGCACCGTACAGACCGAGGCCAGAGCAAGCAGCAGACGGGCCCTTATCTCCATGTCGGCGTGCCAGTCTTCATCTGGCACAGATCTTCTTGCCCTCGACCTCTGCCAGAATTCATGAGGTTCGCTCGGGAAGGCTCCATGCATGAAGGAATCGGACTCGCAGCCGGGCTGGCGCTACCTTTGATTCTCCTATCGGAAATCTATTTCCGGCGCTCATCCTGAAGCTATAGCGGTTGAAGGCAAATTGTCTGGATATCGCGTGGAGCCCAATCGTAGCAGGGTCTTTCGTGTCATTTGTCATTCAGAGGTACACCCGTGAAATCCAGCATGACTATGCGGCATCTGCCGGAACGTAGGCGGGCGAGCGCCGATGCATTTGCGACTAACCGCTCGGGACCAGATGGCCGCCACGCGCTGGCCGGTGCGCGCTTCTTCCGTCTTCTATCCGAGGCAAGCCGTCCGCCGCTAACGTCACGTGCCCAATCCAGGAGTGGCCTGTCCGCTCCACGAGTGGCTTCCTTCCGGTGGGGATAGGGTAAGGGAGGCTTCACTCTTGCAGATCTGCCTGTAACACCACGATGAACGGAATGAGAGCCGCGCTGACAATAACGCCAACCATCTGCAGCAGCTTCATGGGAATAAGCTCGAGCCATGTTTGCGAAATCATCTCGCATTTTCCCGGGCGAGCCCCGGGGAGCCGGTTCAGCGCGTGCATTGCGAGCTCCCCGGCACAAGTGGTTCGCTTGCCGATCTCCAGCTACTCGAGCACCTTGACCAGGTAGCTCATAGCAATGACCAGGTGCGTGACCCATCCAGCCTCCGCACCGAGCCCGGTTTTCGCAAAGAGCTCTCCCGAGCCCGCGACGTAAGCCGGCAGAATGAAACCGGGCCCGCGAATCCGGATCTGTTCCCGGAAGAATGCTGGTGAAGCCGGCACGGATTCCACGCTTCTTCAGTCCGGATGCCTCTCGGCTACGGCACCTGCCGGTGCATTCGGGAATTATACTTGTCCGGCTGCTTCATACCTTTGCCAAGAAACTGCGCCTAACGATGACACCGGGGTACACGGACGGCTTGCTGGCCGCAGTACACACGCCGCTGCACGCAAATGGCGAGCTCAATGCGGCCGCCATTCCACGCCAGGCAGCGCTCCTTAGGGAGCAGGGCGTGCTTGGAGCGTTTGTCTGCGGCACCACCGGCGAGGGTCCATCGCTGTCCGGCGCGGAGCGCATGGCGGTGGCGGAAGCGTGGAAATCCGCCCTGCCCCACGGGCGCCTCATAGTGAACGTGGGGCACAACAGCCTTGCAGAGGCAAGCGCGCTGGCTCGACATGCCGCAGCATTGGACGTCGAGGCGATCGCAATGCATCCACCCTGCTACTTCCGGCCCCAATCTCTGGAAGCACTCGTGGACTGTGTAGCAAGCGTGGCCGAGCACGCTCCTCGCCTGCCGCTGTACTACTACCACATACCGTCCTTTACCGGTGTACGGCTTCCGATGGACCGCTATTTGGAGCGGGCATTGGAGCGCGTCCCAACCCTCCGCGGTCTGAAATACTCTGATCCAGACCTAGCAATGCTTGCATCGTGCCTGGAATCCGGATCTTCCGATGTCCTCTACGGAGTAGACGAAATGCTGCTCGGGGCCCTTGCTACGGGCATAACCGGAGCCATCGGGGCGACCTACAATTTTGCGGCCGGCCACCACCAGAGGCTCATCAATGCCTTCCGGGCGGGCGACATGCACGGGGCGCAGCGGCTGTCCCGGCTCAGCACGCGGCTGCTGGATATCCTGCATGCGCACGGCATCATCGCAGCCGGGAAGACCGCCATGCAGCTCTGCGGCCTGGATCTTGGCCCTGTCCGGGCACCGCTACGGCAGGTCGAGGAGCCCGAGTTGCTGCTTCTTGAGCTTCGGGAGCTATCCATCCTTGACGGGCAAGTATCCGTTTACGCGCCATGATGCGAGTAGCTCCGCTCGTTATGATGGCCGTCTGCGCCTCGCTTGCCGCGTGCGAGCACGCCCAGCCGCCTCCGCACATAGTGCTCATCGTTGCCGATGACATGGGGTACGGGGATCCTGGCGCCTACAATGCCCTCTCCCGCATACCGACACCCCATATAGACAGCCTGGCGGCAAGCGGCATGCGCTTTACGGATGCGCACTCGCCCAGCGGCGTCTGCACTCCCACGCGCTATGCGCTCCTGACCGGCCGCTACGCCTGGCGACTTCCTGCACTCGAGGCCGGCGTCACGCAGGGCTATGATCCGCTCGTAGTGGATACTGCGCGCGTGACGATGGCCTCCATGCTTAAAGCGGCTGGCTACCGGACCGCCGCAATTGGCAAGTGGCACCTGGGCCTGGGGTCCGCGCATCCCACGGACTACGGCGCGCCGCTGGAACCCGGACCCCGCGCGCTTGGGTTCGACTATTACTACGGCATACCGGCCTCGCTCGACATGCCGCCTTACGTCTGGGTCGAGAACGAGAGCACTGTGCAGCTTCCCACCGATTCCACGCACGATACCATGCCGTGCTGCATAGGAGGCTTCTGGCGCGGCGGCCCCATGGCACCGGATTTTGACCATGCGGATGTGCTGCCCGTCATAAGGGACAGGTCCGTGCAGCACATCCGCGAGCACGCCGGCAGCGGGCCCCTCTTCCTGTATGTTGCCCTCGCTGCGCCGCATACCCCGTGGTTGCCACTTCCGCCGTATGCCGGCTCCAGCGGTGCTGGCGAGTACGGAGACTTTGCGGCACAGGTAGACGGCACAGTAGGAGCCATTGCCAACGCCCTGCACGACGCGGAGATTGCGGACGAGACCCTGTTAGTCTTCACTAGTGACAACGGTGCGTACTGGCGCCAGGAAGAAATTGATGCGTACGGGCACCGGTCCAACCATATCTGGCGCGGAATGAAGGCGGACATCTATGAAGGCGGCCACCGGGTCCCGCTCATCGTGCGCTGGCCCGGACATGTTGCCGAGGGTGCCGTTTCCGGGCAGCTCGCCGTCCTGACCGACCTCATGGCGACCTTTGCCGGCGCAGCTGATGTTCCAATTCCCGCCGACGCTGCGGAAGACAGCGTCAGCCTCCTTGAGCTGCTCACCGGACGCGCGGAAGCGTCCGCCCGCACCGATGCCGTACACCAGTCATCCCGTGGCATGCTTGCCCTTCGCCAAGGGCCCTGGAAGTTCATTGACGGACAGGGATCGGGCGGCTTCACGCACGTAGAGGTCCTGCCAAGCGACCCTGCCGGGCAATTGTACCACCTGGATGACGATCCCGCTGAAGAGCGGAACCTGTTCGAGACGCATCCCGAAAAAGTCGCTGCAATGCAACTGCGGCTTCAGGAGGTGCGCCAGCGGGGTCGCAGCCGGCCCTGAAGCGGGCACGTGGACGACAGCCCAGGACCGCGATGTACGCCCCCTAGAGCGTATCGAACCAGTACTTTGCCAGGAGTATGCTGAACGGGGCGCACAAGCCGTGATCTGCAACCGGTAGAGGGTCAATCAGGGTTACGTCCGCGCCTCCCTGCCTGAGGTGGCGCTCGGCCTTCACGGAGTTCTCCTTGGGCACAAGCATGTCCGCTTCGCAGTGATACAGCCGAACGGGCGCCCTAGGCGACCAGTCATACACGTCATTTTCGCGCAGCCGCAGCCGGAACGGGTCCTGCGCATCGCTTTCGAAAGAAGCCAGCACGTCCGGCCGGATCATTTCCCGCGGCACTTCGGGAAGCAGCGCATTGATGGCGCTGCCGCCTTGCGTGCCGTCAAAAAGCGGCGGAATGACCACATCGTATGGGCTCGTCAGGAACTCCGACGGACTATCGTACAGCCCGTAGATCTCGTTATACGAAAGCAGGACGTACGGCACATAATAGGGCGACGCATACGGGCGGCCGCTGATAATCACCTCCGCCATTACGCCCGAAAGGTCAAAGGGGCCTCCCATGGGCGCCGATGCCGTAACGGTAAATTCATCCGTATGGTCGGCCTCCAGGGCGCGGTGTGCCGCCATGGTGGTATAGCCGCCCTGCGAATAGCCGAGCAAGAAAAGCTTGTCGGCCAGCTCCCATTCGCCGGCTGCCGCAAAGTCCACCGTGGCCCGCAGCATGTCCACGACCGCCGTCGCCGACGTGGCGGCGTGCAAGTAAGGATGGAGCCCCTGAGAAGCGCCCAGCCCCAGATAGTCCGGCATTGCGGCGAGGTAGCCGGAAGCCGCAAATGCAATGCCCACAATGCGTTCGTTCTCGCTGGCAGACGGCACATCCGTCCGCCGGACACTTGTGCCGTGCTGGTAGCTGACCAGTGGCATGGGCCCGTAGGGCCTCACCGGGAGGCTGACTGCTCCGGAGGCCTGCGTCACGCTTCCGTGCGCGTCCACAGTTTCGTACACTACGGCATGCGTCGCGACTGGGAACCGGGCGGTAAAAGCCAGTCCTACGTCCGCGAACAGACTGTTGACCTCGGCCACTGAAAGCTCGCCCAGCGACTCAACGGAAACGGTAGCGCCCCTTCCCTCGCGAGGTGCAGGACGCTCCTCCACCACTCCCACGGCATCGCATCCGGCAACGAGAATCGCGAGTGGTGCCGCAAGCCGAAGGACTCCGAAGCTGGCGTGCACACGGATGTTTACCCGAAAGCAAAACCGCCGCTGATCCTTTGCCGCCTGTACGGAACTGCAAGCTGGACTTGGAACCCGCAAACGCACGATCCTGTAGAGTTTCGAGTACATTTGAGTAGAACGCGGAGCCTCGCCGCATGCATTACAGCCAAAGGAAGAGTAGGCGCGTGGTGGACAGATTCCGAAGGGAATCTGAGGGTTGGAACAGGAAGATGCAACTGTACCTCATGGCGTTTGCCCTGGCTTTCATCCTGTTCGTAATCATTTTCGAACCCGTCAATCCGTGGACGCCTCGGCTCGTAGGAGCATTCATGCTGGGCATATGCATCAAAGTCTTCCAGTACGTTCGCCCGGACCTGCATTTCGACCTGTACCGAAGGTACTGGCCCATCAAGCTTCATCCATTCGTGCAGGCAGAAGGAGACCTGCTCTACAGGCAGCTTCGGCAACTGGCCTTCAGCATGGGCGAGTCCAGGATCGAGGAGCAACCGGGTCCCCGCAGTTCGCTGCAGCCTCGGGACTGAATCCCGGCGCGCAGAGGGAACCGGCACGCCCGACATCCGGTAGGCTGACGTGCGCACTCGTTCATCTATCTGGACGTCCCGTCATGCACTACAGCCTGAAGAAAAGCCGGCGTGTACTGGTCAATTTTCGCGTTCTGTACGATGGCTCGGCGAGGCGTATGCTTCCAATCGGCATGGTGCTCATTGTGGCATTCGTTGTATGGGTTGTCGTAACCGAATCTGGCAATCCGTGGACAGCTCGAATGGTCACCTTTTTTCTGTTGTGCGTTTGCAACATGCTGTTCACGTATGTTCGCCCGGATCTTCATTTCGACCTGTACCGAAGGTACTGGCCCATCAAGCTTCACCCGTTAGCTCAGGCAGAAGGAGACCTTCTCTACAGACAGCTTCGGCAGCTTGCCTTCAGCATGGGCGAGCCCAGGATCGAGCGGCATTCGGGTCCCCGCAGTTCACTGGCTGAATCCGGCGACGCGCAGTAGAAGCGTTTACGTGCTGCCGGCGAGGCGAACGGCCGGGTTTGCACGAGCAGCATCATCAGTAGCGGGTGACCGTCGGCCGGATGCGCGGCGACATCTCCCAAGTTACAGAAGTGTAGCAGCGGCGCAGTCGCCACGTCCTCTCCCTCCTTGAGCTCGCGCGAATACTGCGGCGCGCCTACAAACACAGGACATGGTGGCGCTCCGTATCAAGCGTCACATGCTCCTGCAGGAAATCCAGGAACGCCGAACCATACTTGTTAAGGAAGTACAGAACAGGTAGCGTGCGTTCCTGCAGCTTGCCTTCCGGGTACAGACTGTGCCGCACTCGGGCAAGCTGCGCGTGCAATTCCTCGTGCTTTCGCTTTTCGGCCCGTATCGCCCGGCTTCTCAGCCGGGAAAGCTCCTTCTGCATGCCCGCATGCGCTGCCTCCACGCTGCGCCCAAGCGTCTGATCGACGCCTTCCACATCTGGACGCAGCGCTTGCATCACCTCCTTGATGCCGCGTGCTGCCGGCGCAAATACCCCCTCCACATCCGTTGATGCCAATACAATCCGCTGAAACAGGCGCTCAAGATCCTCGCCTGCACTCTCCACGTCCAGGTCATATTTGTTCAGCACGCGACGCACGTTGGACTCCACAACCGTGAGGCTCGCGCGCGGATAGATTACCGGCATCGGAACGCCGGCCCAAGCGTAAAGCGGCTTCAGCTGCGCGAAATACGATATTTCGCCCGGACCGGCCACGTAGGCCACCGTAGGGAGAAGCGTATCCTGTACCAGGGGTCGCAAGGCGACGTTGGGACTAAACAGCTCCGGCGAGGCCGCAAGCCTGCGTCCGAGCTCGCCTTTGGAGACGTGCTGGCCGCTGGGCCGCAGGATAAAGTCCCTGCCATTGGGGCTGATGGCTTCGCGGCCCAGGCGTCCTCCCACAAACAGGTTGGTGGGGCGCGTCTGGATCTGGGCGTGGTAATCCGCCTCCAGAGCCTGGCTGGTCCTGGCGACGAGCTGCGCGGACGTTTCGTGGTCTGCGAGCTCGCGCTGGAAGAGATGTGCGACAAGTTGCTTCAGTTCCGGGACCTCCGGATTGACCAGGATGAGGCCCGAGCCACCAAACATCGCCGCCAGGGTCCGGGCAAAGGCATCCATGAGGGTGACGCCTTCGCGATAGTAGCCGTAGTAGCGTTCAAGGATCTCGTCGGTGAACTCGGTCGGCACGAGCGCGGCGCGGATTTCCTTCCTTAGGCGCTCGATGTCGCGCGTCAGTGCGAGCCGTCCGACGCTGCCGAGATTGCCATTATGCGGCAGCACGTGGCCGCGGTAGCGGAGCTTGGCGGCGCCTCCGGTTCGGGACAAATCCAGACCGGTGATCTCGTCGAGGTCGTGGTCCGCTCCCTCGAGCCAGAACACGGGCACAACCCTGCGGCCAAGTTCGCGGCTCAGGCGCCTGGCCAGCTTGATGGCTGTAAGGGCCTTGTGGGTGGTATACAGCGGGCCGCCGAAGAGGCCCAACTGCTGACCCGTCACCACGGCCAGCGTATCCGCGTCGCGCAACACCGAGGCATCGGCTCCTCCCCACTCCGCGTTCTGCTGCTCCAGTACGGTTGCCACCGCGCTTCGGTGGTGCACATTTACGCGTGCGGCCACGTCCCGGAAGGCGCCTCCAGATTGCCAATCGCCCGCATAATACCGGGCTACCGCAGGAAAGTCCTCGGAGTAGGTGGCGGCCAGCCGAGGATAGCCCGGCATCCGGGAATAGCGTACGCTGTCCGGGCAGTCCCTCATGGTGTCCAGCACGATAAACTCGAAAGGAGGCGGCTGCCGCACCGGCGTGATTCGTGCTGGCGGGAAAACAGCCTGGTCGCCGTCAGTTGCGCTTCTCCTTCAGTTGCAACAGCGCATCTCGCAGACGGGCCGCCTCTTCGTAATTCTCTTCCTTTATGGCCTTGGTGAGCTGCTGCTCCATGCGTTCCAGGCGCGTCATTCGGGCAGTGCCGTCGGCCTCCTCTTCCCCGTCCTTCGAACCGTCTCCCTCAATCGGAATTCCCGCTTCTTCCAATACAGCGGGTGTAACGAATATGTCCGCGTCCACGCGTACCGCGAGGGCGACGGCGTCGCTGGGCCGAGCGTCCAGATAGCAGTCCCTGCCGTCGCGAACAAAGCGAATCTTGGCGAAGAAGGTCCCTTCTCGCAACTCGTCTATGACGATATCCACCACATCGCCGCCCATTTCCAGGAAGGCATCCCTCAACAGGTCATGTGTCATGGGCCTCGGGGGCTGGATTTTCTCCAGTTCAAGCGCAATGGCCTGCGCTTCGAAAGCTCCGATTATGATGGGTAGCCTGCGACTTCCCCCTACCTCGCCCAGCACGAGCGCAAACGCGCCGCCGCTCGAGGGGCTTGTGGAAAGGCCTATGATATCGACTCGGATCAATTGCTTGCCTGGCATCGAAGCACGACCTGTCTCCCGACCGGAATATCGGTATAGTGCACCTGCTGCACTTGCCTTCGCGGCGCCTCTAGCGCAGTGCAGATTGTAACTCTGCCAGAAAAATGTTGTTCTCCTTTTCGGTGCCCGCAGTGACGCGAAGATACCCCTCTAGCTGGGCGTATCCACCCATGTTGCGCACGCTCACGCCCCGCTCCGCCAGCCTCTCCTGAACGAGCTTGGCTGCCACCGGTGGCCGAAAGACCACGAAATTGGCCTGGGGCCGCAAAACGGCCACGCGGTCCGTAGCGGCAAGGTGCTCGTACAGCCGCGCCGTCTCGCGCCGGATGGCCGCAACGCGCCGCGCCACGAGCTCCGGCCTGCCAAGCAGGGCCAGCGCAGCCATTTCTGAGAGCCGGTCAACGGCAAAGGGATACCGGGCCTTGAGCAGCTCGGCGGCGACGGCCGGATGCCCCACAAGGTAGCCCAGCCGGATACCTGCCAGGCCATAGGCCTTGGAGAATGTGCGCAGCAACAGCATGTTCGGGTAATGCGCAAGCTCCGACAACGCACTGGGCACATCGCTGAATTCTACATAGGCCTCGTCTACGAGCACCAGCCCCCGCGTGGCGGCAGCCACTCTGAGCACTTCCGGCAAGGAAAGGGCGAGTCCAGTCGGGTTATTGGGCGTCGCAAGCACCACCAGGCGCGGATCTTGGCGGCCGATGGCCTCCACCAGTGCATCAATATCGAAGCCAAGATCGGTCCGGGGGCCAACCGTCGTAACGGCACCTCCATTGGTACGCGCAATCTTTCCGTACAGGGAAAACAGCGGGTCAGGGAGGACGACCGGGACTCCGGGAGCCACCGTTGCCGCTGCCACCGTGTACATCAGATCGTTGGAGCCGTTGCCAACAAGGATGCCATCGGCCTGCCATCCAAGACGCGCCGCCAGGGCCGAGCGCAACGCTTCGGGCCACTCGCCGGGATAGCGATTGAGCGGTGTGGTGACAAGCGCTCCGGCGAGCTCGCGCTTGAGGTCCTCGGGCAAATCGAACGGGCTCTCATTCTGGTTAAGCTTGGCCCGGGTCGTTGGCGGCGTGCCCACGTAGTAGGGGCGTGCCTCGCGCACCGAGCCCCGGATGCTTGACAGCGCAGCGTCCAGAAGAGCGTCCTTGTGCATGAGCCTGGGCCGGAAGTGACAGGCAGCGCCATTCATGTCATGGCTGCGCTGCCCGCGCCGCTACAACGCCCGCAGGGGGCAGGCGTTCGACCGGCCACCCGCGCAGCGCTTTGGATTGCAAGGCCGTCATTCCGGCCGAAGGCCCGGGCCGTTTAGTCAGTCTTGCCCGAAAGTCGGACCTCCACAGCCCGGGCATGCGCCGTCAGGGCTTCGCCACGCGCCAGTGAGGCAATGACCGGGGCAGTCTTTTCCAGCCGGGCCGCCGTATAGCCGATCACGGACTGTCGTCGCACAAAATCTTCTACGCCAAGTGCAGATGCGTAACGGGCCGTGCCGCCGGTCGGCAGCACATGATTGGGGCCCGCAAAGTAGTCCCCCACGGGTTCCGGCGAATGCGCCCCGACAAAGATCGCACCGGCATGCGTAATGCGCTCCAGCACGCGCCACGGATCCCGGACCATGAGTTCGAGATGCTCGGGTGCCAGCGCATTGACCACGTCGATGGCTTCTGCAAGGCCAGGCGCCACGACGCAGGCGCCATAATCTTCCAGCGCACGCTCCAATATGGCGCGTCGCGCCAGGCCGGGCACGATCCGCCTCACATGTTCCCTGACACTGCGGGCAAGCTCTTCGCTCGTCGTTACGAGAATGGCAGAGGCCTGTTCGTCGTGCTCGGCCTGGGCCAGGAGATCCCAGGCCGCCCACTCGGCCTTCGCGGTGCTGTCCGCCAGCACAACCACTTCACTCGGGCCAGCCAGCGCATCAATGTCTACCTGCCCGTATACCGCCTTCTTGGCGGCGGTTACATAGGCATTCCCGGGGCCCACGATCTTGTCGACCGCAGGCACGGATTCCGTGCCGTGCGCGAACGCGGCAATGGCCTGAGCACCTCCAACAGCATAGACGTGTCTGAGCCCCAGGAAATGTGCTGCAGCCATTACCTGGGAATTCGGCAAACCGTCCCGTCCCGGTGGAGACGCCAGGTGAATCTCGGCCACGCCGGCCACCTGCGCGGGGATAGCGGTCATAAGTACGCTGGACGGATAGGCCGCCGTGCCGCCCGGCACGTAAAGCCCTGCGCGCTCAAGCGGCACCACGCGCTGGCCCAGCCGCACGCCGTCGCCGTCGTCCATGTACCAGTCGGCGGGCAGCTGGCGTTTGTGAAAGCGGCGAATGTTGCCTGCAGCCTCGGCCAGGTGTCGAAGCCATTCGCGGTCTGCGCCTGCTTCGCTGGCCGCCAGCACACCCTCCGGCACCGCTACGGGATCCGGCCGGACGCCGTCAAACCGCTCGGTGTGCTCCAGAAGTGCTGCATCACCGCGAGCAGCTACATCCCGCACGATGGCTGCCGCTGCCTCTTCGACAGCGGGGTCAAAGGCCGCCCGGCGCGCGATGGCGGCCCCGAGGCGTTCCTTCCAGTCCGCACTCCCAACTACCTGCAGCATCCGCGCTGCCCTAGGAATCGCCTTCGCCGTCCCTCGGCATGTACTCCATCGAAGGCATCTCCCCGAAGTCATAGTCAGGCAGGCACTCCTCGCTGATGTGCTTCATCACATCATGTAGTCCACGCAGGAATTTTGCGAAGTCCTCCTTGTACAGGAAGATCTTGTGCTTTTCGTATCGATGCTCGTCGACGCGCTTGCTCTCCGTAACCACAATAAAGAAGTCATCTCCCGATTTTGTCGACTTGACATCAAAGAAATACGTACGCCGTCCGGCAGGAATACGTTTGGAGTAGATTTCGTCCCGATACCGCGGACCATCCTGCGCGGGCTGGCGATCGAAGGGATGCCTGGGCACGCTGCGTGGATAACGCTCTCTCGAATCCGATTCGTAGCTCATTCAGAATAGGCCCACGGTTTGTTGGCACATAAGGGCCAAAGATGCGATGCCCCTCGGGCAATTGCAACAAAAAAGTGCCTTGCCTATGCTGCGACCTGCGCGGCGAGCTCCACCAGCCGCCCCATAGCGCGTGCGGCGCGCCGTCCCGATGAAAGCACCTCCTCGTGCGACAGCGAAGCGCCAGCCAGTCCGGCTGCCGGATTGGTTATCAGCGCAAGACCCAGCACGGTCATACCCAGCCCGGCGGCCATCATGGCTTCCGGCACGGTACTCATCCCGACCGCGTCTGCTCCCATGCGCGCAAAGCTGCGTATTTCCGCCGGCGTCTCGAAGCATGGACCGAGCGTCCAGAGATACGTACCCTTGGCCAGCCGGCTGCCTTCGCGCTGAGCCGCATCGGCGAGCCGCGCGCCCCAGGCCTGGTCATAAACGGGGCGCACGCCTGTCGGCGCAAGTCTTGGAAGCCCGGCCCGTATGTGGTCCCGGATCAGCATTACGTTGCCCGGGGCGCAGGCAGCGCTGATGCCTCCCGCGCTGCAAGTCAACACTGCGCGCCGTGCGCCAAGCTCGTGGCCCAGTTGAACACTGAAGGTCGCCTTATCGGGGTGCGCCCCCTCATACAGGTGAACCCTGCCCTGGACTACCATCACGCGGCGGCCGCCAAGGCTGCCGAAGACAAGCCGCTCCCGGTGCCCGTCTACAGTGGTCGGAGGAAAGCCCGGCACCGCGCTGCCTTCCACCACAATGGGCTGGCTCACGGCGTGCCTGACGCGCGCTAGCCCGGATCCCAGTATGATCACGATCTCCGGCGTCGCCGAAATACGTGCGCGAACCGCCGCTGCGGCGCGGGCCAGGCTCATGCCATGACCCGCACAGCTGCCAGGGATGGCCCTGTAGTGCCGATAATCCACCACGCTTTCACGCTAGTTCCCTCCGTCGCTTTTCTCACTCCGAGCGTGAATATTCTCACGGTACTGATCCACCACGGCACGCACCGTGTCCGTGTCGTAACCGAGGCGTCCGAGAATCCGGGCCAGGCGGGCGAGCGCTGACCGCGGATCCCGATCCCTGATGCGCCATTTGCGCGCGGCAGCGTGCAACGCCGCCTGAAGGATGTCCTCGCGGGCTGCCAGCTCTTCTACCGCCTGTCGGGCTTCGGCATCACTCACGCGCCTGCGCCGGAGCTCCGCGTGCAACCGGGCCGGCCCGTAGCCCCTCTTCCGAAACCGGCTCTCGACCAACTGCCGGGCAAGCCTTGCGTCGTCCAGGTAGCCGCGCTCCCGCAGTATACGCACGGTTTCCTCGGTGACAGCTTCTGCAAAGCCAGCGCCAAAAAGCTTGCTGCGAACCTCCGCCTCGCTGCGCTCCGTTCGCGCCATATACTTGTGTGCCAGATCCTGTGCCAGGCGCAGGTTCCTCTCCTTGCAAAGGCGCCGCCACATGGCCTCGTCCACGCTGGCGCCAACAGCCAGGCCCATCGCCTCGGCCGTGGCCGGATGCACCACCAACGCGAATTCCCCGTCGAGATAAATCCGCACAAAACCCGAATCTCCAGCCCCTCGCTCCAGGGCCGTCACCGTACCGCGCGACTCTCCTGCCCCAAGGCTAATGGAGAATTTGTCTTTCATTGAACCACGACGTGCACAGAGTCCAGGGCAATGCCGACGAAGATACCGATCCCGTTCTCAATGTTGCCCGGCGGTTCCCTGCGGTCGGGATCCCGGGAGCCGGAGACGAAGCGGGCATAGTCCAATGTGCTGCGCACGACGGCTACCCTGAGCAGGTGCCGCGGCATCGGTGTCTGGCGCGAGGCCACGGGCACGGCATAGACCCCTGTCCAGCGCCGCCCGCTGAGCTGTTCACGGGCCGCGTCATGCTCCGGAAACAGCTGCTCTGGGCGCAGAAAGAAATCATCCAGGCGGCGACTGCCCGGCAGGTCGTGGCGCAGCCGGGTATGAAGCCAGAAAGTGCTGTCCGCTACACCCGGGTCCGCTTGCCAGTACGCGCTGACTTCTACCAGGTATACCAACCCCCGTGCCGCTCCGGTCTGCAACGAATCCAGCCGTAAGGTGTCCACCAGGCCCGGGTCAATGAAGAGCGAATCCAGGATAATGCCGTCAACGGGCTCCCCCGGGACAGTTACGCGGACGCTGTCGAGGGCGAACGGAGGGGGAATTACGCTCTCGGCCACGGCAAGTCTGTCCCGCCAGAGCGCCTCGAAACGGGCGGGCAACATGGAGGCGGCTCGCAGCATGCTTGCGGGCTCATACAGGCCGTCCGCACCCGCGCGGTAAGCTACCGTCTCCCCTCCAATTCGCACCAGGACGTCGGCATCCTCGGCTGCCGTTGTGGCATCAAGCGGATACGGCTCACCCAGCGGCCGCGTCTCGCGCAGCCGGATTGCGGGCAGCGGCGCCTCTGCCTGCAGATACGCTTCCACCACGAGCGTCGCCTGTCCGGTCGGCAGCGCCGAGTCGCATCCTGTCCATAAAGCGGCAAGCACCAGGCTCCAGACTGACCACCGCATGCTAGAACGTAGCCTGAATCTCGAACAGCGGCAGAATGGGCAGGCCTCGGCGATCTCTTACGACCACGCTTCCGGCTTCGTCCGGCTCGTAGATGCGATTGATCACGTTGCGACGGTTGGTTGCGTTGTAGGCCTGCAACTGGAGGCGAAGGTGCGCCCAACTCCACTCAAACTCATATGCGGCCAGGACATCGAAGCGCAAGTACGGCGGCAGGCGCCCGTTGTTTATCGCAGGCCTGTACAGGAACCTGGTCGGCTCCTCATCGAGCGGGCTGCCGATAGCATAACGCGCCACAGGTACGGTCAGCGGCAGTCCTGTGCGCCATACCGCGGCAAACGAGAATGTCCACGCGCCGAGGCTGCGCCCAAGCGCCGAGCGCATCTCCTGTGGCACGTCGAAGCGCACCGGCCGGTAGCCTTCGCCGGGTGCTCGGGTTTCGGAGCGCCCGATTCCGTAGCTGAACCAGCCCTGCCACGGCCCGGCTTCGCGGCGCAGTACGAGCTCAAGGCCGTAGGCGCGCGCGGACCCGCGTGCGTACTGGCCGAGGAGCGTTCCGACCTCAATCCCCGGGCCCTCAAGGCCGTCCTTGAACTGAAATACGTCGCGTGGAAGGAGCACATCCGCCGCCCGGTGCAGGTAGGCGTCAGCGCTGGCCACCACGCCGGAGACGGTTCGCCGCTCAAGGCCGGCGGAAAAGTTGAGGCTGGTCGACGGGTCGACCGCCCCTGCTGCGGCGACCCACCGGGTGGAGACCAGGTCGTAGAGCAGGGAATGCCGGTCACGGATGCGATGCAGGTACTGTATATGGCGTCCCGCGGAGGCGCGGTAGGTTATCACACCGCTGGCATACTGCAGGCCCAGGCGTGGGGCAAGTCCTACAAGCGCTCCCCCGCGCAGCGTACTTGCCCTGAGGCCCGGCCGGACCTCCAGGCCCGGTAGGGGCTGCCAGACATCCTGCACATAGGCGACCAGTTCGAGCGCCCGCACATCACTTTCGTCTGCTGTTACGTCGACGCTTCCGGGCGATCGCTGCACGTGCGCGTCCAACCCGCTGAAGAAAGAGCGCGCCACAAGGCGCAGCCCCGCCCGAATGCGGTGTGCAAGCGCCGGGTAGTAGTCCACGTCCAGCTTTACGCCGGTATCGCGCAAGTCAACCGTGTAGTCCGATCGCACCGAACTGGACTCCGCCGGCCGGATCACAATTCCTTCGTCGGCCCGGTATCGCGACAGGTAGCCCGTGGCCGTCAGGAAGAGCCTGTCAGAGTAGAGAAACTGGTGCCGGACGCTGACAAGGCTCGTACCCCAGTGCGTGTCGATCTCGAAGAAGAGGCTGGCCGGCTTGAGCCAGCTTCGAATGTCGGGCGAGAGCTCAAACGGCAGCCGCACGTCAAAAACATCGTTGCCGGAATAGGCGCTCACCGACAGCCTGTTGCGCTCGGACGCGCGCCAGGTGAGCTTCCCGCTCAGGTCGTAGAAAAAGTATCCGGTGCGCAACGTGTCCCTGACCCCGGACTCTTCTACCGCGTGGCGCGTGCCCACAAGCCGGTCGAGATACGAGCGCCGTCCGGATGCCATGACGGAAATCCCCCGCCCCAGCGGCTGCTCGACGATGAATCGTGCGCTTAGCGCGCCGATGGCGACCAGGGCCCGGGATTCGCCGCGGCTGCCGTCGCGCAATTCGGCATCCAGCACGGCCGAGAGCCTGCCCCCAAATTCCGCGGGAAAGGAGCCCTGGTACAACCGGATCTGCTTGAATGTCTCCGGTTGAAAGAGCGAAATGAGACTGAATGCGTGCCACGGGTGGTATACCGGTGCCCCGTCCAGAAGATAGAGGTTCTGGTCGGGCTGACCACCCCGGACGATGATCCCCGAAAAGGCGGAACCTGCCTTGCGAACACCGGGCAGCCACTGCAGCGCCTGCAAGAGATCCGGCTCGCCCGGGAATGCCGGAAACGTCCTCAGCGCCCGGACAGGGACATCGAGCAGGCCCGGCTCGGCCAGGCCTCTAGCAGCCTCCACCACGAGTTCGCCTTCCTGAACGCTGACCTTTGCCAGCGCCAGCTGCTCGGCGGCCACTCCGGCTTCCAGCGTGGTGTCAAGCGGCGCATACCCCACATAGGACACGCGTACCGTGAAGGCACCGGGCGGCAGCGCGGGAAGGGCAAAGTAGCCGGCCTCATTGGTGACGGCGCCGATGCGCAAACGGGGCACATATACGTGCGCTCCTGGCAGCGGCTCATACGTGGCAACATCCGAGACAAAACCGCGGATCGCGGCAGTACGCGGTGCGGATCGGGACAGCAGTACGAACTGGCGGCGGCGCACGCGCTCTGCCCGCAGACCGTGGACCGAAAGCAGGCATTCAAGCGCCTCCGCGACAGAATCCCCGGCGTAGGAGCACGAAACGCTACGGCCGTCCACCTGGCGCTCGGAAAAGACCACGTCCACGTGCTGCGCTGCCGCAAGGTCGAGCAGTGCCGCGCGAAGAGGCACGTCATCCCACTCCAGCCTTATCGCCTGGGCGCTGGAGGCCTGATACGGTGAAGCCAGCACCAGGGCCAGCACCAGGGTGCGCATTGCCCACCCTGCCGGATTGCCGCAAGCGTAAGAGGTCGCCGCCAGCATCATATCCCTAGCCTCCCGTCAGGCAGCGCTACAGTGGCCGGCGATTGGTGTTCCTGCCGCGTGTCCGCGGGCAGGCGCCCGCCGAATCCTGTTCCCCAACTATTCTTCGGTGCCCGGCGCCGCGCTTCGGCCTGGACCAGGGGCACATCGCGCAGCGGCGGGAAGCTCGCATTCCGCTCCGATACACGCGCCCGTGGCTACGAAGTGGACCGTAATAGGAGTGAGCCTCCCGTTCCCGCCGGCAGATTTCGTAGCGAATCGGTCTGAAGACAGGTGCGCGCACACTGCCAATCGGCCGGCTGCCGCCGAAGGATCGCCACTAACCAGGCAAGCTGACGATGCGGACCATTTGAAGGATGCCTGCAAGGCTCGTTGCCTCGGGATTACCGCTCAATCCCGGCCATTATTTCGATCGTCTCCGGGCGAGGCGGACTGGATCCAGTACTCCGAACGGCACAAAGCCAAACCCGCGCTGCGCCAAGGGGTCCGGCTCTGCGTTGCACTATTGATCCTCTTCCGAGCCCTCCACGTCGCTTGGCTTGGCGAGCTTGTAACCAAACCCGCGAACATTCATGATGTAATCCGGCTCTGCCGAGGATGCCGAGAGTTTTCGGCGAAGTCTCATGACATACGTGCGTACATGGCCGGAATGTGCCTTGCTCCCGTCTTTCCAGATGGCTCGAACCAGGGCCTTGAAATGCACGGCGCGTCCCGGCTTCATCGAAAGAAGGCGCAAAAGCTCGTACTCCGTGGGGGTCAGGTGCACCCGGCGGCCGGACAGGGTGACCGTGCGCTCCTCGTAGTCGATGACAAGATCGCCCAGGACGAAAGGCTCGGGCTCGGCCCTCCTCCGCAGGGCTGCGCGTACCCTGGCCGTCAATTCTGTTGCCGAGAACGGCTTGAGCACGTAATCCACTGCTCCTGCATCCAGAGCCCGCGCAATCGTATTGTCTTTCCTGTAGCCCGAAATAAAAATCACGGGCAGATCAGCCAGCTCGGGGATGCTGTCCATGAGGTCAATGCCGTTGGTGCCCGAGAGGATCAGGTCGAGCAATACCAGATGAGGTTTCTCGGCACGAATGATCTGCGACAGGTCTTCGTGCTTGGCCGTCACGATGGGTTCGAAACCCTCCGAGCTCAGCGCATCCCGCACGAATCGCAGTGTATTCGGATCATCATCAACGACGAGGATGCGTGATCCTTCGCCCTGGCGGCTGCCGGCCGCCGCACGCTCCTCTTTGGCGGATCTGCGCGTGGCAAGAGCACTTTCCTCCGCTACCGGGATCGTGAATACAATGTGCGCGCCCTGACTCTGCCCACCGCTTTCGGCCCGAATTCGCCCCCCATGAGCCTCTACCAGTTCCTTGCAAATGGCAAGTCCGAGCCCCGTGCCTGCAGGTCGCAGCTCTTTCTCACTGCCGATGCGGGAGTGCCTCTCAAAAAGTTGCGGCAGTTGCTCGGGCAAAATACCGATTCCCTCGTCTGTAACCGATACGGCCACGTAAACGCCGCTCCTTTCCGCAGTAACGCGAATAGGGGTGAATCTTGGCGAGAACCGCGCCGCGTTCGCAAAGAGATTGCTGAACACCTGCACAATTCGCCGCCGGTCGGCCATTACCCAAGGTAGATCCGGTGGAAATTCGACCAGAATCTCATGTCCGGTTCGACCACTGAGGAACGCGCTCCGGGCTCGCTCGACAAGAATGACCAAGTCAGTGGGCTCGGCATCCACCGACAGCGACCCCGTTTCGATTCGTCCAACATCCAGGAGATCAGTTATCAATACGCGCATTTGATTCGCCTGCGCATCAATGATGCGAAAGAACTGAAGCAACTCCTCGCGCTCAAGTGCGGCCGAAGCATCCAGAACCGTGGAAGCAGATCCTTTTATGGAGGTAAGCGGCGCACGCAATTCATGGCTAACCATGCTTATGAACTGAGTCCGCAACCGCTCCATCTCCTCAAGCGGCGCAAGGTCTTGCATGGTGACGACCATCGATTCCACGACCCCCTCCGAAGAACTGATGGGCGTCGCATTCAGCAAGAATCGTATGCTCCGACCATCATCAACCGACAGCTCAATCTCCTCGCTTCGCACAAACTCACCGCTCCGCAACGTGTCGGCCAGCGGGACTTCCCGCAGTGATACTTCCCGTCCATCCGCCCTGCGCAACAGGAGTTCCTGCAACAACTGCTCATGCGGTCTGTCTGAATCCCGTAGCCGGTCGGCCAGTCGTTTGGCCTCCCGATTAACCCTCTTCACCTGGCCAGTCTGGGCATGAAAAACCACCACACCCACAGGGGCAATGTCGATTAAGGCGTCCAGGTCGGCTCGGGCACGCTGCTCCGCGCGGTGGGTACGCGCATTGTAGATGGCCGTCGCAGCCAGGGAAGTAAACAAGACCTGAGCTTCCTGGTCCTCGCTCGTGAACTCACGGCCATCCCTCTTTTCCGTAAGGAAGAAGTTACCTACATGTTGCGAGCGATGGTGCAGCGGTGCGCTCAGAATGGTTCGCGCGCGCATCATGCCTACCGAAGCGTACATATCGCGAGCCGTCTGGGGCAAATCCGCAACAGGGACAACGCCGCGAAGATCGCGGAGCGCTTCAAAAAGCGCCGGAGAGTCCGGCCACTGGCTCAGCCGCTGATATTCTTCCTGCGTGAGGCCGTGCGCGACCATCTGCTCCGCCACTCCTTCTTCGTCGACGGTAACGATGAAGCCGTAGCTGGCCCCGGCCAGCTCGCACGCGTTCTCTATGATTTCGGCCAGCACCGTCTCGAGGTCGAGACTCGCACCAATCCGTGCAATGGCACCACTCATCTGGGCAAGGCGCCGTCGCAGGTCACTGTTTTCCTTCCTGAGGGTATCTAGTTCCGTCACTGCCTAAACCGTACCGGGTGATAAAGCTGCGCACACAATGGAATTGGGCTTCGTGCAGCACCGAATCGAGCGCCGTCTACCTGGCCAGTCATTCGCACAAAACCCTACGTGTACATCAAACGGCGCATTCTCCTTCACGCATACAATTCTGAACGAAGTCCCGGCCTTGTCTCCCGATCCGGAAATACTATAGTCACAAATTGTTCCAAAAGGTACACGATTGCATGGACATACGCGATCGAGACCAAAGCCGCATTGCAGCTTCGAACCCGGCCACTCGCATGGCCCCCAGGAACGCTTGGTATCCGAAGCTCTGATTGGTGTTGGCCCTCGATTTGGCTCGGCGCCTCCCAGGCTTTCAGAGGAACATGGAGTGCCGCCGTTTTCCTTGTCCGGTTTCGCGCAGCGCTTCAGTGGCTCGTCTGGGATTCCGGCTGCCTTCAGCTGACCGCATTGCGACCGCCGCAGCGTACTTTGTATCGCTGGCAAGCTGCCACCTTACGTACAGTAGCAGCGACACTTTCGCCTCTATGTTGTACGACAATCGAAGCGTGTGATCTTAATCGCGGGATTCTCACCCTCTGAGGTCCGGCAGATCCACGGGAAAATGCGCGATAGCACTACATTCATGCCAGTGAGCAGGGCATTGCTACCGCCCGAAAAACGCGATCCAAGGTGGATCCTCGGCTCCTAACGGGAAAGCGCTAGCTTGTGGCGGCATCCCCGGAATTAGTGCTGCGGACGGTTACCTTGCAACTGGCGTGATGCGGTGCATTCCTGTGCGTGAAGCCAAAGACTGGGGCATCGGGTAACTGACTCAGCCGGGCCTATGGCCGGGAGCACTTGCAAGCGGGTTCAGCTTGCCGGCCGGGCGATATCCGTCGAGCAAGTCCTGCTCAAACGACCTTCCAGCGACAAAATCTTTGGTCGTATGGCGCTGTGCGCCAACGCCGCCGTTTTCGGCGGATGTGTTACCGGATTCGGCTCGGAGGCCCCACCCGTTGATTCGCCGACACGCCGGTCCGCCTGCGTCCTTTGCTAGAGCGGCAACGGACGGAATGCACGCTACGCGTAGTTTAGCCTGGACGTTAGCAAGTCCGACGGCACCACTGCCGATGTGATCCGTGGGCAAGGTTTCCGCCAACCGGCGGCATCACCCGCGCGACTTCGCCCAGCGGCCTCGCGTCCTGATCGTCTGTAACTCGCCACTTTCCCAGTGGCCCACTCCAGGTGCTGATTCTCAATTGCAGCTGCATAGCCTGGATCTGGCACCATGCAATCGTCCTGGCGAAACGGGCATCAACCTGGGGATTCTGACGGCCCAGTGCCGGTAACCTGGCTGAGGACGAATGATCCTCAACCTGGCACTGGCAGGACAACACTGCATGCCGGCCGGCGCCCAGGTCCATCGCGATGCCGCTTACTCCCAGCGGTGGCTCCGAATGTCTGCACTTGCGTCCGACGAACCTGCCCCACAAACATCGCACGGAGCCAACCCCTATACGCGATCACCCGATTGTGTAATGAATTAGACGATATATAGCTCATGGGTGCCAGTATTATTTAGATTTAGCTGTGGATCAGAGTTCCATCGCCCAAAACCGTTGATTATTGGCAGCATTAACTGTTCGGTACATTGACCCCGTATATCTTTCGTTGTAATCTTGTGACTGGCCGATCAGCGGAGATTAGCTAGAGTTGGCAGTCTTGGTCCGACAGGTGACAACGACAATGAATCGCTATGTGCTGACGAGCGTGGTAGCAGCGACGCTCCACTGGGCCGCGGCACCTGTATTTGGGCAGTCGGTTTGGACAACGCCCGAACCGGACCGGTTCTACGGCGAGTTTGTGATATCTCTGTCGTATTCGCCCGACGGTAGTCGTGTAGTTTCGGGATCGCCCGACGGTACGGTCGTTGTGTGGAACGTAGCCACGGCAGCGGAGGCTCGCCGCTTTTTCGATCCCTCAGGCATTCTTTCCGTTCGGTATTCGCCCGACGGGAGCCATGTGGCCTCCGGATCAGAGGACGGCACGATTCGCTTGTGGAACGTCGCCACAGGAACCGAGGCCCGCTACTTTGAGGGCCACAATGACGGCGTATCCTCCCTGGCGTTTTCGCAGGACGGAAGCCGTTTGGCCTCCGGGTCATACGATGGCACGGTCCGCCTGTGGAATGTCGCGTCCGGAGCAGAGACGCACTTCATCGACGGCCACGAGGCTGAAGTGTTTTCCGTGGCGTACTCGCCCGACGGCCTGCATGTGGCCTCGGGGTCGGGCGACGGTACAATTCGCCTTTGGAACGTCGTAACCGGATCGGAGGCGCGCCGCTTCGACGCCCCCGCCGGAGTGTTGTATTCGGTTCCGTTTTCCCTGGCCTTTTCTCCCGACGGCAGCCGATTGGTTTCCGGATCTGGAACCGTCCTCGCTTCGGGGTCGACTAGCGGCCTCGTGCAGCTTTGGAATGCAACGACCGGAGCGGAGACCCGCCGATTCGAAGGCCACACGAGCGTGGTGTATTCCGTCGCATATTCACCTCGCGGCAGCCATGTGGTTTCGGGTTCGTACGACGGTACAGTCAGGCTGTGGAATGCCGCGACGGGAGCGGAGGCACACCGCCTGGACGCCAGCACTACGGTAGTGTTTTCGGTCGCCTACTCGCCTGATGGCGGACACGTGGAATCGGGATCTACCGACGGCACCATTCGGGTCTGGGATGTCACCAGCGGGAGGGAAACGCGCAGCCTGGACCATAATCGCGTTGAAGGCCACACGGGATATGTTTGGGAAGTGGCATTCTTTTCCGATGCCCGGCGCGTGGCCTCGGCGTCGGACGACGCGACTGTACGCCTGTGGAATATCGCCACGGGCGCTATGACTCGGAGGCTGGATATACTTGCGTTATCCATGGCGATCTCACCTGATGGCAGCCACGTGGCCGCGGGATGGATAGACGATACGGTGCGACTCTGGCATATTTCCACGGGAGCGGAGACCCGCCGCTTCGTAGGCGTTGCCGGCCAGATACTATCCCTTGCATATTCGCCCGATGGCAGCCATGTAGTTTCAGGATCGGGATCCGGTTCGGATGAAGATCCGGCCCCGATTGACGGTACGGTGCAGGTCTGGAATATCGCCACGGGAGCGGAGGCGCGGCGCTTCGATGGTCACACGGATTGGGTACGCTCCGTGGCGTATTCGCCTGACGGTCGTCAGGTGGCCTCGGGATCGGACGACGGTACGGTCCGCGTTTGGGACTTGGCCGCGGAAGTGGAAGCACGTCGCTTCGTTGGCCATACGGACTGGGTGCGCTCCGTAGCGTATTCGCCAGACGGCAGCCATGTGGCATCGGGATCGGACGACGGTACCGTTCGCCTGTGGAATATTGCCGAGGAAATAGAGGCGCGCCGCTTTATTGGCCACACGGACTGGGTGCGCTCCGTGGCATATGCACCTGATGGTCGCCACGTAGCCTCAGGATCGGACGATGGAACGGTCCGGCTGTGGAATGTCACCGCGGGAGCGGAGGCACTTCGATTCCCGGGGCACAAGGACTGGGTGCGCTCTGTTGCGTATTCACCCGACGGCAACTATGTGGCATCGGGATCGGACGACGGTACGGTACGACTATGGGATGTAACTACGCTGGTTGGGCCGGTCGGAATCGAAGGTCCGACTGCCACGGCCCCGGACCCGGCGTTGAGACTGTCTCATTTTCCGAATCCGGTAACATCCGGAGCCACCGTCAGGTACAGCCTGGACCGACCCGGCCGTGTACGCCTGTCCGTTGTCGACGTACTGGGGCGCGAGGTCAACGTAATAGTTGACCGGGTTCAGCCCGAAGGCGAGTACGAATCATGGCTTGCAATACTGCCCGAGCTGCCGGACGGGACCTATTTCCTGGTGATGCAGGCGGATGGAGTCCGGGTAACGCGGCCTGTTACCGTGGCCCGATAGCCTTGGCAGGAGCGGGCCTCGCGCGGCTACGGAATTCAGGCTGAAGATAGCAGCAGGATTGGCGCAGCGACCGAATTTGGATTAGGCTACAACAGCCCTGCCCGTCCCAAACCGCCGCTGTGGCAGCGAGGCAGCCGATGCCGGACCAGAAGTCTGCTGACCTTTCTGAAGGATGAGTTCGACGCCGCAGGTACAAGTTTCTGCCGCGCACAGGTCCACTGGTAACGGGTGCTTTGCTGCTCCAATTCCCGGGTTCTGCCATTTCGCAGAACGGACCCTTTAGGTTCTGCGGCGCGGAAGAATATTTCCGGACGGCCGATAGGAAGGCGAAGGGCCCACACTATGGGGCTGATGCCGGAGAACCGTCCATAGACTTGCCGGTGGGGCATGGAATCCAATGCCTTCCTCGGAGAACGCCCTCAGGGAAAGGCCGGAGCCGAAACCCATTAGCTGTATATCGACCGGAATAATCCTGCCAGGTCCAGCTCGCGGGCGTTCAATTCCGCCGTCAGGCGGAGCCGTCCCACAGCCCATTCCGCTAACTCAAACGCCGATTCGCTTATGGGGCGCAATCCAACGGGAAGGGCTTCCGCATGCAGCCGCATTGTCCTGTGGGTTACGATCCGCGGATCGAGAAGGATGAAGACGCCAGAGTCAGTCTGCCGCCGGACCAGGCGCCCGAACCCCTGACGCAGCATCAGGCGCGTCGTCGGGCCGTACCAGCTGTTCCAGAACGTGCCCTGGTCCCAGTATTGCCTACGGTGCCTAACCAGGGGATCGCCGAGGCTCGGATTGGGAAGCCGCACAACGATAACCTGGCTTAGTGTCGGCCCGGGGAAATCGACTCCTGTCCAGAATCGGTTCACGCCCATAAGCACGCTCTGCTCTACTGCGGCAAACGTCTCCGACGCGCTGCGGCTGGCGCCGCTCTGCAAGAGCAGCTCGATGTCATGCTCCTTCAACACCGGACGCACGCGCTCATACATGTCCCGCATTTCCTGCGTATTCGTAAACAGCACGAGCGTCCTTCCCGCTGTGGCTACTGTCAGCAGCGCGATGGTTCGCGCCACTTCGTCCTCCCAGGATGCGGCCCGAGGCCTGCCTCTAGCGCCGCCGGCCGCGTAGGAAAAGGACGGCAGATACGCCGCCACCGCCCCCCCAACCTGCTTCCGATAGTTGAACGGAGAATCGAATCTGGCCACGCGCCGAAAATGTCGCGACGCCCGGTCGTCATTGAAGAGCTCCCGGCAGAACAGATCCAGATTGCCGTCCACATAGAGGGTCGCCGACGTGAACAGGACCGTCTTCATGCCACGCTCCTTCAAGCCGGCAACGAAATCCGTACCGGGCTGGTCGGACTCCGAGAAGTTAAACGGCACTTTCTGGATGGACCAGCGACGCCCCCGACAGTGGAAGACAAACGTGTGATCTTCGGACGGAAAGCCCGTTGCCAGCTCCGCCACGTCGGCGCAAAGCTCCTTGACCATGTTGAGGTTCTGCTGCACGGAATGCCTTTCGCGCTGCTTCCCCTTGCCCTCCGGACCGTCGGACTCCGCATAACGCTTGCTGTCGGCAATGCGCGTCCACAGGTCCTCCATCCTCTCAAGGCCGAGCTGTAACTGCTCCAGGGCCGCATCCAGTTGTTCGAGGTCGTCACCGGACATATCATCCCAGCGCATGCCGAATCCGCGCGGCGGCCCTATGCCCCCGATCACGTCCAGGAGTGAGCCGATTTCATGGCAGATCCGTTGTATCCGCTCCAGGCTCTCCAGAAGTGCCTGCTTGTCCGGATCCTTTCGTCTTTCACGCTGAAGCTGCTCCTCTAGCACCCGGGCAAACCCCCGGCGCTGTTTCGTACCCAGCGCCTGCCTGAGAAAACGCCACAGGCGGAACCGGTTGATTTCGACGGTGCTGGCACCGCGCAAGTTGTCGGGGAAGAGGTCTGCTTCATCGATAATACAGACCGTCTGGCGCTCGGAAATGGCGTCATCCAGCGTCGCCAGCTTGTGGTGGTTGGTAATGACAATGTTGGCCTTGCGGGCCTGATCCAGCGCGCGCGGGTAGACACACGCCAGGCCCAGAGAGCACAGACCGCGGACGCAGGCCTCTTGGGCATTGGCGGCCAAAGCGAAGTCCCTCAGGCGAGTCAACCGCCGCTCGAATCCGGCCGGGGCACCTTCCCAGCGCCCTTCGTCCCGCATCAGGACAAGAAACAGGTATAGCCAGGAGAGACGCACTAGCGCATCTCCCGTGCGGTATTCCGCATTCCTCGCCAGGAATAGTCCCCGAAGCGCGGAGAGGCAGAGGTAGTTCTGCTTCCCCTTCAGCTGCGCAACCTCAAGGTCCCCGTAGATGGCCTGCGGCATCAACTGCAGGGTGCGCCATTCCTTGTCGAGGATCTGGTGCATGAGGTTCTTGGTGCTGGTAGCGATAACCACCTGCGACCCGGGATTGAGCCTTGCGTGCTCGCAGGCGGGGATGAAGTAGCCCAGAGTCTTGCCGGTGCCCGTCCCGGCCTCCACCACGTACGTGCCGTGATCGTTGATGGCTTCGGTGCAGAAACCGGCATACCTTACCTGCTCCCGCCGCTTCTCGAAGTTGGGTATGACCGTGGACAGGCTGGACAGTACGTCCTCCACGCCTCGCCACTTTACGGGACGGGCATCGCCGGAATTGTCCTTTCGCTTCCGGCCAGCTCCCTTCTCTTCCGGCAGCCAGCTCCCGACAAATGCCGTGAGGCTGTCCTGCGGCATCTGCCGCGGGCGGTCAAACAGCAGGCTGGCCGCGCCCCCTTCCCATCGAATGCCATGCGCGGCCTCGGCGAGGGTCTGCATGGCCTGAAAATCCTGCGGGGCATCGCCCGCTTCAAGCGCCTGTGAAAGCAGGCCGTACACCGGAAAGAATAGGCTACCGGACTCCTCTTCCCTGCCCTCCAGTATGGCGTTGAGAACGGCTGAAAGCAACGTCTCAATACCGTTCAGCACACGCAGCAGCGGCCTGCCGGCCATGCGGGCGCGCACGTCCGGCACGAGCCCCACAAGCGCCTTCTCGGTGTACGGCACGCCTTCTTCGGGGCGAAAAAACTGCGACATCTCCAGCAGATCAACCAGCACGGGAGGCGAGGCGACACCACGCTGCACAATATCCGCAAACCAGTCCCTCTGGCGACGGATATCGCAGACCAGGAGCACATCGAGATTGGCGAAGAAGTCTCCTATATCCCCTCTTGCCGCGCTCCAATGCGGTCTAGCCCCGCTTTCGCGCGTGCTGATGCCCGTCAGGTCGTAAAGACGGTGCGAGATCCTTCGCCCCGGGTTAAGGACCCAGTTTCGCCGAACGGGATCGTCATCGGCCGAAAACCTCGCTCCCGCGATGTGGACTATGGCATCTAGCGCCGTGTCATTGCCGGTCGCGAAGAGATGGCCGATCCCAACGCGGATCCTGCTTCCGTCCATTTACGCCCGTGCCCGACTTAGCTGCTTCTTGACCACACGCCCGTAGCTTTCGAGGTCGTCCCAGAGCTCGTTCTTTTCAGGGTCACTTTCTCTTCCTTTCCTGATCTCCCCGAAAAAGCAATCGAGTGCGGTCTGCCCGTTCTCGTCCGGCGTCAGGTGACGCTGGCGGCAGTGCGCGAGCCAGCGCTCTTTCTCCGCTGCCGTGAGGCTCTCGAAGTAATTCCTGGCACGGTACCGGAAAATGACCTCCGGCAGCCGGGAGTCCTGAAACGAGTGCCGGGACGAATCGGCGAATGTCGGGTCGCGCTCGTGCAGATCCTCCAACCTCCTGCGATCCCAGTCGGGCACAAAGGCTTCGTACAGCGCCTCGTCCACGTCCGTGGCCTCCGACCGTCTGGACTCCTGATGCGCGGTCCAGGCATCCACAAGCCGCCTGCACAGCGCGCGGTCCTGGCGGAGCTCACGCTCGCGCTCCCACATCCTGGCCGCATCCAGTCCCGCCCGCTCGTCCAGGGCCCCCGTGGTCCTGCCCGTCAGGTAATCCCTTTCCACCACGAACGGACTGCCATTCGTGTTTATCGCATGAACTGGCCGAATGCCCTGGTCGCGTCCGAACAGCCGCGTCTCCAGCTCTTTCGGCAGCATCTCCGCCAAGTCCAGCGGATCGACGGCCAGATCGAAGGCAATCTGCCGCTTGGTGTAGGCAGGATCGGGGCCAAGAGGTGCCATCAGTGTCACGCAGCCTCGGGACGGCGCAATCCTGCCGGAAATCCAGAGAAACACGTCCTCCATGCGGCGGCTGACCTCCTTTGCACTTCGCAGGGCCAGGTAATAGTCAAAGAGCTTCGGCTGCGCGGACCGCACGAGCCTCGCAAGTGCAATGAGCGTGAGTACGTCGGCATCGGCTGTGTGGCTCGGCACGTGCTCGACGTCATTTGCACTGGCCAGTGCGTGCAGCCTGAAGGTTGGCTTCCCTTCCTCGTTTTTCGGCCACATGATTCCCTGTGGCCGCAACACAAAGGCTGCTCGCATGAGATCTATTAGATCCCATTTGGCGTTGCCGTGCCGCCAATGCCAGGCATAGGGATCGCGCAGCGTGCGCCAGAAAAGGAAACGCGTCACCTCGTGGTCGAAGCGCGTTGCATTGTAGCCCACTGCACATGTGCCGGGCTGCGACAGCTCGGCGTGAATACGGCGAGCGAAATCCGCCTCCTTGATGCCCTTCGTGCTCAGTTCGTCCGTAGTGAGGGCGTGAACCGCGCAGGAGGCGGGCACGGGAAGCCAGTCCAGCGACGGCCGACAATAGATTGTCTCGGTACGAGAGATTTCGTTGAGCTCGGCGTCGGTCCGTATTCCGAAGAACTGTGCCGCGCGTGCCACGCGCGGATTGCGTCCGAGCGTCTCGAAATCGTACCAGAAGAATTCCATGCAACGTGAATTGGATGACGGGATGCCGGTGCTGGCGAGGCGTGCGCAAAGTTAGGGAATTATTTGTGATCGCAACCAACGAACGATGACGGTGGACGGGACGGCACGGATTCGCGCCAACGCTGATCCTACCGCCGGCTACTCACAAGATTGCACGTAGTCGAGACGATAGAATCCCGTAGGCCGGTGATCACTAGGACTATCAGCCGTGCCTGCTGTGCACGGCAGAAACCAATATAAAGGCATGCTTACGCACACAGCCTTAACTTGGAGGCCCATGCGCAAAGGATCCGCCACGTATTTCGATGCAATCTCTTTCCAGACCACTCTTGCCGCTCGCGCTCATCCTGCTGCCTGTTAGCTGCACCGCCCAGGTCACCAATTCCGGTCAGCAGGTAGAGGACGCTGTCCTGGCTGCGCCCGAAGAGCTGCGCGAGGGAGCCAAGGTGATGGGTTATGATGATTCGGGCAGGCTTGTAACGATCCGTGAAGGGTCCAATGAGCTAACGTGCCTGGCCGATGAGCCTGGGGACGCAAGATTTCACGTAGCGTGCTACCACAACTCGCTGGAGCCTTACATGACTCGCGGTCGCGAGCTCCGCGCCGAGGGGATCATGGGGCAGGAGTCCTTCGATATACGCCATGAAGAAGCGGAGGCCGGTACGCTTTCCATGCCCACTGCACCCGCCGCAGTCTACAACATTAACGCTGACGTGGATTCGTTCGACCGGTCAGAGGCGAGCATCGGACTATACGCCCTCTACATTCCCTACGCCACGCAGGCAAGCACGGGCATCCCGGAGCGGCCTGAGTCTCCCGGTGGGCCCTGGATCATGAGGGCGGGCACTCCGTCGGCGCATATCATGATTTCTCCGGTCGTAGCAGAATAGCCGACGCCTGTCCGGCAAAGAGCAGGCTCGGGCCGGTGCCAGCGTTCGCCAGGTTGCTGTGGCAATCTGGCGGGAAACGGCGTTGAATGCTCCTCATGGCACCTGCAGGCCGCCCGGTACCACGGCACTGAAGCCGCAATGGTATCAGCGGGCGCTGACTTAGCCCGAATGCGACCGCCCAGCCACTTGATTTGGTGTCGGCGAAGCAAGCTCGCCAGCGCGGCATGAATAGCAGGCTTGCACCGCCTCACCTCCTCTCCAGCACGCAGTACCGATACAGTTTAAGCGTCTCACGCCAATCCTCCGGATAACTAGCCACCAAGTCGCCCAATCCGAATTCCTCGGCCAGATTGGCGAACGAGCCGTCCTCGGCCACTCTGTACGGCGCCCGTACCTCGAACACGCTCAGGTCGGGAAATCCCGTCGGAAACACAGCGCCCATCGCTCGTTCCACGCCCTCGAGCCGGCGGCGGTCTTCCTCGTTCTCGAAGTCGCGGCTTTGCAGGTCGACGGAGAAGTAATCGAACGCGATGCGAAACGAAGTCATGGCGTCGGCAAGCCGGTTGACGAACGGCATAATGCTCTCGGGAGGCAGATACATCGTATTGCCCTCCCAAACCATCAGCGTTGGCGCTGAGAGATCGAAGCCAAGCTCGGCCAGTCCATTCGGAACATCGGCCTCCAGGTAATTGGCGAAGAGTGATGGCGGTTGCTGGATGCCATTCTTCGCCAGTGTCATGCGCTTGAACTCCAGGACCGCCTTCTGGTCAACCTCGAAGAAACTGGCACCCGAATCGGCAAACACGTGGGCGCGCATGTCGAAGCCGCCCCCGAGCAGAACCACCTGCCGAGCCCCCGCTGCGATCCCGCGCTCGATGAATCCGTTGAAAAAGCAGGTTCGGAATCGGACCATGCTGGTCGAGGGCGGGAAAGCCGCGTCCAGCTGCTGAACGGCCGTGCGAGCCCGGTCGGTAGAGAACCACTGGGCGTAGGGATCAATGAACAGCGGATCCGGCTTTTCGGACTCGCCAGCCCTAACTGCCGCGATTACGAACGCGGTTGCACCGATTTCATTGATGTCGATCATAATTCAGGGGTGTTGCGATGAATAGGTGAATGAACGGCATGAATCTCAATTGGCCATTCCGCCTGATGAATATTCCAAGGGGAGCAGTCCCTGCGCGATCCTGGCCGATAGCACGCACGCCTCGATAACAATCCAGGAATCCGACCGCGATGGCGAATGCGCATGCGTGCAGCATCCCGAGCAGAGCATCCACCGGAACTGCCGCCCGATCCATACTCAACAGCTCGGGGTTTCCATGAACACGACGACGGGCATCTCCGCCCACAGGATCCACGCAGTCATCTCCCGGATGCCGCTCCAGTTGACATTGCGGCGGCGGTAGACAATGCCAACCATCCAGGGGTTCCCGGGCACGAGCACCATGTGATCGCAACTGCGGTCCCGACCTGGTTGCCGACCTTGGTGATCCGAATAACCGGCTCGGCCAACGTGGCAATGACCTCAGCGAGCATGCCCACCCTTATGGGCTCCCGGCATGCATCCGGCGCGAGCACCCATACCCAGGCTTGGCCCACGGAATGCAAAAGGGCAATCTTGCCGGTGAGCACGCGCGCCAGTATATCTCGCAATTCCAGACCATCGCACCGACTTTGCGACAAGGTTCTCCAGCGTGCTGCAGAGCACGCAGAATGCCGACTGGCCAATCCCGGCTGAGCTCGGCGACTATAGAGTTTGGCCGGGGCCTTCAGGACTGAAGGCTTACTTGGTAGCCCTGCTCGGCATCTCCCTCGACGACGGCGCCAAGCGTGCCGGAAAGTACCCTCAGGATATGCTCCACCCCATCACGCCGGTCAAAGGTTCCGCTTACCGCTTCCGAAAGCAGCGCTGCCTCCACGCTGACGCGGATGCCAAATGCCTCCTCAAGCTGCTCGGCGACAGCCGACATGGGCGTTGCCCGGAAGAAAAAGAAACCGGTCCAGCTCAGCGTTCGCGGCAGGTCCACCTCCACAGGATCGCTAGGAGAAGAGCCCTGCTGTACACGGCTCATATGTCCGGGCTGCAATATCACGCGGTCTTCTGGCGAGCCGCGTGCCGCCAGCGCAAGGCTTCCGCTCTCCAGGACCACCTCGGTCACGTCGTCCGAGCCCTCTATCCCGAAGCGCGTACCGATGACGGTAGCTTCCGCGGTAGGCGTCGAAACGACGAAAAACTCCGGGGAGGACACGACGTCCATAAACACGCGGCCCTCAAGGCGAACCCTGCGGTCAAAGGCCGCCTGATCATAGGCCAACTCGGTCTCCCCTGTCAGGAACACCTCGGATCCGTCCGGAAGCGTGACACGGACAGACTCACCGGCTACTGTTGCAATCGTATGAAGGTCGTCGCCGCTGCGCAACACGTACGCCATCAAACCAGCAAATCCGACCAACATGATCGCCGCGGCTATGCGCCACGTCCATCGCAAGGGGCGTACGGTCGCCGGGCGTCTTCCCGTATCAAACGACTGCCAGCACTGGTCAAAGTCGTCTTTCTCGGAGACAATATGCGCGGCAGCACTGGCTAGACCGGGATGCGAATCCACAGCCGCCTCCAGCCCCGGGCGGGCGCGGCGAAGCTGCCGGCGCTCCTCTTCCGATAGTAGCGCAGCGTGGCCCGCGCTGGAAAGTGCGTAGAGCACAAAGAGACGCCTGTCCGGTACGTATTCATCCAGAGCCTGACCGAGCGCAGCGCCCAGATTCTGCCACTGAAGGATCGTATCCCGCAGGGCTTGGTCGTCCTTCACCGCCGCGCGGAGGGCTTCCGCACTCCTTGGGGAGAACGTCTCCCTGAATAGCAGGTCGTCTATCGGATCACGCATTTCGCGGGAAGCAGCCTTGTCCGATGAACGGGTCACTATAGTACGTCGCACTCAAGTGCAAAAAGGTAACAGTCTGGCATCACGCGGCAAAGACGCTTCGCATTTTCTCAAAGGCACGCTTCACCTGCATCTTGACCGCCGTTTCCGTGGTGTCCAGCGCCGCGGCGATTTCCTTGTAACGATAGCCGTATTCGCGCATTTCGAGGATCCGGCGGGCATGCGATGAAAGGACGGACATCGCACGCTCCAGATCAATCGCACTTCCGGCGCGGTCGCTCCAGCCGCCTGGCGCTTCGGGCAGGCTTTCCGGCTCGAACAGCATTTCCTTGGCACTGTAGCGCCCCCTGTACAGATCGTGAAGCTCGAACAGCGCGGCCTTCATCGCAAAGGGCTTCAGGCGCTCAGGATCCTTGAGGGCCCCGATTCCGCTATGCACACGAAGCAGCGTATTCTGCACCAGGTCATCAACGGACGCATTCAGGCCAACGCGCTTCACGAAGAAGGCGCGAAACATGGGCTCCAGACGATGCAGCAATTCATCGCAGGCCTGCCTCTCCCCCATTCTTGCACGGTCAACCAGCTGTCGGTTGAATTGCGAGTACGCCATGCCAGTCTGTTCGCTTACCCTATCCCTCTCTTAGCAAAAACTGAGCCAAGACACCGCCAAGCGCGGCGAACCTGCACTCCGGTTCCAACCCCTTTTCTTCTCACTGAAGCCAGGGGCGTGCGAAGCACGGCGGTTCCAGACCGTATTTTACTCACCAAGCTGCACTATGGCCCCGAAATACAGCGCGGCCGCCATCGCCACCATCGCAAGGGTCAGCATACCGCGTGCACGCACGGGAGCCCGCTCTGCCAGGAGAAGCCAGAGCACCGAAAGCAGGAGACCGTCCGCAACCAGTAGAAGGAGCAGGTACAGGCCGCGAAAATCGAACAGGAAAAAAGGCAGTGGCGCAAGTATGAGCACAAGGCACACGACGCCTGCGATCGTCTCCCGGAGACTTGGACGCACATCCAGTAGTACCCATGCAGTGGTAAGGAGCATTGCCACCAAGCTGGCAAAGACGACAGGCCCCGCGCTGCCGCCCGGGCCCAATCCCACCATAACAACAAAGCCCGCATACACGGGGAGGGCCACGGCCTTGAGACGCGGCTTGTGTCCCAGCCACACGGCGATGCCGGCCCCCGCTGCAACGGCGCCCTGAAGCCAGGAAGCGAACCCGGCGAGGATCACAGCGGCCGCGGCCGGCACCGCCATACTAGGGCGCACCGGAAGATGCCGCAAGTGCAGCACCGCGCCGCACAGGCCCAGAAGCGCACCAGCGGCCACCGCCCAGGAAGAAACTTCCCGGGGCGGGACGGCCGAGAGCACGGTGCCCAGGACCACGCCCAGGACAGGCGCCACCACGCAGAATGTAATCATGCCCGCCAGGCGAAGGGCAGACAGCCATTTCCGGGGGTTCAGTAGTTGAGGAAGCGTTCGCATGATTCCTCCTTCGGGCTACAGCGCCTCGAACCGGTTCTGACCCAGATTCTTCCGCACCATCCGGGGATCGAAAACGCAGCCGTTCATGGCAAGGTACACACCGGGCGGAAGAGTCTGCGCGGCAGCAAAGGCAAAGCCTATGTTGAATTCCGCATCCGTTGCCTTGAACCGGGCAGGCGCAAGCGATCCGACAAGGACAATCGTCTTGCCGGGAATGTTGCGCAAATACCGCGCGGTCTCCACCATGGTATCCGTCCCGTGCGTGATGACGATCCGGTGATTGGACACTTCCTTGACGGTGCGTCTGATCAGCGCCCGGTCTTCATCCGTAAGATCCAGGCTGTCTTTCCGGAGCAGCGTATGTATCCGGTAGCCCGTGGCGACATTCACCGTCCGCAGTATGTCAACGATCTGGGGCTCTCCTACCTTGTAGCCCCCCTTCGCATCGAAGTACACCTTGTCGATCGTGCCTCCCGTGGTCAGGATGAGGATATCGTTGTCCATGACGCTTGCACCGGGAAAAAAGAGCGGACCTGCAACGCGCCGACTTGCAGTTTTCACTCTTTCGGCAATATAGGGCCGATTCAGCGCTTCGGGCATGGAGTGCATTCCGCAGTGGGACGGCGTGGTCCGTGTCTTGCGCTGCCTGCCGGCAGCAGCCGGCAGGGGCATCGCATGCAAATTTTTTTATATGTGCACATCTATTTATTCCGGGCCTTCCTTCCGTAGCCTCTAGCTGATCCGTGTACAAACGGGGCGGCTGCTATCGCGATCACACAGCTTGCCGCCTTCCCGAACAGCTATTCGGGCAACCGACACAAATTTTTCTGTGTACACCTATTGCGCACCATATATAATTAATGTATAATAGCTGCCCGGCCTCGCAGTACACGCTGGTCATGCCCAAAATGCTCCGTTATGCCCTCGTAGAGTGGCCCCACCTGCCAGCCCAGGTAACGGGTCCACGAGACAGGGTGGTCATAGTCCATGAAGAGGGACGCCTTGTCGAAGCGTCCGCTCCCCTCGCGGAATGGCAGGCCGGGATGCCCCTGGGGCGGGCACGAAGTATATATGTGCAGGCTGCTTTCGTTCGGCGGGACCGTGCGCGTGAAAAGGCGGCACACAACGCGCTGGCCCGCCAGCTTGGCTGTTTCAGTCTCCGCATGAAAGCACAGGGCCCGGGCTGCTTCCTGCTACAGGACGCCGACATCGACGGGCTCGCAGGATTTGTGGCAGAGCACACGGAGCTTCGTGCGGCGGCGGCTTCCTGCGCCGACTGGACGCGCCTGGCTGCATACACGGCATCTTTCGCCACACTCCGCATGGTATGTAACGAGGCGGCTTTCCTTGCCGGCACATCCGTGGCCACGCTTGCCTGCGGCGTTCTCGGCGAAAACGGTGCGGAAGTGGCACAGCGGCTGCAGCTTTTCGGGCTGCATGACCTGGACGCCGTGCGCAGGCGGCTTACCCGAAGGCATCTGTGCGCGCAGTTCGGCATCCGGACCGGAGCGCTGCTGAATGGTATCCTGCGCCCCGGCAGGCAGCCTGTGGTACCGGTCTATGTACCTGACAGGGAAATAGACACGGCACACGAACTGGAAGTCCCCTCTGCCGCCGGAAAGCCATGGATCCGGGCCGCCATCCTGCTCCTTGCCGAACACCTGGCCCGGAAGCTCCAGGGCATGGCCGCTCTCACGCTCGCCCTGGAAGCCTTCGCTTTGGAGCGGGGCACGGTCAGCACCCGGTACATGGCACCGCGAGGACTGTCATCGACAACCGACCTGCAGCGCCTTGCCTGCAGGCTCCATGAAAGCCTGTGCCACCGGCTTGGTACACGCGAGATACTCTCGCTGCGGCTCGCTGCCGGAGGCCTGGTCCAGCTGGCCTACGCGCAGGGACACTTCTTTACGCCCCGCACGGAAGAGCCCGCCCTGCGACGCGCCATCGTCCTGCTGCAGAAACGCTACGGACAGGAAGTATTGCTGCGGGCCGAGCGGAAGGATTCCCTCTTTCCGGAAAAGCGATTGGCTTTCAAACCTCTGGCCTGAGCCATGTCCTTCACCTACCTCCACGTGCGATCCTACTTTTCCCTCCTGGCCGGCGGCTCTTCTCCCGAGGAGCTGGCTGCGGAAGCTGCCAGGCTCGGCATGGATGCACTTGCGCTTACCGACACGCAGGGCGTGCGCGGCGCGGTGCGCTTCGCGAAGGCCTGCCAGGCCTGTGGCATAAAGCCCGTCTACGGAGCCGAGGTGCCGGTGGGAGAAGGCTACCTGGTGCTGCTTTGCGCCAACAGGGACGGCTACGGCGAGCTCTGCCGGCTCCTTACCCTGAGCCATGAGCGTCCTCTCACGCTCGATGATCTCACGCCTTCATCCAACCTTTTCTGTCTTACCGGCGGGCGCGCCGGGCTGCTTGCCCGCACACTGACCGCATCACCGTCTGCAGCACGGCAGTATCTGGAGCGGCTCGTGGCCATCTTTGGCGATCGCCTCTCCGTCGAGCTCTGGCATCATCTCCACGAAAACGATGCCGCCCTTCTGCGCGCGCTTGCGGAGCTTGCCTCCGCCTGCCGCGCCGAAACCATCGTGGGCGGCGACGTGCGTTTTGCACGCCCGGAGGCGTACACACGCTACGACCTCATGACCTGCATCCGCCTCGGCTGCACCGTTTTCGACCACATGCCGGAGCGGCCCACCAATGCCGAGGCCTTCCTGCGTGCTCCTGATACACTGCGCAGGCTCCTGCCCCATCCGCGTGCCTTCGATCGCGCCGCCGATGTCGCTGCTGCCTGCCGTGTCAATCTGCTGCCGGGCCATCTCATTGCCCCCGCGCCCCGGCTTGAAGACCCGGCGCAGGCGCTGCCCATGCTGAGGCAACTCTGCGACGAAGGCCTGCTGCGGCGCTACCGCGACTCCCCGCACGCTGCGGCCGCGCACCGGCAGATGGAGCATGAAATCTCCACCATTGCGGATCTCGACCTGTGCGACTTCTTCCTCGTCGTCCACGAAATCATCGTGGAGGCGCAGCGCAGGGGAATCCGCTACGCCGGCCGGGGCTCGGCCGCCAATTCCATCATCGCCTATTTGCTCGGCATCACTACGGTGTGCCCTCTTGAACAGAACCTGCTTTTCGAGCGCTTCCTGCACCGCGGACGGGTGGGCACACCGGACATTGATGTCGATTTCGATTCGGACCGCCGCGACGAAATCATCTCCTGGATCGAGCAGCGCTTCGGGCCCGAGCATACCGCCATGGCGGCGACGCTCGTACGCTACGGGCTCCGCCTGGCCATCCGCGATGCGGCCAAGGCGCTGGGCTGGCCGGCTCGGGAGCTTAGCCGCCTCTCCAAGGCTGTCCCGCGCCGCCGCTCCACCCGTGAAATCCACGCTTTCAGAAGCGACCTGGAAGCAGCCGCCGGGGCCTCTCCCATGATGGACACCCTGCTCTCGTGCGTGGTTTCCCTCCACGGCGTACCGCGCCACCTGGGGCTGCACAGCGGAGGCATGATCCTTTCGCGCAACCCGCTCTGGCAATTCTCGCCCGTGCAGCACTCCGCCAACGGCGTCCGCATGGTGCAGTTCGACAAGGACGATGTCGAGGCGCTGGGCCTGGTCAAGTTCGATGTCCTGGGACTGCGCATGCTGGCCACCGTGGACATGGCCAGCCGCCTGGTTGCCGAGCACGAGCGCGGCGAGGCACTGCCGAATAGCAACTGGATTGATGCACTTGCCCTGGATGATGCCGAGACCTATGCCGCCATTCGGAAGGGCGACAACCTGGGGCTCTTCCAGATCGAGTCCATGGGACAGATGCACCTGGTGGCCAGCCACCAGCCCCGCTCTTTCCAGGACCTTGTGACGCAGGTGGCCATCTTCCGTCCCGGCCCGCTGCAGGCAGGCATGGTACACCCCTTCATCCGCCGCCGCCGCGGCGAAGAAGCTGTCGTCTACGACCATCCGCTGCTTGAGCCCATTCTCCGGGATACCTACGGCGTGGTGCTCTTCCAGGAGCAGATCCTGGAGATCGCCCACAGCTTTGCGGGCATGAGCCTGGAAGAAGCGGACGGGTTCCGGCGCCTGATGTCGAAATACCGCGACCCGGAAGAGATGACAGAGATGAAGGAGAGCTTCATCAGCGGCGCCATACAGCGGGGCGTCCCGCCGGAGGTGGCCAGCGAGGTCTTTGCCAAGGTGTCCGGATACGTCGGCTACGGCTTCTGCCGCAGCCACGCCGCCGCCTTTGCGCGCACCGTATACCACAGTGCCTATCTGAAGCTGCACCATCCTGCGGCCTATTTCGCGGGGGTTCTTGAGCACCGGCCCGGCATGTTCGATGCACTGACCCTGGAAAAAGAGGCCCAGCGCCTCGGCGTGCGCATGCTGCGGGCCTGCGCCCAGCGCAGCACCGCACGCTATAGCCTAGA